>JAAXHE010000276.1 GCA_012271065.1 Candidatus Latescibacterota bacterium
GCGGCTGCAAAAGCGCCGGTCGGGAATACACCGGTAATTTTAAAACAGCTTTTAAAGTCATTACCCCGTGTGATCAGCGTTCAGAAATCGAACCCCAGACGGTCGTCCACGCGTACGGTCACGGTGTCGGGTTCGCTTGTAATCGCACCTTCGGCAACAACGATATCGTCACGGACGCGCAGTTCGAAAACAAAGTCGGCCGGCGCAACGGCCCTGAAGACCGGCATGCTGTTCTCGGCGTCGAAATCGACCCCGGGACCGTCGAGCTGCGTCCAGGCATACCGGAGCGGGTCCCGGTCCGGGTCCGAACTCCCCGTTCCGTCCAATGTCACGCGGAGTCCGCTCCCGTACGCGATCGTGCGATCCATCCCCGCATCCGCCACGGGCGGTCCCTGGGTAACATGGATTTCGACCATCCCCTCCGTTATGGTGCCTGATTTTCCGTCGTCGACTTCAACCTTGAGCGTATAGACGCCCGTCACGATAGGCGCGACCCAGACCACGGTCACAGAATCCTGAAAGAGCCCTCTCAAGGAATCCTGGTTGCTGGCCGCGAACTGCCCGCCCTCTTCCCTCTTGAGGTCCGTCCACAGATAGTCCAGTTCGTCGTTGTCCGCGTCTGAAGTGAAGAGCGTGATCTGGACCTTGCTTCCGCGTCCTACAGACGGATGGTCATCCTGGTCCGTGGTTAGCTCCACGATCTGCGGCTGTTCCTGTCTGTCCAGCAGGCCACAGCCTGTGAGGAAAGACAGGCAGACCAACACCAGTGTCCAGCGCACGATATCCCTCGGCAAAAATACGGCAGGCGGGTAAACACTTTGGTTCGGGTCCGTCCGGGCTTCGCTGCAACATTGACGGAGCCGTGACGGAACACCCGTTCTGACTCTCTGGCCGCTATTGAGTTCCATCAAACGCGCGGGACTGTCTGAGAACGCCGGCGCGGAATCCGGGCGTCATCACGAGGACAGCGATTGAACTGGAGTTTATCAGCCCGTTAAAAGAGTCCATCCGGGGAAACTCAGTTTCTTTCCTTCAACACCGCCCTCATGTCGGGCAGGAGTTTCTTCACGAGGCCGGGATCCGTCCCGTCGTAGTATGCCCGTACCCGCCCCTTTCTGTCCACCAGGGCAAATCGCAGGCTGTGCATAATCTGGTCCGTGCCTTCTTCCACGCCTCCCACACCCAGTTGAAAGCCGTTACGAATGACGCTGTACACCCCGGGCTTCTCGCCTGTCAGAAACAGCCAGCGATCCGCATCTGCCAGATAGCGGTCCGCATACCCGGAGAGCACCTCGGGGGTATCCCGCTCCGGGTCCACGGAGAATGACACGAGCCGCGCGTCCGGATATTTCCTCAGCGGCGCCTGGAGCGCCTGCATCTTCGCCGAAAGCAACGGACACGGACCCGCGCAGTGCGTGAAGATGAAGTCCGCAACCCAGACGCGGCCGAGCAGTTCCGAGAGACCCATCTGCCTGCCGCTGCGTTCCACGAGCAGGAAGTCAGGAACCTCGCCCAGAACCGGAAGACGCTGCGATTGGGCCCGTATGGCCTTGAGTTCGCGCAGGAACAGGAATGTCCCCACCGTCAGCATCAATAGCGTCGCGCCGGCCAGCACCAGCCAGAACACGCGAACCTGTCTGGGTACACCCATCGGTATTATCGCACTCCTTCCCGCCGCCTGATCACACCCAGAGAGATGCCCAACGTCAAGAGAAGGAACAGGCACGTCACAAGAAGACACACTTCGAACGGCGGGATCCCTCCCGCCAGTTCAGGCGCTTCCAGGTACAGGGCATGCCGCACGCCGGCAACACCATAGGTCAGTGGATTGATCCGCATCAGCCAGCCGAGCCATTCCGGCACGCCGGAAAGCGGAAACAATGCCCCGGAGAGCGCCCACATCGGCAACAGGAACAGGTTCATAATTGCGTGGAACCCGGCCGTGGACGCCATTTGCCACGCGATTGCGAACCCCAGACCTGTCAGCGCCAGACCCACCAGGAACAGGAACGCCACCGTTGCCGCGAGCGCAAAAGGGCTGACCGGAATGTCAAGCTCGTAAACGAACAACAGGAATACCATGCCTTCCAATACCGCCAGCGTCGTTCCGCCCATCACCTTGCCGATCACCACGCCGCTCCGCGAAACCGGCGCGACCAGCACGGACTGCATAAACCCCTCACGCCGGTCTTCGACCACCGAAATCGTGGAAAAAATCGCAGTGAAGAGCAAGACCATAAGGAGCGCGCCAGGATAGATATATTCCAGGTAGCTCATCGTTCCCGATGTGCCCGCGGGTGCGAATGACGCGCTCATTCCGATGCCCAGCAGCAGCCAGAACACGAACGGTTGCAGGATCGCGCCAAGCAGCCGGTGCCGGTCTCTGGCGAATCTCACGAGTTCCCGCTTCCACAGCGTGGCCGCCGGGAGGATGAACCCTTCGCCACGCATTGCCTCATCCGGCATTACCGCCCTCCGCCGTCTCGAACGGACGCCCCGTCTCCCGTATGAACACATCCTCCAACGTGGGCCGTCCCAGTCTGATTGCAGAGATCCGTTCCCTGAAACCGGCGTACAGCGAAGCCATCATCGCCTGCCCGTCGTCGCACTCAATCCGTACGGTGCCGTCCACAAGTGTCGTTGTAACACTCACCTGCGCTTCGATTTCCGCCCGCAGTACCTCTGTTTGTTCGGCTTCGATCACCAGAATGTCCTTGTTCATCGATCGCTTCAGCTCGTCCGGCGCACCCTGCGCGACAAGCCGCCCCCGGTCCAGTATGCCCACGCGGTCGCATCGCTCCGCCTCCTCGATGAAATGCGTGGTCAACAGTGCTGTGACACCCTGTTCCTCACGAAGCTTCCGCAAGTCGTCCCACAGCGTTCTGCGGGCGCGCGGGTCCAGTCCGCTGGAGGGTTCGTCAAACAACAACAGTTCCGGCCGGTGCAGCAGTCCTCTTGCCAGATCCACGCGCCTCCGAAGTCCGCCGGAAAGCTCCTCCGTCCTGTCGTTCTCGCGATCCGTGAGGCCGACGCTTCGGAGAATCGACTCGATCCGCTCTTTTAAAGCGCGCCCGCGCAGACCATACAGATGGCCCTGATGGCGCAGGTTTTCAAGAACCGTCAGCTTGAGGTCCAGGCTGGCATTCTGAAACACGACCCCGATTCGCGCACGTATTTCCGCGGCATCTCGAAGAAGATCGTGGTCCAATATGCGAACCGTTCCTTCGGAGGGTTCGAGGATCGTGCTCAGGATGCGAAACAGCGTTGTTTTCCCCCCGCCGTTCGGGCCCAGCAGGCCGTAGATTTCCCCCTTCTCGATTCGGAGATCGATTCCGTCGAGCGCAATCCGACTTCCGTAACAATGGCGCAACCCGGCAACTGCGATCGCAAGCGGCACAGGGACTCCTTAGAATCTGTTTCGAATCCGCCCGGCGTGGTCTGGGCCCGGCTGCCGGAACGACGGCGCGAGACACCCGGAAAGTTTAAAACCGCCGCATGTCGGAAACCGACGCAATCCGAAAAGAGAAAGGTGATAGGCAACCCCTATCACCTGGCAATACCCGGTTTGCGTCGACCGACCCGACTACAGAAACGCATCGAACAACAGGGCGATCCAGAGCAGAGGCAGATAGACCAGCGTCGTTCGCAGCAACCGTCTCGCGTTCTGCTCCGTCCGGGTACTTGTAAACAAGACAACAAAAAGGACGAGGCATAGCCCCGCCGCCGCTGCCACGGCCGCGTAGAGCAAACCGGTCATCCCCGCAAGCCACGGCAGGAAGGAAAAAACCAGCAGGATAGCGCCGTATACGCCGATCTGCGTAGCCGTCCTTCGACCCGCCGGATCGCCGATGGAGATCATCTTGAATCCGCCGCGTTCGTAGTCGTCCCTGTAGATCCAGGCGATAGAGAAAAAATGAGGAAACTGCCACAGAAACAGAATGCCGAACAGTAGCCACGCGCCCCAGCCGATCTCCCCCTGCGCCGCGGCCCAGCCTCCCATCGGCGGCAATGCCCCCGCAACGGCGCCCACCGCGGTATTGTGCGTCGATCTTCGCTTCAAGGGCGTATACATGAACAGATAAATAACTGATGTCAACCCTGCCAGAAGGCCCGCCAGCCAGTTGATCTGCAGCCCCATATAGAGGATACCGGTTCCGGACAGCAGCAGCCCGAACAGATAGGCCTCTTCCGCATACAGACGACCGGCAGGAAGGGGCCGGTTCGCCGTGCGCTCCATCCTGGCATCCGTCTTCCGTTCCAGGAACTGGTTCAGTACGGCCGATCCGCTCGCGACAAGGACGGTCGCCAGCAGCGTATGCAGGAGTCGAGTGAACTCGATGACGCCGGCCGCGCCCAGAACGAACCCGACCGTTGTACTCAATACGACAAAGACGGTGATTTTGGGCTTGGTGAGGGCTACATAATCCATCAGGCGCGCCCACGACAATGCCACGTCCGCCGTCCCGGCCTCAACCCGCGGTTTCATAAAAACAAAGTCCTCCAACGCTCAGTTTTCTACCTGCACCGTTGCGACCCTGGAATCTACTGCACCGCATATCCGCCATACGCGCAGCGTCAGCACCAGGCTGGTGGCAAGCACCGTCGCACCCACGACCACGTGTAACGTCGTGATTGCGACCGCCTTGCCCGTCCAGATCACCAGGGCCCCCAGCGCCAGTTGAACGACAAGCTGCGCCAACAAAACCACGGAGGGTATCTTCAGTTCGGGCCGGGATCCGTGCGCGCGCAGAACGCGGCACGCGGTCCAGACCAGAACGCCGGAAACGACAACGGCCCACGCCCGATGGGCAAAGTGAATGGCAACACGTGTCCGAAACGTCTCGATTGAAATGGGAAACGGGTCCGTGGCGTCCACAGTCAATTCGGAGAACGGCGGAATCAGGCGGCCGAAGGAAAGCGGAAAATCGGGAATGGCCAGGCCGGACTCGGTATGCCGCATCAGCGCGCCGAGGACAAGCTGGATGAAGACCACCGACGTGCAGGCCGCGGCCAGCCACTTCAGCGGCGCCCCGCCCGTCGCCGAAATCGGTTCCGCCTCCGTCTGCCAGCCGGCCGACGTAAACAACGCGATGCCAACGGTAAGACAGAAAAAGACTTGCGCCAGGCAGGCGTGACTTACGGAAATCCACGTGGGCAGGAGGTACAGCACCGTCAACCCGCCCAGCAGACCCTGCAGGACAATCGCGGCCAGGGCTGCAACACCCAGGTTTCGCAACCAACGCCGTTCTTCCCGCCGCCACATCCAGACGGCGAGTGCCGTCGTCAGGATCCCCACGAACGTCGCCACCATCCGGTGACCGTGTTCGTAGAAAATCCCGCCGACCATAGGCGGAAACACCATACCGTACGAAAGCGGCCAGTCCGGTACCGCCAACCCGGAGCCCGTACTGCTGACCATCGCACCGGCGAAAATTAAAAAAAGGGTGGCGCCGGCCGTGAACACGGAGAACCGGTGCAGCCAGCGATACCCCTTCGACATCGCGATATCCATTTCCGTCCGGCTCACCCGCCAACCCCGGTCATTCCGCGTCGGTGGCAAGCCACTTGCCGTTCAAACCGGGCATTCCCGGCCGGCCCCGGGAATTATCCAGCGCGTTACCGAAACGTCGCGCCCGGCGCACCCAGAAGATCGTCACGCCCACAATTCCGACCAGCACGGACACGACAATCCCCATCAGCACCAGGACCCCCGCCGCAGCTCCCTTCGCCATATCGGATTCCGGATTCCCGTAACACACCGCGCATGCCCGAGCCACCTCGGGAATCATAACGCCAATGGCTACGGCCGCGGCAACGCAGGCGCGCCTCACAGGTAACTCCATCCCTTGAGCTTTTTCAGGAACCAAAGGCCGTACCAGACCAGGACGCCGCACCCGGCAAAGGAAGCGACGCCGAGTCCGAGATTCGTGCCGTTGCCCGTTGCGAGGTAGTCCTGAATCGCCCAGATGCCGAAACCCAGACAGCACAGTATGGACACAGTGACAAAGACCACGTGGAATGTTTTCAGAGACATTGGGTTCTCCGAATCTGGACTAACCCTACATTTCACCCACGCCCGTAAATTCCGTAAATGAAGGCAGCAGCATCAGTAATACAAAAAAGGCGACCGTCACCGCCAGCACCCAGTAAATAATCTGTTTCTCGGAAACCAGATGCATGAAATAGCCGGCGACCAGCCCGCCCTTGATACTCGCAATGAACAGTGCGATCAGGACCGTTACCGCAACCGACTCGATATGGAGATAGGAGACGGCGACCGTGACTACCGTCAGCACGGCCAGCGCGGCAAACACCAGAATGTAGACCCGAACATGCTTCCTGATCTCTTCAATGCTATCGGCCATACCAGGCTCCTTACAGCAGGTAAAGTATCGGGAACAGAAAGATCCAGACCAGATCCACAAAGTGCCAGTAAAGTCCCGCACACTCGATCCGGTTGGCAAACTGCTCGGGGGCGGTATGCCAGAGCTTGCTTCCCGGGAACAGCAGGTAGACATTCACCACGATGCCGCCGATCACGTGCAGTCCGTGCAGGCCGGTCATCGTAAAATACGTGGCGTAGAAGGTGCTGGTGGAAGGATAGATGCCGAGATGAAACTTGTGGGTGTACTCGAAGTATTTAACAACCAGGAATACGAACGAGAGCAACACCGTCAGGCCAAGATAAAGCTTGAACCTGCCGAAATTGTCCATTTTCAGGGATGCCCAAGACATAACCATGGTCACACTGGACGCGATGAGCACGAACGTATTCAGCGTGGCCAGCGGTACACTTAGCAGCTCCCAGCCATGAGGCCAGGTCGGCGCACCGACCCTGAGCAGCACCAGCGTTGAAAACAGTGCGCCAAACAGCATTACCTCGGACGCCAGGAACAACCATATCCCGAATTTCCCGTTATACACCCCCGTAATGGGGTGCGGCTCCACCGTGTAGGGGATTTCTTCAACGGACACCGTTTATCTCCCTTAACCAGGATTCGTATGGTTTCGTGGACGTGAATTCGAACACGTTTGAGTTGATAAAGGCGATTAAACTGCGGATTACCAGGATACACCAGGTCACTAAACGTGAACGGTATAAATGTCTTTCTGGACGACCTCTACGCCCCGTTTTGGCAGTCTTCGTCGCGTTGCCGCGTTGCTGTTCTTGTTCATTGAGGTTCGTTTTCTCGGACGGATGCCGGGGTTCCAACGCGCCCCCGAGCGGCGGGCCTAATCGTCGTCCGCCGGCGTTGGCGCCGGTTCGGGTTCGGGTTGGGCCACCTGCCCGTTTTCAGACGCGTATTGAGGCGTAAAGTCGCTCGAGGCACCGGGCACGCTGTATTCGTAAGGCCCCCGGTAGACCTTCGGCGCGACGGCGAAATTTCCGTGAGGTGGGGGCGTGGGCGTCGCCCACTCGAGCGTGGTGGCCTGCCATGGATTGTCCGACTCCACCTTCTTGCCCTTCCTGATACTCATAAAGAAGTTGACAATGAAGAAGATCTGAGCCAGCCCCAGCAGCCAGGCAGACCAGGAACTCATGGCCGTCAGGCCCTGTACCTGAGCCCCGTAGGCATATTGGGTCTGGTCGTAGAGACGCCTGGAAACTCCGGCCATCCCCACGAACAACATCGGCATGAAGATACCGTTCATGAAGACCAGACTCGACCAGAAATGCAGCTTACCCAGGGCCTCGTTCATCATGCGGCCCGTCACCTTGGGGAACCAGTAATAGACCCCTGCAAACAGCGCGAAAATCGTTCCCGGCGCCACCACGTAGTGGAAGTGGCCGATCACGTAATACGTGTCGTGCAGATGCAGGTCCGAGGCCGTGAGGCCCAGCGGCAGCCCGGTCAACCCCCCGATGGCGAACATGGGGATAAACGCCAGGCAGAACAGCATGGGTACCGTAAACCGGATGGACCCGCCATGGAGGCTCAGCGCGAATGCGGTCAGGATGATTACCGACGGAATGGAGATAATCATGGTTGTGGCCTGGAAGAAGGTACTGATTGTCGTCCCCATCCCGGTCATGAACATGTGATGCGCCCACACGATAAACGACATGAAACCCAGAAAGACAATTGAGTAGACCAGCGTGCGATATCCCCACAGCGGCCGGCGCGTGTTGTTGGCCACGATCTCGCCTACGATGCCCATCGCCGGAAGAATCAGCACGTAGACTTCGGGGTGCGCGAGAAACCAGAACAGGTGCTGCCACAGCAGTGGGCTTCCGCCGCCGCTCACCTCCAGCGGCTGTCCTGTGACCACCAGGCCGCTCGGCATAAAAAAGCTGGTACCCGCGATCCTGTCCATGAGTTGCAGGACCCCAGCGGCTTCGAGCGGCGGGAACGCCAGCAGCAGCAGAAACGCCGTCACAAACTGCGCCCACACGAAAAATGGCAGGCGGAAAAAGGTCAGGCCCTCGGCCCTCATCTGCACGGTCGTCACGATGAAGTTCACCGAACCCAGTAACGAGGACGTGATCAGGGCCACCATGCCCCATAGCCACCAGGTCTGCCCCGTCGGTGCGATGACGGCCAGCGGTGGATAGGAGGTCCAGCCGGACTGTGCCGCGCCTTCCGGAACGAAAAAGCTGGCCAGCATAATGACGCCGCCCACGAAGAACACCCAGTAACTGGCCATATTGAGCTTGGGAAACGCCATATCAGGCGCACCGATCTGGAGAGGCAGCACGTAATTCCCGAATCCGCCCACGGCCAGCGGAACAACACCCAGAAAGACCATGATTGTGCCGTGCATCGCGCCCAACTGGTTGTAAAACTCGGGCACCATGATCCCTTCCGGCATATTTATCGCGCCGAACAACTTCCCGATCCAGGGCATCGGCTGTCCGGGATAGGCCAGTTGCCAACGCATCATCATCATCAGGCAGAAGCCGAAAAACAGAAAAAACAGGGCGGTGACCGCGTACTGAATGCCGATGACCTTGTGGTCGATGGAAAAAACGTACTTGCGCCAGTAGCTCAACTCGTGGTGTCCATGATCACCGTGCGCTTGCTCAGCCATAAACAAGGCTCCTTAACCTGAATAATTCATAAAAAA
>JAAXHE010000084.1 GCA_012271065.1 Candidatus Latescibacterota bacterium
CTGATTTATTTCACATTGAGGTTAGTTGATGTACTGCCTGGATTGGATGTTTCCGGTTTGGGTCTCATCCTGTTCATCCTGTCCATCCATGTAGGTCGTGACTGGTAGCGAAAGACCATCGAGAATAGATGCAGAGGAACATGGATGCACAGGATAACGACCAGAACTGACGCGTCACAGAATTCGACCTTGAACTCCCCCCACCGCATCGGCCGTCGCCGGTCCCTTTGATCGGCTAAACGCAGGCAGACCCAGTGCGTGTCCGCAGGGGTTCGGCTCGGCTTCTGCGACTCCCCCTCAAGGGGGGAGTGACGCGGATGTGCTGCTTCGCCGGCCAGGGCGAGTGACACTCGGCCAGGTCATCGACCGGAGCCTGCAGGAGATGCTTCGTCAGCGCGATCATCGCTCACGATGACTCATGTTGAGAAGAAGATTTCGGTCGGTAATCCTGTCCACGCGTTTGCCTCGATCCTGTTTAATCCAGTGATTCCTGATACAGTCAGGCTTTTCCCAGTTGACTCACATCACGAGCAGGATCTCGGTGGGTTTCCCTGTCCCCGCCTCTGCCCTACTCTTGTTCAATCGTGTTCTAATCCAGATAGTCCTGATATTATCAGGCTCTTCTCTGATGACTCACATCCCGATCCGGAATTCGGTCGATTTCCGCGTCCCCGCATTTGCCTTAATCCTGCTTAATCCGGATCTAATCCTGCTTAATCCTGGTCGTTTTTGACTTTGCTCCCAACCCGACCGCAGAGTATATTGGGAACGATGACGACCCGGGATTTCACCGCAACCACGTTCGTTGTTCAGGACGGCAGGACGTTGTTGCTGTTTCACAGACGGCTCAGGCTCTGGCTTCCGCCGGGCGGGCATATCGACGAAGACGAACTGCCGTGCGACGCGGCCGTCCGCGAGGTCCGTGAAGAGTGCGGTCTTGAGGTGAACTTGCTGTCGCCTCGCTACCGCATGGGCACTGTGGACGTATTGAGCCGCCCCGAGTGCATCCTCCTGGAACAGATTTCGGACGATCACCAGCATATCGACCTGATCTATTTCGCGCGGGTGACGGGCGGCAGCCTCAAGGTGGCGGCCTCCGAGGCGGAGGGATACCGCTGGTGCGGCCCCGCGGACCTGGAGGACGAGACGATCGCGGAAGACATTCAGCGGCTGGGGAAGATGGCGATCGAGGCCGTGGCAAGCCGCGATGCGTAATCGATTGATATGTGCCAATTAAGCTTGCCCGATCGAGGGCGGTGACCGGGCCTGATCGAAGCGATTGAAAGGACCAACATGCCGGTGGCCAACGCGGTGGCGGACGATATCCTGGAACTGATCGGCGACACGCCGATGGTTCGGCTGAACCGGATGGTGGAACCGGGCATGGCGGACGTGGCCGTAAAGATGGAGGCCTGCAACCCGGTCTGTTCGGTGAAGGACCGGATCGCGTACGCCATGATCGACGCGGCCGAGCGCGACGGCAGTCTGAAACCGGGCATGACGATCGTCGAACCCACCAGTGGAAACACGGGTATCGGCCTGGCGCTCGTGGCCGCGGCGAAGGGTTATCGCCTGGTCCTGACCATGCCGGATTCCATGAGCCGCGAGAGGCGGGACCTTCTGCAGAGCTTCGGGGCCCAAGTGGTGCTGACGCCGGGCGCGGAGGACATGCAGGGCGCCGTGGACGAGGCGATGCGCATCGCGCGGGAAGCCCCCGGCGACACGTTCATGCCGCAGCAGTTCGCCAATCCCGCCAATCCCGAGGTGCACCGGCGCACAACCGCGCGTGAGATCCTGGATGCGGTGGAGGAGCGGCTGGACGCGTTCGTGGCCGGCGTGGGCACCGGCGGCACCATCACCGGCGTAGGCGAAGTCCTGAAGGCGGAGTTGCCCGGGCTATTGGTGGTGGCCGTGGAACCGCAGCGCTCCAACGTGCTGTCCGGCGGCGCGCCGGGGCTTCACGACATCCAGGGCATCGGCGCGGGATTCGTTCCCGAGGTGCTGAACCGGGAGATCTACGACCGCGTGATCTGCGCCACTGAGGCCGATGCGTTCGAGACAGCCAGACGCCTCGCGGCCGAGGAAGGCGTCCTGAGTGGCATTTCTGCCGGCGCGAACGTCTGGGCCGCGCTCCGGGTGGCGGAGCAGTTGGGCGAGGGCAGACGCGTGGCCACGGTGATCTGCGATTCGGCGGAACGATATTTCAGCGTGCCGGGGTTCATGGATCACGAGGCCGCGTAAACGCCGGAGCGGGAGACGGGATGAGTTCCCATCTGTTTATTCCGGAGCCCGGCGAGTTCATTTTGCAAACCATTGTTGACAGACCATCTGACTTGTCGGGGACCGCCGGTCCCCCGGCGAAGGGAGGCCAGAATGCCCAGAGAACCCGAACCCTCATGGCGCGACGGCATGCGCAGCCTGCATCCCGACGAATTCGAGAGCCTCGCCGAACTGGTCCACACCGTGTTCCGGCCCGGACTGGTCCAGGAATACCCGCACTTCTACACCCCGGCCCACGCCGGTGAAATGCGGGTGGTGGTGGTGGACGGCCGGGTCGTGTCCCACATCGGCGCGCTTCGGCGGAACGCGTCCATTTTCGGATGCACTGTGCGCACGTCGTCCCTGGGCGGGGTGGCCACGTACGAAGAGCACCGCGGCAAGGGATACGCAACCGCCCTGTTCGAAGACACGATGCGCGTCTGCCGGGACGACGGGGTGGATTTCATGCTCGTATCCGGTTATCGCAAGATGTACCACCGGTTCGGCTGCCGGTACGTGGGCCGGGACTGGGAGTTTTCCGTGTCCGCGGAAAAGGCCGGAGAATTTGACGACGACGGCGTGGAACTGCTGGCGGCCACCGTCGACGACGTGCCCGCGATGGCTTCGGTGTACCGGGAGGAGCATGTGCGGTGGATGCGGCCGCCGTCCGATTACGCCCACGCATTCGACGGGTTCGTCATGAACCGTCGCACGCTGGTGTTCAAAGTGTGTGAGGCAGGAATAATGCGCGGATACCTGATGGTGCAGCATCCCAGCGCAATGGGAGACAGCATAAGCGTGCAGGAGGCGTCGGGAAACCGGCGGTGCCTGACCGGCGCGCTAGGAAAGATCATCCGGGAGCTGGACCTCCGGTCGCTCAACGTCCACGTCATGGGCTGCGACAGATGGTTCCAGGAATGCCTTCAGTCCAGGGGACTCACCGGCACGCCGGCAAATGCATCAGGGACGGTCACGCTGATCAACTTTGAGCAGTTCATGGAGCGGATGCGCCCATATTTCGCCGAAGTAATAGGTGAGACGGAGGCGCAAAGCCTGGTCTTCAGGCAGCAGGGCGACGAGATGATCTTCTCCTATGGCGGCGACCAGGTGGTGGCGCCCGACCAGGGGGCGGCGATTCAGCTGATATTTGGCACGCTCGAAGGCGCCGAAGAGGCCCTGCTGAAGTCGGGAGGTCGCGTGGGCGAGGTTCTGGCGGAGGTGTTCCCGATTCCCGCGCTGTGGTACGGCGTGAACTACCTGTAGATTGATCGGCGACAGAATGGCTTCGACGCCGTCCGTCAACGATTCGGGCCCCGGTCTTAGAGGACCGGGGCCCTTTGCGTGGCGTGCTGCAGGATGTCGAAACGTCAACCGGGTGTTCGAACCCGGAGTGACCGGACTCAACCGGTCGATACGGTCGGGCGCGCAGGGCGGTAAGGCGGCTCCAGTACGGCGCGCTGCTGCGGCGTGAACTCGTCAAGCACTTCGGCTACGCCCTCAGGTACGTGGACTCTCGAATAGGTCAGCGGCCCCGGCGAGTACTTGTACAGGATGGAACGCCGCTGGTGTTCCGCCGTCCAGGGCATCGTGCCGTGCGTGAGGGCTTCGGTGAAAATGACGGCCGAACCGGCCTCCGCTTCCACCTGCCGTACCACGCCGATGTCCCGGTCCAGCAGGGCCACGCCCCGCGGCGTGGGGTAGTTCGACTTGTGGCTTCCGGGTATGCACGAAAAGCCGCCGTCTCCCGGTCCGCAGTCCGTGAACATCCAGGCGACAACCGTAAGACCGCAGCGCATCCTTCCATTGTGAAACTGATAGAAATGGGTCAGGTCGTCCGCGGTGCCGCCGCCGTGCAGCACGTGTCCTTCCGTGCCTTTGCGCATGATGATGCCGTAGACGTGGTCCAGGCGGAAGCCCTCACGCAGCAGTTCGTTGAGGTACGGGACGATATTCGGATGGGTCAGGAGATCCCGGAAGGGCTGGCACCACGGCTTCGGCCAGGTCAGCATGCCGCCAAGATCGCCACGGCCCTGCTGGCCCTTGAGCGTGCTGGAATTCCCCGACAGGGATTGTTCTTCCGGCCGTTCGCGGATGCGGTCGGCGTTGCGGTCTATCGCTTCGTTGCACGCGGCAACTTCTTCGGAGGAGAGGGCGTTCTCTACCACGAGATAGCCGTTCAGGTCGAAGAAATATCTCTCTTCGTCGTCCATTGCGGTCTCCTTTTTCAGGATAGGAGGCAGAAAATCCGGTAGAGGGCAGACGGTAGAAGAAATCCTTGTCCGACATTTTATCCGTACTTGCCTCCGGCACGAATAGAATCCTCACAAGGCAGGCAATCTCTTCCGTCTACCCGGTTTCAAGGAACACGCCGAAGACGTGATTTGAGTAGAAAGACAAACGACTGATTTTACCATTTGCATGCCAGATCTTTTCTCATAAATCCTTTTTTTTCTAATATTTACGTCCTTTTTCCAATTCACGCGACTCGGCGGGGGGCCGGTTTTTCCACGAATATCTTCAATGGCTTAAACGAGCGAATGTGCCCTGCGTACGAATTCGGTCCGACGATGCTTCAATGCTGGACGGATTTGCGTGGAAAAACCCCCCCACACCACAACCGGGTGCAAGAAGGAACATCACGAGATTCGTTCCGATCGTGATGCTGTATTATAGAGTACGGAGAATCCGCGTCCGCCGGCGCGCGACGCCTGCCTTTCCTCCCCCTCTCCTCACAGGAGAGGGGGCCGGGGGGAGAGGTCTGCGTGGCTGGGAGTAGGGGTTGCTCTTGATCTTGCCTTTCGTTTTTTGGCTGACAGCTGATAGCTCTGCCTGAGCGGTCCGGCGGAAGATGTCCCCGTTTCGCTTACGTGCCCGGTATGCCGAGGATGTCGTTCAGTTCTTCTTTCAGTTCCGCAGGCAGGTCCACTTTCGCGCCTTCTTCAAACTGTCGTCTCCAGTTCGCCAGGTGCGACTCGCCGATGTGAACCGAAATCGGTTCTCCCCCCGGCCAGCGCGTGAACGGGGGGCGTTTTACCCTTCCCTCATTCAGCGCCCGCTGGATGCGGTTCAGAATGCGCGCGTCGGAGAGGTCGCACTGGAATCCGCGGTACGCGACCTGCACAGGTGAGATATTCACGTTCTCGGTTTCCGGTTTTGGACCGTGTTGAACCATTCGGAGTCTGTCGAAACGTCCTGCGGCAGAAGATAGCGCCGCGCATATTCGCAAACAAGAAAATTGTGCGCCGTAAAGGGATGGCGCGTACCCCGGAGCCGGCGACCGACCCCGCGCCGGCGAAGCCGGTAAAGGTTGACACGCCGGAGTGGGCAGGCGTATACTGGACGGCGATCGAATGGTTGTATGAATCGCAGAAACAACGCGGATCCCGTGATTACGTCTGGCGGACGACCGCGGTTCGGTATTTCCATTAACCACGGCGAAAGGGTTGACCTATGGCGCTACTCGGCAGCGGCGAATACCGGTATGAGGAACGAACCGATTGGGCGCGTCTGCCCGGCGGTTGGCGGTTTAAGGAGGTGGTGGACGTGGCTGTGGGCCCGGACGACCGGGTCTACGTGTTCAACCGGGGTGAACATCCGGTCATCGTGTTCGACCGGGACGGACAATTCCTGGAATCCTGGGGAGAGGGCCTGTTCGTGCGCCCCCACGGGTTGACCATGGGCCCCGACGGAATGCTGTATTGCGTGGACGACCAGGGACACTGTGTCCGCAAGTGTACGCTCGACGGCGAGGTGCTGATGGTCATCGGCGCACCCGGCGAGGGCGCCCCGGCACAGAGCGGGCGGCCGTTCAACCAACCCACGAAAGTGGCATTCGATCCGGCGACGGGAGATCTCTTCATCTCGGACGGTTACGGCAACGCGCGGGTACACAGGTTCTCATCGAACGGCGAACACCTATTCTCCTGGGGAGACTACGGTACGGACCCGGGGCAGTTCAACCTGGTACACAGCGTCTGTACGGACAGCCATGGCTCGGTCTACATCGCCGACCGGGAGAACCACCGCGTGCAGGTATTCGACCCGGAAGGCAACTATCTCACGCAGTGGAACAATCTCCACCGCCCGTGCGGTCTGCACATCGACGGCGACCTCGTCTACATCGGACAGCTTCCCACGCAACTCGAGGTCAACGAGACCTATCCCAACGTGGGCTCGTGCGTGAGCATTCACGACCTGAATGGCGAACGCCTCGCCCGCCTGGGGGACCCCCGGGCCGGCGAAGGTCCCGGCCAGTTTACGGCGCCTCACGGGTTGACGGTGGACTCTCATGGGGATATATACGTCGGAGAAGTGTCCTGGAGCGCGTTCGGCTCGCAGATGGATCCACCCAGGGAAATGCGCAGTTTCCGCAAACTGGTCCGTGTCTGACGCCGGACGTCGCCCCCGGAAACAGGAAACGGCCCGCCGATGCCGACCCTGATCAAGTCGAAGCTGCTTATCGCCGATCCCGGCGAGCCACCAATTTCCGGCGGGATTGTCATCGTCGATGGCGAGCGGGTGCAGGTGGCGGGCGCGCCGGCGGCCCTGGACGTGGATCCGGCGTGGGAGACGCTGGACTGGTCTTCCTGGACGGTGATGCCCGCCCTGATCGACGGCCACGCCCACATTACGGCCAACAACCGTTTCCGGGTACCGCTCAACGTCCATTTCGAACTGGATACCGCAACCGCGGTCCTTCGGGGGGCGATGAACCTGCGGAGCGATCTCGCAACCGGTGTCACCACAATGCGGACGCTCGGAGACCGCGAGGGCATCGAAAAGCCGTTCCAGGAGGCGATCGATCGAAAAGAGGCGGCGGGTCCCCGCCTCAAGGTGTGTGTTCGGGCGCTGCGCCCAGGTCATGGGACAGCGCCTTTTCTGTCATTTCCGGCCGACGGCGCAGCGGAACTGGAGGCCCGGATACGGGAGAATGTCTCGCACGGCGCGGACTGGACGAAACTGTTCATTACCAACGTGAGAGACGGCGATACCTTCGAGGACTACCTCCGCGGAGATCTGACGGATATTGCGGCCTATTCGAGGGAGGAGATCGAGACGGCCATCGGCGTCTCGCACGACCTGGGCGTTCCGGTCGCCGCGCACGCGATCGGCGGTCTGGCGATGCGGTGGGCAATGGAGGCAGGGATCGACAGCATCGAGCACGCCAATCTGCTGGAGCCCGAAGACGTGGACCTGTTCGTCAGGTCCGGCGCGTACCTGAGCGACCCCAACCTTCAGCTGTTCTTTGACCGGGAGGTTGGATTCGAGTCCTTCGAAACCTGGCGCATGGACTGGTGGCGGAGGCGCGTGGAGCGAGCCAGGGAAAGCACGGCGCGCCACCTGCCCGAAGCCGTTCGCGCAGGGGTGAAGGTCTGCCTCGGAACGGACAGCACGCATGCGACGCTATGGCGGGAGGCCAGAGCGCTCGCGGACCTGGGCGTCTCAAACGCCGACGCGATCAGGGCAGTAACGACGAATACCGCGGGCATGCTGGGTGTGGCGGATCGACTGGGACGCCTCGCGCCGGGCTATCTGGCCGACGTGATCGCCGTGGACGGAAACCCACTCGAGGACGTGGCCCGTCTGAGGCGGGTTCGTGGCGTGATGAAGGCGGGCGAACGGGTTGAAAACCTCCTGTCCGGGGCAAGCGCGGTCTTCAGGGACTAGCCGGGAAGGGGCGTCGCGGTCGCCATCCAGGCGCGGCACTTCACGTCGAAGCAATTATCCTGAACCGCCGGCGATTGACCAGTCAAATGGAAACAGGATCAACTCAAGAACACTTGCGCGGCGCAGCTTTACCTCGGCCACGAGTCGGTTCCCGGGAATTAGAGGGAGCGCCGAATCGATTTTCACGAGGACGCGTACAGAGGGATATCCCTTTCGCTGCACGTAGCGTCGCACGGAATGAACCTGTCCTGAGAATTCAAATGAACTTGCCCATTGCGGCCAGAGGTCGACCTTTTGACCCCGCCTGATCCATGGACCGAACTCTGCAGGCACGTGGCACTCCGCAAACATGGGGTCTTCGGACCCGATCAACATCAACGTATCGCCCACGGCTGGAACGGCGCCCGCCTTTCGCAGGACCATCAGGATCCGTCCCGGTCCAGGCGCCCGCAGCGTATAGTGTCCCATTTCCCGGCGAACCATGTTGTATGCGGCTTCCGATTCGGCTACTTCCGCATCCCTTGCCTTGAACGTAAAGAATGCCTTCTTGCGCAGGGGAGTTATCGGCCCCAACTTCAACAATTCCAACTCTGACAGCGATTTCTCGATATGCATTGAGGCGAGAATCGAATCCGACCTGGCTTTCTCCAGATCGTCAGCGCTTACAAGCCCGCCGTGTTCGAATAATCGCTGCGCCATCTTCAACTGCCAGTTCGCCAAACGGGCTTTCTCTTTCAATGCTTCCACTTCACTATTGAGTCCTTTCAGTTCCTGTTCGGGAGGCGGCGCCTCCACGGCCTGGAGCGCCGCCCTGGCGGCCTCCCTCTCGGCCACGGAACGCTCGTAGGCTCGTCTTGCAACGGTGAGTCGGGATTCGGCAATGTCATTCTTGAACGCAATAAGTGAATCTCCTGCCGCGATTAGTTGACCCTCCTCGACGTAGACCTTTGCGATCTGCGCCTCGACGAGCCCGCTTATCCAGATTTCTTTCTCGGGTACGATTCTTCCTGTGCCTTTTGCCACCTGGTCGATTTCCACAAACCATAGAACTGCGACGACGGCCAGAATGACCGCAAGGAAGCGCAGGACGTATTTGGAAGTACGCAGCATGTTTTCAAAACCCGCAGGAAACTACGATCCGGTACTCTCGTATCTGTTGATGCCGACACACCAGAGTCTGTACGCCAGGAAGAAGCTTACGATTCCGACCAGTGGCGTCCCGTACTGGAATAACGGATCGAACAGAGTGATCCCATGGAATAATGGAGCGTCCGATTTGTTCAAGAAATCCTCCGCAGGGAAATAGGCGACAAAGCCGTAGGGGATGACGAAAGTCAAGAGTGCCTGCACCCATTTGTCGTACATGCCGAGGGGATAGTTGACAAACCTCCTCAATCCGTAAATCGCCGTATCCACAACCGCCGCCGACCTCACAAACCAGAAGCTCATCGTCCCTGTCAGTACCATGATCGCGGCCTGGATCAACGTGGCGCCGATCAAAACAAGCCCGAACCAGGCCACGTTCATCCATGTCCACACAATGCTCAGGTTTTCGAAACAGATATAAAAGAACACGACGCCCAGGACCATATGGGCTATGAACGTATGACTGAAATCGCGACAGATCAGGTTCGCGAAAGGGTTCATCGGATAGATTAAAATACTGTCGAATGAACCATCCTGAACCATATACTCCAGACGGCGCATGGGTCCACGGAAAAACAGACTGCTTGCGCCGTACGAAAAGAGATTGAGATTGTACAACAACATAATCTCATAGAAATTCCATCCGTGTATGATCTTGAACTTATTCAGAACAATCCATACGCCCAGAAAGCTGATCAGATACACGACGATCGTGATGATCTGCGATGTGAAGAAATTAAATCTGTATTCGATCAGGGTCTTCATATAGACGACCAGGAATCGTCCATACAATCTGAGGCTGTCCATCTCAACCGCCCTGTATGACCAGTTTTCTAACGGCCCTCATCCACAATATTCTTTCAATTCCCGCCAGAATTCCGATCCACAGAAATTGCTGGAGGATAAATCCGATTGCGTCGGCCAGGACTGTTTTCTCCAGAAATATCGCCAACGGCGCAAAATAGATGAGACGGAACGGGAGGAAAGCGGAAAGTTCGTAAAGGAAATCCGGAAAAAACCAGAGCGGTACCATCTCACCCGAAAAGACGTTGATCAAAACGTTGAACAGCATGCTCAAGGATGTCACGGCAAGGAACCAGAATCCGATCAGTCCAATCAGATAGCTGATCGAAAAATAAATCATCATGCCGTTGATCGAGGAAATCACGAACAGGATTAGATAAGGTTCGGAGGGTAAGCGAATGCCGAACATCAGGATGCCCACAATCAGAAATGGCGTCAACTGGAAAACCATCCTGAAGCCGTTGTTTCCAAGCGCATCGCAAAACAACATGCCTTTCAGACTCACCGGCTTGATGAGGTCCATTGCAATTTCTCCAGTCCTGATTCTGTCGTTGACCTTGAAC
>JAAXHE010000251.1 GCA_012271065.1 Candidatus Latescibacterota bacterium
CCGGGGAATTTCTCCAGATCGAAAAAGTCTGCGATGGTGGCCGGTTTTTCACCCTTTATGTTCTCCTTGTTGTACGCGTAGACTGTGGAGTAGAAAATCGTGGCAGGGCCGCAGTCGGTCAGCGTTCCGGGGACAAAGTCCTCTGCCGCGGGCGTGCCGTCGGCGCCCGGGGGGAGCGAGCCCACGGAAACCGGTTCCAGCAGACCCTCGTCGCAGCCGCGCACCAGGTCCG
This sequence comes from Candidatus Latescibacterota bacterium, assembly GCA_012271065.1. The sequence continues at coordinate 233 of JAAXHE010000251.1, forward strand.
GAATCTCCAGGTCCACAACGTCCCAGTAGACGTTGCCCACGTCCACCTGCGCACGAATCTGCGCCAGGCCGCCGTTGTAGTCTTCCAGGTTGATCGCGATCCCGGTTTCGGCAGTGAAGGACTCGTGGTAGCCCTTGACGCACGCGCGGGCATAAGACCCGCCCCACGACACCACCGTCAAAGGCCGGTCGCCGGCGACGGCGGCAGCCGCTGTCAGCATCGACAATCCCGTCATCGACGTGATACGCACGATCTTCCTCCGAATGTCCTTCATGTTGTCTCCTCCTCGTCATCCGGGTCCAATACCCGGCAATCGGTCGGCGTCCAACCGACACGGACCTCGTCTCCGACCAGCATGGCGCCGTGCCCCACGATATTCGGTATCTTAGCGATAAAATCCGAACGGCCGCAGACGCTCACGCGAACCCGCAAATGGTCGCCCAGAAAGGTGATGTCCTCGATTCTTGCGTCGAGCTCGTTCGTATAGAGGCCGGGATCGGGCGAGATGGCAATCCGCTCGGGCCGGATCGAAAGCGTGGTAGCGTCCCCCGGACCGCACGGAGCGACGCGAAGAGCGCTGATGGTCCGACCGCCCGTCTCGACTTCGCAGATGTCCCCGTCGACGCTCCGCACCCGGCCGTGGAGACGGTTGTTTTCCCCGATGAAGCGGGCGACGAACGAGCGTTCCGGCTCTTCGTAGAGAACCTCGGGCGCGGCGACCTGCTGGATATCGCCTCTCCGGAGTACGGCGATCCGGTCCGACATGACCATCGCCTCCTCCTGGTCGTGGGTCACGTACACGACCGTTACGCCGAGGCCTTTCTGAATGCGCCTTATTTCGTATTGCATTTCCTCCCGCAGTCGCCGGTCGAGCGCCCCGAGCGGCTCGTCCATCAGCACCAGATCGGGTTCGAAGACCAACGCCCTCGCGATGGCGACCCGCTGCTGCTGGCCACCGGAAAGCTGGGATGGCTTTCGTTCCTCAAATCCTTCGAGGCGGACCAGTTCAAGGGCCCGCGCCACGCGTTCACGGCATTCCACCCCGTCCAGCCCGCGCACCTCCAGCGGAAAGGCGAGGTTGCGGCCAACCGTCATATGTGGAAAGAGCGCGTAATTCTGGAAGACCATGCCGATTCCCCGTTTGCGCGGGGGCAGCTCGTGCACGGAACGACCGTTGATACGAATGGCGCCGGACGATGGCGTTTCAAAGCCCGCGAGCATCATGAGACATGTGGTCTTACCAGACCCGGAAGGCCCGAGCATCGTCAGGAATTCGCCTTTTCGGACATCGAGATCGAGATTATCGACGACGAGGGTGCGGCCGTCGAAGCTCTTGCTGACACGCTCGAACTCGACGTGCGCCGTCTTGTTTGCGTGCATTGGGGCGACCTCAGGATCCATTTGCTTTCTGATTGGTGTGTTGTTGGCGCAGAATTGCCGATGCGCCGCGGCCTATCTCGCGGTGGAACGCCTTCGCATCCACTCGACGGCGAAGAGCAGCAGAACGGCGAAGACAATCAGAAACGTCGCCACCGCAAGGATGGTCGGGCTGATCTGCTCCCGGATGCCGGCCCACATCTGGCGCGGAATCGTACGCTGTTCGATCGCGGCCATGAACAGCACCACGACCACTTCATCGAAAGACGTGGCGAAGGCGAAGAGCGCCCCCGAGATCACGCCGGGCGCGATCAACGGGAATTGAACGCGACGAAAGGTCCGCACAGGCCCCGCGCCGAGACTCGCGGCCGCGCGCGTCAGGTTGGTGTCGAAGCCGGACAGCGTGGCGGTCACCGTGATCACGACAAACGGGGTCCCCAGCGCCGCGTGCGCCAGAATCAGGCCCAGATGCGTCTGCGCCAGCCCCAGGTTCGAGTAGAAGAAGAACATGCCCGCCGCCGCGATAATCACCGGAGTCACCATGGGCGAAATGAGCAGTCCCATCGCAAGGCGCCGGCCGGGCATGGCCGGGCTGGAAAGGCCCATCGCCGCGAGCGTACCCAGGCCGGTCGCCAGGACCGTGGAGGCGACCCCGATAATCAGGCTGTTGAGAAGCGCGCGCGTCCACACCTCGTTCTCGATGATCTGCCGGTACCAGCGCAACGACCAGGCTTCGGCATCCAGGCGCAGCATGCCCTCGGTAAACGTGAAGTAAGGCTGGGCATTGAAGCTCAGGGGTACAATCACCAGGATTGGCGCGACGAGAAACAGAAATACCGCGGCACAGAAGCCGGTGTAGAGATAACGGCCCACGCGTTCCCACGTTTCGACTGGCGCCATCTCAGCCCAACCTCATCCGCTCGATTCCCACCAGGCGGTCGTAGAGCACATACAGCGCGCCTACGCAGGCCAGCAGGATGCCGCCCAGCGCCGCGGCAAGACCCCAGTTGAGCGAGGTCTGCATATGGAAGGCAATCATGTTCGATATAAGCTGCCCGCTGCTTCCACCCACAAGCGCGGGAGTGATATAGTAACCGATCGCGAGGATGAATACCAGGAGCGATCCCGCGCTTACGCCCGGCAGGGTCTGCGGCCAATACACGCGCAAGAATGCCTGAAAGGGACTCGCGCCAAGGGAGGCCGCGGCGCTCATCTGAATTGGCGGGATGGCGCGCATGATCGAATAAAGCGGGAGAATCATGAACGGAAGCAGTACGTGCGTCATCGCCACCAGGGTTCCGGTCATGTTGTATATCATCGCCAGACGTCCGTCGTCGCCGATCAGACCCAGAGCCACGAACAGGTCGTTGAGGACGCCCTGGGTCTGCAGCAGAACGATCCAGGAGGTGGTACGAACCAGCAGCGATGTCCAGAAGGGGATCAATACGAGAATCAGAAGCAGATTGCCGATACGCGGGGGCGAATGCGTGATCAGATGAGCAATGGGGTAGCCGAGCAACAGGCAGAGCGCCGTTATGGTCAGGCTCACCCAGAGGGTCCGCCACAACAAGGGAAGGTAGATGCGGCGCGCCTCGGGCTGGCGTGCGATTAAACCGCCGGGCAGGCTCTGAAGGTCCAGGGCGTTCAGATAGTGGCGTGCGGTATAACGCTCACCGGCGCTTCGGATGGCGTGCCAGGTTCGCGCATCGCCCCAGTCGGAGTCGATGCCGATCATCGCGTCGCGCCATGGTCCGCTGTCCACGTGCCGCAGCCGCCGCGCGCTCTTCGTCAACACGCTTCGCAGCCCCCCCCGGACCCGGTTCACGCGGCTGGCAATCTGCCCGAGGGTCCGACTCTCGCGTGCCTTCAAGAGTTCGCGGGCGGCGGATGCGTAGACCGCCTCAGAAGGAGCGCTCCTGTCGTCCCAGTCGCTCAGCAGTTCGAGTGTACGCGGCATCGCGTCGGCGACCACGGGATCGTAAACGCTTCGCACGAGCATGGTCCCGAGCGGGGCCGCAAGGGTGAAGCCGACAAAGGCCATCAGCGGCAGCACCAGACCTGCCGCGCGCAGCTTCGGACGGAGATTCGGATTACTGATATTCAGGTTTGATTCCATACAGAAGATGCATATTTTTCAACTTCTTACGTACGATCCAACTCTCGAGGATACTTCTGTCTGAATCCGTCGTCGTCTGGAGCGAAGCCCGCCATTGACGACGTAGCGCCGCTAAGGATTGAACGTGGGGCAGTCGACAAGGGTTGGCGCGCAAACCTCGGGGACCGGGACCTGAAACGCATTGAGCGTCTGCGCCACCAGGCTGTAGTAGCCGACAATCCCGGTCAACTCCACAACACCGGTCTTACCGAGCGCTTCCCCTGCGGCGTTGAAAACGCCCTCCGGAACGAATCGATTGTTGAGCAATTCGCTGACGTAGTCGAAAACCGCGCGTTCGTCGTCTCGGCCGAAATGGGGATCCCTCCCGTGACGGACCGCGTCGATGACCCCTTCGCTCAACCCGCTTTCAGCGGCGAAGGGTTCGTGCAGGGACCACTCCACCTGGCAATCCCAGAATCGCGCCGTAACGAGGATGGCGAGCTCGCTGAGCCTCGGCTCCAGGCAGGTGCGGTACCGGACGAATTCGCCCAGGCTCTGCGCGCGGTCGGCCAGTTCCGGACTGTGCAGCCAGATTCCAAACGGCCCGGCGATGCTGCCCCTGGTCTCGAGGATGGCATCGTAAATTCGCGCCTGTTCCTCGTTAAGTTCCGCGCGTTCCAACTGGCCTGGTCTGGTCATTCGCAAAGGCTCCGCATAAGTCATCTCAGGTCGATGTCAATAGGAAGTTGGGAGAAAACCTCTTTCACGGAGCGCATAGTCGTGTATCACCGGCTTGCCAATTCGACGGTCGACGTTGCCGGGGGCAGAGGCTTTCCGTCCTTCTGGTATATAGCGATCGCCTCCTCTACAATCCTGCATAGATGATCAAAATCGGCCCTTTCGTCGTCTCCGTGGCAACCACCGTAAATCAGTCCGGGCGCGCTGCCAACATAGCATTGATCCTCTTCGGACCATTCAACAATCTTTGCGTACCTGGCGCTGCCTTTCATCTGTCCTTGTAGGCCTCTGAAATCAGGAAATCCAATTTGCCGGCCTTTGAATCCGCTTCAATCTGCCGGTCCCATTCTTTACAGTCCAACTCATTAAACCATTGTCTTAATTCGATGTATTCAGATTTGGGGAGCGCCAAGATTGCCTGCTGTATATCTGTTACTTTTGTCATTTTTTATGTCCACAATTCAGATCCTGCACGTTTGAAGCCTACGTCTCCCGTTTGTCAAGTAGCGGAACGGGCCATTACGCCCGCATCCAATCACTTCCTTTCTAACGTCGCTACGCTTGAAGATTTCCAAGCATTCTTACGTTAAGCTTCACGTGGGTCATCCTGTCATCGGTACTCATGATGCAACTTCGAGGTACACCGACTCCGCAGTCGGCTCCGGAATCGGATAACGCTCCTGTTTCATTCCGTCGATGTGAAACTCAATTGCCTCCTTCATGTTCGTTTCCACTTCCTGCCGCGTGGCGCCGGTGGATACACATCCGGGAAGGTCCGGAGAATACGCCGAGAACCCGGTTTCCGTAACTTCGATGACGATCAAGTACTTGCTCATGACCTTCCCCTCTCGGAAAGTTGCGACTGCTTCAAGATACTGTTCTGAGTGTCGGGGCCTAAATCTTCACCCGGCTTTCCAGGTACAGTTACCAGTCCTTTCTTTCGCGGATGTTTGTATTGACGGTGACTACCTTGCGTTCTGACAAGGAACCATCCATCATCCTGGATCATTCGGATGATTTCTCTCACCTTCATCGGTCTCTATCAGCCCCAAATAAAACTCACCGCGCAACGTGGCGTTTCAAGAGAAAGCTCTGAGTTGGGCTTCGTCGAAGTTTCCGGATACGCATGATGAAAGCTGACAATATCACGGAAACATAGGATCGCTGCAACTACATTCTTCTTTTGTTCACGCACCCCGTGACTGTGGACAAGATGGAAACTGGAGAAAGAGTGATTGCCCGACTACCAAAGGAGCCATCGACCCTTGACTAGAGCACAACCGCGTTCTCTGTTATCTATTTCGATTGCGATTTTACAGCAGTCTCCGGATAATTCGCCGGGGTTGAATGGTTGAATATACTGGAATAAGGACATATAATGATAATGGATGGCCTCGAATAACCCCCACAACCATCCGAAACGACCCTGTTTTCAACTTGAACGTCCTCAGAATCGAATCACATCCCTCCACCTCGACAGAAAGCCCTGCTGATCAGCGGTTCCTATTTCGAAAATAACCGAAAAACAAGGAGAAAAACGACATGGCAATTGTCCTGGCATTTTTGTCAATCGTTCAAACGGCCGAGGCGAATTCCAGAATGAAGCAGTTTCAATTATATACTCGATGTCTCGGAGTACATCTCGTGGTTGAGGAACTACCGAAAAATGCGGAGCGGATTGATCTTACAAGGGAACAGATAACAAAGGTTGTCATGGACAAACTGCAGAAGGCTCAATTGTATGTACCCAGGAAATTTGTCGTGGGCGCGCCAGACGAGATCCATCCCATCTTGTATGTAAGCGTCAACCTTAGCCGCACAGCTTTCAGCATTGGAATCGAATTGCGAAAGGTTGTGTTGGACAACTACTCCGAACAGGAGGAGTATGCCGTCACCTGGCGAATTGGTACTCTGGGCGTACACGGGTTTCGAAATCAGTTCATTTTGCGTATGGTCGATAAGTACACAGGCGTATTCATTAAAGAATGGACCAGGATCAATAGGCCCAAATGTCCTGAAGGTGATATGGTCAAACCAGAACAAGGGCCTATACAACCGCCTGTAAGGATACGATAATTGACTGATCAATTCATCACCTGCACAAAGTATCCCTGTTACACCCTGTGCGCCGCGATGAAGTCCTGGTTGACGGTCAGCCCGAGGCCGGGTTCGTCCCCCATTTGGATCATTCCGTCTACGATCCGAAAAGGCGGATCGTAGAGTTCCGACCAGATCTGGTACGGCTCGGTGTGCGGGCAGGCGGAAACCATCAGCCCGTTGGGCGCGGCGGCGATCAGGTGGCAGTTGATTTCCGGAAACGAGGCCCCGTGCGGCGCAACGTAGACGTGGTGCGCCTCGGCCAGCGCCGCCATCCGCATGAGTCCGGTAAACCCGCCGCCGCCGATGATATCCGACTGGACCACCTGCAGGCCGCCTTCGACGATCAGGTGACGAATGCCGTACAGCGTGCCTTCGCTCTCGCCGCCGGCAACCAGAGACCCGGTGGCCTCCCGCACCATCCGCATGTGCGACGCCTCGTCGTCGCCGCGCACGGGCTCCTCGATCCAGTACAGGTCGTACGGTTCAAACCGCCGCGCCATCTGAGCCGCCGTCTTCCCCTCCCACATCCTGTGGATGTCGATCATCAACCTCGTGTCGTCGCCCAGAGCCCGGCGCGACAGCCTGACCTTGTCCAGCGCGAGTTCCCGATCGTCGTTCGACAGATGAAACTTCACGGCCTTGAATCCCAGGTCCGCGTGTTTCCTGACCAGGGCGGCAACCTCTTCCGCGTTCTGGTGTTCGTAGCCGATCCCGTCCGCGTACGCGGTCACACGGTCCCGAAAGCCGCCCAGCAGCCGCCAGACCGGCTCGCCGCACGCCCTGCCATACAAATCCCAGATCGCCACGTCCAGGGCGCCGATCGTTCCCATCGCCGAACGTCCCGGACCCCGAAAGCGCCACGCGAGATCATACATCCGCTGCCAGAGCCGGGCGGGCCGGCGCGGGTCTTCGCCCACGAGTATCGGCGCGAATTGCCGCTCGATCAGCTCGGCGCTGCCACCCCTTCCAATGCCCACGAGCCCGTTATCCGCCCGGACAAGCTGAAGGGGCCAGGTCCGCCGGACTCCCCGATCGGACGGCCCCCAGAAACAGGAAAGCGAAATGGTCTCAATGGATTCGATACGCATGACGACGCCTCCGTTTTTCAGGATGCAATGCGTTTGCGAAGGACGACCCTCGTGCCGGCCTCGCAAAAATGGTGCTGGACGTCGTCCACCATGGCGCGCATCATCAGCAGGCCGCGGCCGGACGGATTCAAGAGGTTTTCCTCCGCGAGCGGATCCGGTACCTCCGCCGGGTCGAAGCCCGGACCCTGATCCAGGACCGCGATATCCAGCATCCCGTCCACCAC
>JAAXHE010000087.1 GCA_012271065.1 Candidatus Latescibacterota bacterium
GCAGAGCGACTTTATCAACGGACTGTCAGTATTGCGATCCCGGCTTGATCCATAAACCTTCAATCCACTATCCCTGACCGTGTCCGGATATGGATGCGTGTCCAGATCGATGACATCCACAACCTTTCCGGTGGCATCTTCCAGCGCTTTCATGACGTCGAGGACGGATCCTGAACATCCGCCGACAGCCACGTCGACGTCGGAGGACTCATTCCATCGATGCTCAACAATAAGCGAACCCGTTACATACGCCTCGCGAATGCCGTATTGACTCCGGACATGGTTGAGGGTCGCCGTTACCGTATCCAGGCAATCCTTTCTCTCGCGGCTTCGCTTCTCTTTTCGTTTCTTGAGTGCACGATCGAACAGGCTCGTATCAAACTTCATCACGACTCCTTAGCAGCCCATTGAAAAAGTCCATCCGGGCTACGGCCGGCCCTTGCNNCTTGCGGTCGAAAACCTGCGTTGCGCTCCTTGTCTTCGGCCACAGCAGAGCGACTTTATCAACGGACTGTCAGCCGCCCGGTTTTCGGGGAACGACGACTGTCTTCCCGACGCTCAACTTAGAAGGGAGTTTTGGAGTTCGCGGTTGGATTCGCCGATACAATACGTTAGCGCTCACGCGGTGGAAAGCACCGCCTGCATCATCGCCTTGATATAGCCGAACTGGAAGGCGAACGCCTGCTCGAAGCTCCCCTGCGCGCTGTGGCCGGGGGCGTGGTCCGGCACGACCATGTGCGGGTATCCGACGTCTTTCAGCGCCTGCATCAGCGTGTGCATATTCATGTCGCCTTCGTCGGGCCAGACTTCCTGGAACTTGTTGCGGCCGCCGAAGATATTTCGATAGTGGATCAGGTGGATCTTCTTCCGTTCGCCGAAATATCTGATGATGTCCGGCACCTCCGTGGCGGGATCCTCCACGCTCTCGGCCATGCAGCCCAGGCAGAGATTCAGGCCGTGATAGGGACTCGGACAGATATCGATAAACCGCTTGAACCCCTCCGCCCCGCCCAGGACGCGGTCCACGCCCCTGTACCCGGGCGGCAGCCACGGGTCGCAGGGGTGGCACGCCATGCGGACTTTACATTCCTCGGCGACGGGGATCACGCGTTCCAGGAAGAAAGTCACGCGCTCCCAGTTCTCTTCGGCGGTGACGGGTTCGTCGTATCGCGGCGTTTCGGCGTCGGCCTTCGAGAGATCCCAGGTGGAATACCGGACGCCGCCGCGGCCCGGCGGCACACTCTCCGTTCGCTGGTTCTCCATCTCGCACAGGAAATACTTGATGGCAGGAATGCCGGCCTCGCCCGTCGCCCGCACCATCCTGCAAACCCGTTCGATCTCCTTCTCTCCCTTTTTCCAATTCCCGAGCATATAGTTGGGCACCGACCCGCCGTCTTCGTTGAACTGATGGAGCGGCAGCGCCACCATTTCCAGGTCCACGCCGTAACCCACGCACTTCTCGCGTTTCGCCGCGAGTTCCTCCGCATCCCAGCCCCGGTCCCGGTGGAAGGTGATATCGTTGGCGGCCATACTGTTCACGCCGTGGCGCGCGAGAAACCCCAGGTGCTCGTCCGTTGTGTTGAACCGCTGCGTACCCACGTGCATGCGGGGACTGCCCGTATCCCAGAGACCGTGGGGATCCGACCTGCCGTTATCGGCTGATTCCGTCACCATGAAAAATTCGCCTCCCTCCGGCCCGCGTCGCACCCGCTGCAGACCTGTTGAACCCGTACTGCCTGATGTTGTGGCCCGGGATCCGTCGGCAACTTCATGCGCCTTCCAGTACTCGCCGCATTTCCTCGCCCCGGGTCCGGAACCAGTCCATCAGAATGCTGACATCCGTACCGATGCAGAAGTGTTTCACGCCCATATCCAGATAGCGCTTCGCCTGGTCCGGCGTACTGATCTCCGCCCGCGGCGCGACGCCCATTTTCAACGACGTTTCGACGACGAATTTCTCCGCCTCTTTGACTTTCTCGTTTCCATATTCGCCCGGATGGCCGATACTCATAGAAAAGTCTCCAGGGCCGAACTGTACCATATCCAGGCCGCCCACGGCCAGGATCGCCTCCAGATTCTCCACCGCCGGCGCTTTTTCGATCATGACGGCGATGACGACGTCTTCCATGGCTTCGACGAACTCCGGCAGGCCGCCGGCCATACCGAATCCCATGTTCCGGCGCATGCTCGCCCCGTGCTGCCCGCCCGTCTTCGGCGTCTCGGCGCGCACCGCGTTCACGCACTCGCGGGCGTCGGAGACGTTCCGCACGTCGGCGAACAGCACATTCTGGATGCCCGCGCCGATCGCCCGAGACGCCAGGTGCGATCTCGGTTCCTGCTCCACCTTGATCATGGATGACATATCGTAGAGCTCGATCGCCCTGGCGAGGTTCTCAAACGTATGCAGGTCGTACGGCGCGTATTCCGACACGTATTCCACGTAGTCGTACATTCCGGTAAGCCCCACCAGCTCCATTACCGTCGGCCAGGGACTGTGTACGTGGGTCCCCAGGCTGGGCTTGTCCGCCTTCAATAACTCACTCAGTCTGTTTCTGCGCATCCCGTCTCCTCCGGTGTTCCTGTGTCGTATGATGTCGGATGATCGTGTGCATCGGTCACTGGCGCGAGCGGCCTGCCATTGACAAAAAGCCAGCGGCAGCATCCTCCGCGACGGAACTCGACGCCGATTCAACGGACTGTTAACCGAACGGCTTCAGGGCGCGAATCTGTCTGACGTGTCCGGCCACCTCATCAGCGGAAGCTTCCAGCATTCGCTCGCCGTTCTCGGCGCTCGCGACCGTGGGGTCGCCAACGCCGCCGTGCCGCGTACGCTGATCGAACCGGTAGTAGGAAGCCACGCCCGGCACCCGCATCCCGTCGCGTTCGCCATCGGCGTCCAGGCTGTCCGTGCGTACGAGTTCAGGACGGATCGCCAGAATCATCGACGTCTCCGTTTCGCCGGCGTGCCCGGACCCTCCGGAGCCCAGGCGGCGTATCCTGTCCAGCGCGTCGCCGGATGCCCACGCCCAGCGTGAGTAGAACTCCACGTCGTCGTCCGGATACCGTTCCATCAACCGCTGCAGCAGCACGGAGACATTCGCGCCGTTGCCGCCGTGGCTGTTCTGTATCAGAATCTTCCGGAACCCGTGCCCCACCATCGACGCCACAATATCCATCATCAGTAGAAGGTGCGTCTCGGAAACGGCGCTCACCGTGCCGGGATAGCGAATGTGATGCTGGGAGTATCCCAGCCACTGCACGGGCAGCACGAGGACGTCGTCCGGGCAGCGTTCGTGCACCCGCCTGGCAACCTCGCCGCCGATCAGACTGTCGGTAAACACGGGCAGATGCAGGCTGTGCTGTTCGCACGAGGCCACGGGCATCAGTACCACGATATCCCGCGGCAATGCGTCGATCTCCGGGGACGTCATTTCAGCGAGAATCATGTCTCATTCCTTTCATCAGCCAACGCGGACGTCAACAACCCGACGACACCCGAATGTCCGGACGGACAATAAACGCCTAACGCCCAAATGCATCAAGCACATTCTGCACACACGCGCCAATACCGTCCAGGTCGTACCCGCCCTCCTGCACCAGCAGCGTCGGAAGGTCCGCCCGGGCGATTCGACGTCCGATTGTCTCGAATGTAGAGACCTGCAGACCGAACTTGCCAAGCGGGTCTTCCCGGCAGATGTCCACGCCCAGAGAAACCACCAGAAACGCGGGGGCGAACCGGTCCACCTCGATCAGCGCCCGGTCCAGGGTCTCCAGGTACCGGGTTTCGCCCGTGCCGATGGCAAGCGGCAGATTCACGTTCAGCCCGAGCCCGGCGCCCTTACCGGACTCATCCGCGTATCCGCTGAAATACGGATACTCAAAATCCGGGTCCGCGTGGATGGAAACGAAAAGAACCGCATCCGACCCGTAGAAGATCGACTGCGTCCCGTTCCCGTGGTGATAGTCCACGTCCAGCACGGCCACACGACCGGCAGCGCTGAGGTATCTTGCCGCGGCCGCTGCATGGTTCAGGTAACAGTAGCCGCCGTATAGGTCGCCCGCCGCGTGATGCCCGGGCGGCCGGCAGAGCGCGTAAACCGACGGTTCTCCCTCCAGCAGCATCGCCGCGCCGGTCAGTGCGCAATATGCGGCCTCACGAGCCGCCGCGAACGTGTGCTCGAGAATCGGCGTCTGCGTCTCGAAGCTATAATATCCCGCCTGATGCACCGGATCGCGGGGCATGCGGACCGACGCGCGCGAAGCGAACGTGTCGGGGATCAGCCCGGTTTCGCTCCCTCCACCCCGATCCACCCACGCCGCGTGGACGCGCTCCAGGAAGCGCAGATATCCCGCGTCGTGCACGGCCCGGATGGCGTCCATCGAGAATGCTCTCGGCGGCAGCACGTCGTATGTGCCTCGAATCGCGTCAAGAATCGCCTCCGCCCGCGCCGGGACGTCCGGATTCGGCCTCAGCCCGCCGCCGATGAACTGATCGCGCGGCGCGTGGCGGCTGTGGTTGGGTGAATAGATGACTTTCATTCAAACCCGCAATGGTTGACCAATCGCCGTTCGAGTGTTTTCGTCTGAATCGATCGGGGATGCGCCTGCATGGCGTGAACTCTTATCGGGTATTTGATTATATTTCTAGCAAATTGAGCGAGGAAAACAACCCGTTCGAGTGTCTTTATCTATAAAGAGGACTCATCATGAACAATGACGCGCACCTGGTCCAACAGATTCTGACGGGTGACTCGCGAGCGCTCGAGCAACTCATACGGAAGCATCAGGGGTCTGTCTACACGCAGGCGTTGCTCTGGATGAGAGATCCAGAAGATGCCCGGGAAGTCGTTCAGGACGTCTTCCTCAAGGCTTACCAGAACCTGGCTACACTTAGACGCCCCGAGCGTCTCGACGCGTGGCTGAGGCAGATTTCCCGCAACGAATGCCGGAACCGGTTGCGTCGCAGACAGCCCGGCACACGGCCCCTCACCCGGGAGGAACCCGCCGTGGAACAGTCCGCCGAAGCACGGCTGATTCGAGGTGAGACGATTGGTAGAGCCATTTCCGCAATCAACAGACTGCCCGCACTGGAACGCGACCTGCTCAAATCCCGCTATCTGGACGAGATTCCCTATGCGGACCTGCAAAAAATCCACGGCCTTTCGTATAAGGCCCTGACGATGCGCATACTCAGAGCCAAACGCAAGGTTCGGATTCAACTCGAAAAGAGCCTCACCGAATTCCAGTACACGTCCGACGAAGATGCCATATCGTCTGCAGCCATTCCTGACCCAACGTCAAAACAGCCGCAAAAAGGAGAACCCGCCGTGACTCACACGCCCTTTGAGTTTACCGCGCCGTACGCCGCGAAGAAAGACGGAAAATTCGGCTACATCGACAAAAACGGGGAAATGATCATCCCGCCCCAGTTCGAGAGAGCCCTGGGCTTTGTCGAGGGTCTCGGAAGGGTGGGCATTGGCGACAAGCAGGGATATATCGACGAAACCGGGAAGTTCGTCATTCCCCTCAAATTCGACGAAGCCCACCCCTTCAGTGAAGGACTCGCGGGCGCACGAATCGGGGAACGATTCGGTTTTATCGACAAATCCGGCGCGTTTGCGGCGCCGCCTCGTTACGAACAGGTCGAGCACTTTTCCGAAGGCATCGCCGCCGTCAGGGAAAACGGCAAATGGGGATACATCAATCCAATGGGAGACTACATTGCCGAACCCCAATTCAACACCTGCTGGCCGTTCAACAACGGCGTTGCGCCAGTAATGGGAGATCGGAAATGTGGTTATATTGACATAACGGGCAGACCCATCTATCTCTGGAATACCGGTTCTCAATAGGTGTCTTCACTCCAACCTCTACAACCTCTCCATGCGACCTTCCTCTAGAATAAAAATCTCATCCGCCACGCGGGTAATCAATCGCCGGTCATGGCTGACAACCGCAAAGCCTCCGGGAAACGACTCCAGCAGACCCTCCAGCACTTCCACGGACTCGATGTCCAGGTGCGTCGTGGGCTCGTCCAGCACCAGAAACTCCTTCTGTTTCAGAATCATCTTTACGATGGCGCCGCGCATCCTCTCGCCGTAGCTCAGCGTTCGGACCGGCCGGACCACCTTGTCGGCCTTCAGTCTGGCCGCGCCGAGGTACTGACGCACCTCGCTTTCCCCGTAGTCGTCATCGACGAAATTGTCGAGGAAAATCTCCCGGTCGTAAAATCCGGCCAGACCCTGCGTCAGATACCCGACCCTCACGTTTGAATTGAAGTAGACTGTGCCCGCGTCCGGCGGCAGTTTCCCCGTCATCACATTCAGAAGCGTTGTCTTTCCGGCCCCGTTCGGCCCCAACAGTGCGATCCGGTCTCTGGTCTCCACCACAAGATCCAGCGCCTCGAGCACCGGGTTGCCGCCCAACCGCTTGCCCACCGACTCCATCCTCGCCACGAGCCGCCGGTCGACATCGTAGGTCGGGAAATTCAACCTGATCTTCTTTTCGATCCAGGGTTTCTCCTCCTCCAATGCGGCCCTGTGCCGCTCCAGGCGACGTTCCATCACTTTCCCGCCCTTCGTCACCTTTGCAGCCAGACGACGGCTCGACGAATCCCTGGTCTCGTTTTCCCGGCTCGCCCCCCACGCCATGCGCCGGCGCATGGCCTCCTGGAGGCTGGAGATCTTCTTCCCCAGCGCCCTGGCTCGTTCCAACCGGTCGTGAAAGTCCCGCTCCTTGTGTTCCAGCGCAGTGGAATAGCCGCCCTGGACCGAGAACATGCTTCCCCGTTCCAGGTGAATTGTCCGATCGGCAATGTTGTCGATCAGCTCCCGGTCGTGACTCACGATCAATACGGCCCTTCCACGGCGTTTTGCGAAACCGATGGCCTCCTCGAACGCCGTAATGCCCCTGATGTCCAGATAGTTCAGCGGTTCGTCGAACAACATCAGGTCCGCGTCCACGGCCAGCACCCCGGCGATGTCGACCTTCCGCTGCTGCCCGCGTGACATGCTCCTGTAACGCTGCTCCAGTTCCACGCCGAAATTCGCGGCATAGGCCCGAATTCTGTCTTCCTGAACGAATCCGCCCGACTCGTAATAATCCTGATAGTACTCGTGCCGCCCGTCCTGGATGCCCCTGTAAAGCCGAGTCAATCTCACGTCAAACGACAGCGCGCGCTCCATCGCAGGCCCGTCGAAGTCCACCGGGCTCTCCTGGGGCAGGCAGGCTGACGTAACGGGCCTGTCCAGGGCGACCCCGCCTGCGTAATCCGTGTTTTCATCGACAAGGCATTTCATCAGCGTGGTCTTGCCGCTTCCGTTCGCGCCCACCACCGCAACCGCCTCGCCACCGCGCAGGCTGAAAGAAATACCGTCCAGCACGACTACAGCGCCATAGGAAACGCGTAGATCGTTCACCTGCAGCACCAACCCACCTCCTTCCGTTCACCATCTCATTCGCCCGGCTACCGCTATACGGGTACAGAAACCAACACCCGCCACATGAGCCGCTCCCCGAGCTTGCCGTCCCGGGCTTCGTTTGCCGCCAAGCCAGTAACCGCCCCCATGGTTTCATTGAGATGGAGGCATCGGTTGCGCATCCTCGCGCGTCGGCGCCACCACGACAGCGCGGACGCGATCCGAATCTGGATCCCCCGCGACCGCGGGACCTACCGCCTAACCTCCGTACCTAAAGGAAGGGGGAATGGTGATGGGATGATGTACGGGGCCTGCAACCGTGGCGGGATGGCGATTTCCAATCAATACTTATAGTATATATAAAAGACCGTCAAGAATACATCCAGACTTTCTCCCTCTTTCCTTTAGGAGAGAGGTCTGCGGGGCGGGGTTGCGGGGTTGCCTTTGATCTTGCATCTCGCTCTTAGCTGACGGCTGATCGCTGAGAGCTGACAGCTTTGCCTGCGGGGTTGCACGGCAGGGTTGCCGGCGATCAAGTTGTTTTGGCTGCACAGTCCATTGTATATATTGTTGACAGAGACCTACCGGCAGACGCCCGCCGTGCCCCTTTCGTCCCGTGCATCCTGAATATCCATTTTGCACGATTCAAGAGACCCTGACACAGGAGTGGCAGATGACCGACATCTCATTCGACGACCTGCTGGAAATCCGAAAAGGCGGAGACGGCCTCACGATGGGCGGCGGGGCGTCGCATATCGGCAGAATCGACACCGTGGAAGAATGGGAAACGAAGGCGGAGGCGCTTCGGGCCATCTTCCGTCAGACCCTGGGTCGAGGCCCCACGGAAGTCCCTCCGTTGGACGCTGCGATCGTCTCGGAGACCGATCACGGCGACCACGTCAAGCGAAGCATCGCGTACAACGTGGCGCCGGATGAACGGATTGTCGCCGACGCGCTCATCCCCGCGGGACTGAACGGAACAGCGCCGGCCGTACTCTGCATCCACCCCACCACGCCGTACGGGAGAGAGCAGGTTATCGGCAACGATCCGTCCGAGAAGGGCCGGGACCGCGCGTACGCGCTTCATCTGGTCCGTCGCGGTTTCGTCACGCTGGCGTACGACCTGTTAAGCGCCAATCAACGGAAATACGAGGGGCTGCGCGACTTCGACACCGCGCCCTTCTATGAAAAATTCCCCGAATGGTCCGTCCGCGGCAAGGACCTGTGGGACCTCAGCCGCGCGGTCGATCTGCTCGAAACCATCCCCGAGGCGGACGATGGACGCATCGGATCCATCGGCCATTCACAGGGGGGCGGGATCACCATTCACGCGATGTCGCTCGAACCGCGCATCTCTGCCGGCGTGGCAAGTTGCGGCGACTGGCCCGCCCGGTTTTCCAAAAACCCGTTCAACAATGCGCGCACCGGCTGGTGGGTGGGGCGCCCCTTTCTGAGGCCGTACTGCCAGACCGGCAAACGTTTCCCCATCGAACTCCACGAATACCTGGCCCTGGCCGCGCCCCGCGCCATCATGCACATCACGGCGCTCAACGACTTTCAGTACCGCCTGGAGGAAACCCGTCTCACGCGCCCGGTTCTGGAACGCATGGGCGAATCCGTCACGCGCGTCTTTTCGCTATTTGGCGCCACGGAGAACTTTCGCCAGGTCCTGCACGAAGAAGGCCACGGCTTCGCCGAGGCGCACCGCGAAGTCGGGTACGCGTTTCTGGAAAACAAGCTGTCGGCTATCAGCTGTAAGCAGTCAGCTTGAATCAAAGACCCAATCAATTGACGTCAGCGCCGTAATGTGGCAGGACCAGAAGTGGCGCAGCGTGGGCAAGATGCCCCGGTCCAGGGAGGCGACACGAAAAGGGCCCCGGATAAACCGGGGCCCTGCGCATGTACGAGTCTCTGATTAAGCGGGTTATTAAGGATGTCCGGGAATAAGGACCTCAGTGCCCATGATCTCAGCAGGGGCCACAGATTGGCTTACTTGAAGACTTCAAAGGCGCCGTTCCGCACCTTCAGCACAATGGGATTGTAAACCGCGTCGCCATCGGGATTGAACGAGAAACGCCCCAGAATCGTATCGACCTCCCGGGTATTGATCATCGCGCGTTTAATCGCACTCGCGTCCATCGATCCCGTTTCCGCTATTGCTTCGGCGAGAACAAGCAGCGAGACGTAAGAAATCGCGCCCCATGGATGCGGTTCATAGCCGTACCTGGCGATGTAATTTTCGACGAAGGCCTGGTTCCCGGGTGTGGAAGCGTTGCTTGCCCAACTCAATACGGAAATCGCGCCTTCGGCGGCGTCGCCCGCTTTCTTGACTTCGGCCAGGGACAGTTCAGGTATGACCACAGGAATCGTTGAAGGGATGCCAGCCTCACGGGCGTTGACCAGAACTTGAATCATCTCCGCCGCCAG
Source organism: Candidatus Latescibacterota bacterium (assembly GCA_012271065.1). The sequence goes on from JAAXHE010000087.1 coordinate 9,846, forward strand.
ACACGAGACAAACACTGCATGTGGCTTCAAAGCCATTATTCTGCTCAGCTGGTCGGCAAACGAGGTGTCGCCCGTTGCAAAAGTCTCCCGTGTCAGAATCCGGACCTCGTTCTCGGCCAGGGCATTGCGCAATTCCTCATCCAGGCTGAGGGAATACACGTCGGTCGAATCGACCATAATCGCCACGCTTCGATACCTCAGTTTCTCCTTCGTACCCTTGACGGCGCCCGGAGCGAGCGTGCCAACGTTGAGGCCTGTGCGGAAGATATAGTCGCCGATCGCGCTCAGGCCGACGGCGGTCGATGTCGGACTCAAAGCCAGAACCCCGCTCTGTTGAGCGATCGGAAACACTTCCTTCGCCACGGTGGAAATACCGGGACCCAGGATGACGGACACACCGTCCTCTTTGATGAGTTTATTGAACGCTTTCGTGGCGGCATCAACCGTGCCTCGGGAATCCTCCCTGATGAACTCGATGCTTGAGCCCCCGAGTATCGATGAACCGTTGATTTCTTCAAGGGCGAACTGGATGCCCTCCCACGCCGGCGCGCCGTATAAGATCTGCGGACCGGTCAGCGGGAGTGCGACGCCAATCTCGATCTTTTCGGGCAGACCATCTGCAGCGCAGCCCCAACTCACGGCAGCGACGAGCGAGAAAGCGAACAGACAGCGAATCTTGATTAACAAGGCTGACCCCATGGGTTACGTTTGCAATTGTGAATTTCAGGTCCTGGCGGTCCACGAATGACTGAAACACCGTCTCGGGACGCCGCACTCAATTACAATGAATGTAACGGATTTTCCGCCATATTGCAATGATTCGGATTTCGCGCAGACTCAGTCCTGCAGCTTGAAGTGGATCGGGATCACCAGCCACACTTTAACGGGCCGGTCACTTTGACGGGCCGGCTCGAACAGAAACTTGCTCACGGCATCTTTGGCCGATGCCCGGAAGATCTCCTCGCCCTTCAACACCTGGATCTGTTCCGCCTTGCCTTGCCGGCCAAGAAGCACTTTCAGCATCACGGATCCTTGCAGGCCGGCCCGAAGCGCAAACTGGGGATACACCGGAAGCGCCCGCCTGATCAACCTCGGCTTCTGCTCCACCTTCCACACCTCCAGGATTTCCTCCTCTTCGATAAGAACGGCTTCGCTTTCTGCCGTCGGAGGCGGCGGCAGATCCACCGGCACGTCTTCCAGTTCGAGATCGGTGGTCTCGATCGTCATGTCGTCCGGGACGTCCTCGTCTTCGGTTTCGATGGGAATGGCCGGACGGGGCGGCGGTGGCGGACGTGTGATCTGCCGGGTCTCGGGAAGGTCCTCGACATGAATGATAATCTGTTCCGGTTTCGAAGTTGTGGCCTGAATATCCAGGGTTGGATACAGAACGGCGATTCCGGCATGCAACGCGACGGAAAGCGCGAAGGAAAGGCCGAGAACCTGTCCATACCGCCGCTTCAGGTCCACCTCCGGGTCCTTGTCCCGTTTTTCCACCTGGACGCCGGTCCGCTGATCCGCAAGAAGCAGCTGAAAACGCTTGCGTTTATCCCGCTGGGCGGCCAGAGTCGACAGGATGGATCCTTCAAACCGATGCAGCACGAACTTCATCTTGCCCCCCTCACGGTATATGAAACAAACCGCGACAATAAACCATCAGCTTTATAATGTATGTCCTCAATGTTACGGGCCGGTTACGTGAAGGTTGTGAATTCATAACCCCCAAGTCGAAACGACGTCGAGGCATGGTCTCTTCATTAGCCTTAATCCGAAGATAAATTGA
>JAAXHE010000158.1 GCA_012271065.1 Candidatus Latescibacterota bacterium
TTAGCCTTGATTTGCAAGTCTTTGGGGACGTTAATTCGACTATGTGTTTGTAAATAAAGGCGATTAGACGGCTGATTACCAGGATAAACCAGGTCACTGGCCGTGAAAGGAAAATACGTCCTTCTATACGTCGATAACGCCCTGTTTCGGAGGGTTTTATCGCGTCGCCGCGTTGCTGTTTTTTTCCCATTGAGGTTAGTCATACACGTGTCCGTCGCAAACAGGCCTCTCGCCCGGTTCGTGGATTGCACCACGCCCTCCGAAAGATTGAACGACATGTGCAATCCCAACCTGGCCCGGTTCCCGTCCATCGCTTCAGCGGCGACGACTTCGTAGCTGGAATTACAGGTGAAGGCCGGATTCCTGAAGACGATCACATCCCCTTTCGCAATCCCGTCTCCGGAATCCAGGGTCACAATGACGGACCGGCGGTCCGGATCGACTGATTCCGCCCGGCCGGACGGCAAGTCTGCGCCTTCAAGGATTTCCTCGCCAAATCGCAACCGGGTACCCTGGACGATCTGCAGTTCGCGCCGGCCCGACTCGTACACGCTGATCCTCGCCACCTCTGTGTCGAAAACCACGGGCGCCCCGTCGACCTCCGCCGTGCATTCCGCCACCTTCTCCAACCTGCGCATCACGTAATCGACACGTCCATCGAGGCGGATCTTCGCGCCGATGCCGCCGGAGACGTCCAACGCTTCCACCGACCTGACGAACGGGGGGCCCTGGAACGGCTCCAGAACGCCCATGAAAATTGACTCGCCGCCGCCCGTATCGCCGATTGTGGGAATCCTGCCGTCGCAGTAGATGTCCCGGGCGAACTCTATCGACTCCCGGATTCGAAGGCGGGGATCCCGTAGCCGGTCCGTGCCCTTCATCGAGAACAGACGATCCAGAATCGTCCGTGTAATTGAACTAACCGAGTAACCGGGTGCGTCGTACCACAACTCTCCTCCGATTACGCACTGCCAGCGGTACTCCAGCGAGGTGTTCGTCCGCATGCATTTGCGGCCTCCGCCGTGGATCGGACAACCCCGCTCGTAGCTGGGCGAGATCGCGCGAGGATTCTGCGTGGGTATCATCCGATAGATAAACTCATCGTCCTTGTCCAGCCACCACGACGCGTCGTTCAGGATTTGCTCCGCCTGCGCCCCGCCCCACGCCGTCGCAACCCGGTTCCGCCGTGCCCGGGCGATTTCTTCAGCGCCCACCGGCCCGACCGCCGGACGCTCGACGGGCGACCGATCGATTCGATCCAACACCTCCCGGGTGATCTCCCTCCTTGCCTCATGAAAATTCTCCTCCCATTCCTCCCGGAGCGCATCCCGGATCTTCAGATAATCCACCGGCTCACCTGCCATGAAGCCGCCGTATGCCTCAAGCTGCGCCACATGCATGCGGCCCGGCGCCGATTCAGGGCCTCCATCGGCGTCCTGCCATATGCGTACGGCCTCCACCTGAACGGGTTCGAAAGCCAGTGCGGTCCTGGACTCCGGCGCCGGAATCTGTACCCCCGAGATGGTAGTCCAGGCGGCTCCAGTCCAACCCTGAACGACGACCTCACGGGAGGATTCGGGAATGCGCCCTCTACCCCAATAAATCTCAACCCGCTCAACCCGGGCGACCCAGGGAAACACAACCGCCGCCCACTGCGGCAGTCGTTCCGTGGCAGAGGTCCAGGCCGTGTCGCTCGTGGAGGATTCGTTGCCGGGCCTGACTCCATCGTTGATCCTTGAGGCATGATGGTTGTACGCGATGCTGCTCACGTACGGCCTGCTGCCATTGCTGAACAGCGCCAGATTGACCATGACTTGGCTCCTTGCGATAAATTTCGGGATTGGCGAATGTCGGGACCGATTCAACGTGCCGGACAGGCGACCTGTGAATCAGTCGCACACAAGAATACCTTACGAATCGAAAAATCGAATCCATCGGCGAAAAATCGCAAGAAAGTGGAGTCCAGGCCAAGTTTTGTACCGGAGGACAAGCCTTCATACTTGACATCATGGGCGTTTTTGTATGATTCTATTGCAGATCACGGCTGTCCAGGAACAAAGTGGCTTTCCCGGCGACCAAGATTGTGCTCATTCGGTCCCGAGGTAGTCACGAATGCCCTTCCCGGGAGCGAGGGCATCCTGCCCTCGACGGCCAATTCGCGAGGCTCTCGCGGCGTCATTTTTAGTTTGATTTCGGATGCAAAGGAAACAACAAGCCCTTGACTCGGGTATTGATGGGTCACACGAAGT
>JAAXHE010000006.1 GCA_012271065.1 Candidatus Latescibacterota bacterium
CGCTCACGCCGAACGACCTCGGAACCCAAAAGCAAATGGAAAACCGCATCCTCGGATTCCAGCGACGCTACAACCAAACCTCGAGTCCCTTCAAGTGGCAATTTACACGCAGCGACCTTGAAGAAAGGCTCCGCGAACTCAATGCCGCCGCCTGACTTGATACATACTTCTGAAATCGCCCACTAGGACAGCTTCTAATATAGACAATCCGACCTGCAGACGCAAAACGGGTGGACGAGGATGAACGGGGCCGTGCGAGCTTTCTCAGCCCCGCCGAGAAAGACGCCATTCTTTCGGGCACGGCGCAGCGTTTCTTCTTCCGCCATCTGGCGTGATCGTACACGACGCATCTCAGACCCACCTGACCGGGAGGACTGGTTTTGAAGCCTTTCAAGGATTCCACTGACATCGCGGGAGACGGACCTCTTCTGCGACAGCGTATGCATGAGGACGGATACCTCTTCATCCGCAGCCTCTTGCCGGGAGAGATCCTGGAGGCACTGGGGCTCGCGTTCCTCAAGACCGCCCGCGAAGCCGGATGGGCCAGGACGGACACGCCGCCGGAGGATGGCATCGCGGATCTCAACGGCTTCTGCGTGGAGCCGGAGGCGGCCTACATGGACGTCTACGCGGATATGTACGCGATAGAGGCCTTTCACAAACTCCAGCATCACCCGAACGTCGTCAGGCTCCTCGAATGTATGGCCGGCGAGCCGATTCTGCCACATCCGAGGATTATCGCGAGGACCATCTTTCCTCAGCGGGAGGCGTATACGACCCCCGCCCACCAGGACTTTATCCCCATCCAGGGGACAGCGGAAACGTACACCGCGTGGATACCGCTAAGCGAACTGCCTGCGGAGATGGGCGGTCTGCAGGTCGCCGCCGGTTCCCATCGCCACGGCGTGTACGACTTCAAGCCGGCCCTCGGCGCGGGCGGTATTGAGATCACCGATCCCCTGGAAGGCGCCTGGGTCAACAGCCCGTTCGAGCAGGGCGACGTCCTCTTCTTCCACAGCATGCTCGTCCACAAGGGCCTTCCGAACCGCTCCGACCGTCTCCGCATGTCCATCGACGCGCGATATCAGAGGACCAGCGATCCCATCGCGCCGGGCAGCATCCTTCCCCACAGCCAGCCGAACACCTGGGAGAACATCTATCGGAGCTGGCGAGACGAATCGCTGAAGTACTACTGGGAGAATCACGAACTGGATGTCGTGGAATACGACAACAGTTACCACGACAGGCGGGACCGGATGGCTTTCGACCTGGCCGAGGCGGGAGACGAGACCGCCGTCTCCGCGCTCCAGCGCATCATCGCGCGGCACAACGATCCGGCGATGCGGGAAAGGGCGGCCGAACTGCTGGCCCGGTTCGAGGGGAACTGAGGTACGGGCCGCGGACTTCAATCGACGCTGCCGTAGACCCGGTCGAGTTCGCGGGAATTCCCCTGGAGCATCTGCATCAAGGCCATGAACTCGCTGCCGTACGCGATCAACCTCGCGCCCATGTCGTGCAGCTCCTGAACGTGCTGCGGGGAGGCCGCCGGACAGCCCCACGCCAGCCCCCGTTCGCCCGCGACGGCCGCCACCTTCCTGATGGCGTCGTCAAGTGTGTATCCCGGTTTCAGCCGGTCGATCCTCAAAGCGAGGTCGCCCGGTCCGATAAACAGACCGTCGACGCCCTCGACGGATACGATCGCGTCCAGGTTTTCCAGGGCCAGGGGCGTTTCGATTTGAATGACGAGAAAGGTCTCGCGGTTGGCATCGTCCACGTATGTTTCCCCGCCTGACATATAGAAGTCGGCATCGAGCCCGGCCGCGTCCTGGCCGCGGTCGCCAACCGGCGGAAACTTGACGGCGTCAACCAGCATCCGCGCCTTCTCAGGCGTCGAGACGTGGGGTATCATGAGGCCTGTCGCGCCGTCCTCCAGGTAACGATACAGCCTGGTCCGCTCCGTTGTGGGAGGACGGAACATGCAGTCGATGTCGAACAGGTGGAAGTAGGCGAGCATGGACTGGATTTCCCGGTCGGTGAAACAGCGATGCTCCCCGTCCAGCCAGATACAGTCGTAGCCCGCGTCTGCGGCCATTCGGATGTACGCAGGTATGAAGTGACCGAGTCCGCAGATCCGGGCCGGCCTGCCATCGCGTATTTTTGCAAGCAGTTTGCTTTTGCGCATATTGGTGACTCCTGGCGTGTGGATTGAATCCTTCCGGATCGCTCAAATCGGATCTAAACCAACGGGATCGCGAACTAGACCTTAAATAAGCGAGTAATG
>JAAXHE010000217.1 GCA_012271065.1 Candidatus Latescibacterota bacterium
GGAAGTAACCGGAGCACTGGAATTGGCGCTGAGCCCGGCGCGATCGAAGACGTCATCGACATCTATCCTGGAGTTGATTGACCCATCGGTCTATCCGGGCGCGATCCGGCCGACCGTTCGCGAATTCCTTGACGCGGCTCGACGGGGAATGGAAGCGCTGGAGGTTGGTTTGAAAGGGGAGCCGGGCGCATTGCATGCCGGCGTCGCGCAGTTGGCGGGGTTGGGTCCGGGACTGACGCCGGCCGGTGATGACTTTCTTTCCGGTGTGATGTTGTGTCTCTGGCTGCGCCATCCCGACCCGCTTGCCGTATGTCGGTCCATATCGCAAGTTGCGGTTCCACGCACGACTCTCTTGTCAGGCGCGATGCTGCAGCGGGCGGCGGCAGGAGAGTGCGATGCTGACTGGCATCATTTGTTCCACTCGGTCGCAAACGGAGATCGCAAACGTTCAGGCGTTGCGGCAGGTCGGATTCTTGCCCGTGGCAACACCTCCGGAAGCGACTCTGTGGCGGGCTTTTTGTGGATGAACAGACTGCGGCAAACGCTCCATTCGACGCAGCGCGGCCGACTTCATTCGGACCAGGGATTAACCTGATCGGTCATCGGCCACGGGAACGGAACCTCCCCTTCATCCAGCGGCAAGTCCCCGGCTTCCTGCAGCCGGCTGGCGCGCCCGTCCGTGTACTCTTTCAGCAGAATGATCTTGCCGTCCTGAACCCTGCCGATCGCGACGGTCCCCACGGCGGTTCTCCTGCCGCTGGATTTCCTTGTGGTCGCGAACTGGTATTCCACGGCAAACCGGTCGCCATCCACCAGAACCCAGTTCACATAAACCCTCGTGTCCTCGAAATTTGCCTGCCAGTAGCGGAACACGCCAAGCGCCCCTTCCGCGTCCGTGCGCTCGCCCGGAAAGGCAAACAGAAGATCCGGGTGTGCGGTTGACAGGAATACGGCTTCATCTCCACTTTCCCACGACTCCAACGAGGCGACGACCAGTGCCTCGATATCGTCGGCCGTGGTGCCGCATCCCGAGGAAACGCATGCAACTGCGGAAACCGCGCAAAACAGGACCAGTCGCATGGGCAGGGGACTTCCTACCAGTTGTACCCTACGGTGGCCCCGATCCAGCGCGGCTTGCCGTAGACATCGGTCGAGAATCCCAGGAACGCGAGATCGAACGAAAACGTTCGGTACACCGTATCGCTGAGATTTTCGGCGAATACGCCCGCGTTCCATCTGCCGTCGGCGCTGTACCACATCAGGCGGGCGTTGCTGATCGCATAGCTTTCCTCGAAGTGGCTCGGGCTGTTGAACGAATCGAAATACTGTTCATCGAACCAACTGAAGTCGCCCTCGACAGCCATGCTGCCCCCGCCCGAGAGATCCCACTCGTATCGCGCCAGGAGGGTCAGCTTCATGTCGGGCGTCAACGGCATCTTCGCATCGACCATCTGCAAGCCGAACAGCGTCACGTCCTTCAGGGTAGCGTCCAGCGCGGTGGCCGTTGCAACCACGTCGAAACCTTCCGACGGCGAAGCGGCCAGCTCCAGTTCCACCCCGGTGATATCCGCATCCGAGTTGAATGCCTGTGCGCTCAACGTCGTGCCGTCGAACTGGAAGGCTTGGGAGTCGTCGTAGTTGTACGCGAATGCGGCCCCGTTGAATCGGACCGTGTCGTCCTGGAAATTCGCCTTGAAGCCGGCCTCGAAACTGTTCAGCGTCTCGGTATCCACGGGAATGCCCGGAATGGCGCCTGCTCGGGCGGTGAAACCGAGGTTGAACAGGCCCGCCTTGTGTCCTCTGGACACCCCGGCGTACGCCAGCGTGTTGTCATTCGGGGTCCAGGAAAGGCGCAGATTGAAGTCCGCGTTGCTGTCATCCAGCGTCGCCAGGTCGCCGACCGTGGATGAATTGAAGGCCAGGCCGGTATCCTGGTTGTCCAGGTCGTAGTTCTTTTCCTCCTGGGTGAATCGCAGGCCCAGGGTCAGGCCTACCGTATCGGATAACTGGTAGTCGAGGTTGCCGAACAACGCCTGGGAATTCGTCGACAGCTCGTAGTTGACAGGCGCCCTGAGGACACCACATCCACCTGCGAATCCGGGCGAACAACGTGCCTGAGACCCATCGATGTCGTAGTTGATCAAATAGACGCCTGCCAGCCACTGGAGCCGGTCCGCGCCTCCGGCAACCCTGAATTCCTGGGAAAACTGGTCGCCGTTCGGGTGTACCTCGGTGCCTCGCTCGAACGGAGTGCCATCACTGTCGAACAGGGCATCCTTGGATGTCTTTTCGAATCCCGTCAGGGACACGAATTCCATATCGTCTCCGGTCCACGCTATCCGGGCGATGCCGGTGGTTTGTTCCGTCTTGAGGTAGATGTCCCTGTTGGAATGCGTGTCCCGGGGATCGTCGGGCGTGGGTTCGACGAACCCGGCGTAGCCCGGGTTGCCGATATTCGGAATCGCCTTGAAGGTCGGGGGCGGATCGTCGGCGCTGACGTGAGAGAACATGTTGCCGGCGTCGTTGTCGTTCGAACTGTGCTGCAACAACAGGTTGACGCTGAGGTTATCGCCGGGCTCGAACAATAGCTGCCCACGCACCCCGGTATTGTTCAGGGCATTGCCGTCCTCGTTGGTTGCGACGCTGTTGTCCACCCAGCCGTCGTACTGATGCTGCAGGATGGATATGCGGGCCGACGCGGTGTCGCCCAAAGGTCCGCTCAGCGCACCTTCCAGCTTGATCCGGTTGTATTCGCCGTACGTAAAATTCGCATAGCCTTCCGATTCCCTGGACGGTTTCGCGGTGACGTAATGGATCAGCCCACCGGTCGCGTTTCGGCCATACAACGTGCCCTGTGGGCCGCGCAGGACCTCGATGCGTTCGATGTCGAATATCTGTTGATCGAGACCGATCAGGTTGGCCTTGTAGAATTCGTCGATGTAGACCGCCGAGGGGCTCTCGTTGATATCCGAGAAATCCCTTTGCGACACGCCTCGGAGCGCGATAAAGGGAAAATCCCCATCGCCCGAGTTCTGGCCCATCGTGAGGCCGGGCGTGTAAAGGGCGAGGTCCAGCGTGCTGTCGATGACCAGTTCCCTGGCCCGGTCGCCCGAAAGGGCGGTCATGCTGATGGGAACATCCTGCGCTGCCTGCTCGCGCTTCTGGGCCGTGACGACAATTTCTTCCAGCCCCTGGGCGTAAACAGCTACCAATGGAGCGCTCACCAGTGCAACGAGCGTCGGAGCCACGAGTCTTATCACCTTGATCATCGCCATCCCCTTTTTTCGCTTGGTAATTGTTGGCGCCGGGACTCGACCTGCCTCAGTGGACTCCGGTACTTCCCATTGGCTGTCCGGGTTGCCAGACCGGCGTCGTCGCACCATCGTCAAGATACGCGGTAACACTACCACGCGCAATTAAGTGGTCCAAATGTTCGCAATAAGAACATTCAAGCTAATTCACATGAAATTCCGATGTGTTCCACGTCGCCATGATTTCGCGCGTGGCCCGGCCCATGACATCGCTTTCCAGGTAGGTTGCATCGCCAAACACGGCGTCGGACACCATGCGGTCCAGGTCCACCTTGGTCGCCAATTCAATGGCGAGGTCTTGCGCGATCGCCAGGTCGTCACCGAAGAAGGAGTGCTGATACTCCGCGTAAACGATCCGTGGCTTGGCTTCTTCCACGGACAGTAGCCATTGGAAGAGCTGCGTCATCGTATACAGTACCCGCGGTTGGTGAAGCCCCAGAATGACCACTCGAAGGTTGTCCCACTCTTCGTCCGGATACTCTGACTTCCAGAGTTCCATCTGGGCGCCGAATTGATTCAACTGCTCCAAGGCTCCCACACGCAGATTCTCGGCGATCAGTGGTCGAATGGGTTCAAAAAATTCCTTGAACCCTTCCCTGGTGGCGACGCCCGAACCGGTTATCTCCTCGATGTAGTCCACCGTTGAGGAAAGAATCGTGGCGATTCGCGTCTGCCCCCGACTGTCTACAGGCAACTGTTCCACATACCCGAGAGCATTCCGGATACTTCGCTCATATTCCGTCAGCCTCGTGATCTGACCCGGCGACAACCTGTCACCCTCCATCATGGAGATGATGGAAATCACGCCAATCACGGGATGCGATGCCCGTGCCATAAGGAAGTAGGTGGACTTGTCCATTTCGAATCGAACGTGCTCCCCGTTCTCCCTTATCAGGGTCATGTTGAGCAGATCCTGCAAAATCAGAGGAGAGTCGAATACGACGTTTTCGCGGTGATGCTCGACGGCGTCGTCGTAAGCCCGCCTGAAATGAGTATCCAGATCCACGAAGGCATCGGTCGCTGCGCTTGCCGGACCCGGCTGAGCGGTTTCCTGCGCAGTCGAGACGCCTGGCGGCGCCGCCAGGAATGCACTGGCGGTCAGGCAGGCGAGAATGAGTACTCTCATGCAAACGCGCAGTGTGCGGCGCTTCGCAATCTTGACGTCGGATATGAGTTGTCGCATTGCGTCACCCCCCTCGGATATACAGTGGCGATTCTCCACGGCTAGCCAATACCCATTTCCTTTGAAAACCAGACGACGGTCTTTTCCATTACGTCGACAATCTTCTCGATCTCCGCGCGACCGACAGTCAATGGCGGCCCGAATTCGACGACCTGGGCGGTCCTCGCAATCAATCCAAGTTCTTGCATATGCGCTGTCACCCGGGCAGGCATCTGATCCTCCGGACGAAACGGCTCACGTGTTTTCTTGTCTCGGACCAACTCCACCGCCGCAAGCAAACCAAGTCCCCTGACATCACCGACGATGGGGTATTTCCTCAGTTCATTGAATCCCTCCAGCAGGTAGGCGCCCATCTTTGCCGAGTTTTCGACCAGATTCTCTCTTTCGAGGATTTCAATGTTCTTGAGCGCTGCGGCCGAGGCGGTCGCATGGCCACCAAAACTGATCACGTGGTTCAAACCTGATTCACGTCCCTCTGCGGATTCGAAACTGCCGGTAACTTTCGGGCCGGTTATCGCAGCGCCCATTGCCGCATAGCCGGAGGTAATTCCCTTGGCCACGGTCATGATGTCCGGGACGACACCCCAATGCTCACATGCGAACATCTTGCCGGTTCGACCGAAGCCATTGATGACTTCATCCAAAATCAAGAGAATGCCGTACTTGTCGGCGATTTCACGCAGCCGGGGGAGGTATTCCGCCGGCGCGGGATAGATGGAAGCCGCTGCCGGCACAGGTTCTGCGATGATGGCCGCAACGGTCTCGGGACCTTCGTGCAGAATCTGGCGCTCAATCATTTCCACGCAGAGAATGTCGCACTGAGGGTACTCCAGCTTGTATTCGCACCGGTAGCAATTGTGCGACGGCACCTGAACGCATCCTGGAACAAGCGGCGAAAAAATCTTGTTGTTGTATTCGTGGCTCGCGCCGCTGATGCTCATGGCATAAAACGTTGCGCCGTGGTAGGAACCTCGCCGACCGATTACTTTCGTTCTCTTGTGTTCACCGTTCAGCCATTGATATTGCTTGGCAATCTTCATTGCTGTCTCGACGGCCTCCGAACCGCCTGACACGAAGAAGACCCGATCAAGATCGCCGGGCGCCAGTTCACCGAGTTTCGCTGCAAGTTCGATGGTTGGCGGCGCCACAAAGTTGTAGGGGGTGACGTAAGCCAATTTTTTTGCCTGTTCAACCAGCGCATTGGCTACTTCTGCCCGACCATGACCTATATTGGTGACATAAGCCCCCCCCGCGAGACCATCCAGGTACGTCCTGCCCTCAATATCCGTCAGGTAACAGCCCTCTCCCTTCGTAAATACCATCATGCCTCCGGGGACTCGCAAGGCATTCGGCGTCGTTACATGAAACCAAATATGATCCAGTGCCGCTTGTTCCTCTGATAGTCGTTCAGGCATGCTGTGGCCTCTTATTGCGCACAGTGAACTCCGAAACACAGATGTTCAACTCTCGAACATCTGTTCATCAATTTATCAATTGCCTCTCGATCGAATCAATTCGGGTACCCGTATTGTTCTCGGCCACGACTGTACGGCCACTGGAAATTTCCAGTGTGCCCCCAACGTACTCAATTGGCTCGCCGTGTTTGATCTCGTTGGCGTTCACTCATGTTGGAATACCATCAGGTTCAATGATTGTCCCGGACTTGCCGTCGACAATCTTCTGGAGGTTATCCAGCGACCCGGTGATTGCCTCGTCACCTGTTTCCCTGACGAAGCGACAGGCCGCGCCCACTTTGGGCGCTATCGAGCCTGGAGAGAATTCGTATTGTTCGAGTTGCTGTGGTGTAGTACGCCGTATAACGCGCTCCGTGCCAGTACCATGGTTCAGGTATACGCCCTCCACATCCGTTGCAATCACGAACACGTCCGCCGCCAATTCTTGAGCCAGGAGCCCACTCACCAGGTCTTTGTCAACTGCCGCTTCGACTCCCACAAAGGTTTGTGCGTCCTCTCGAAATACGACGGCAATTCCGCCACCGCCGGCACAGAGCAACAACGTACCCTTGTCCACCAGCCATTGGATGGGACTGCACCAGACTATACGCTGTATGAATCCAGCACACGAAGTTTGGG
>JAAXHE010000242.1 GCA_012271065.1 Candidatus Latescibacterota bacterium
AATTTATCTTCGGATTAAGGTTAACATACCGTCTTCCAAGCCCCGTACACCCTCTCGATCCCAATGACGATACACGCTCGCAATCCGCTTGTCCTGCCCGTTTACGTTCCGTGCCTGCTGCTGATGTTCGGCAACGGAATGCTCATTCCCATCCTTCCGTTATACGCAAAGACCCTCAGTGCGTCTTACGGCCTTATCGGCGTCGTGCTTGCCGCCGAAGGCATGGGCAGGCTGGTCGGCGCGCTACCGGCCGGCATTCTGATCGGAAATCTCGGTCGGAAATCCGCGATGATTCTCGGCGTAGGCTGCATTGCCGTCTCCACGCTTGCCCTGTTTTGGGCGCGCGACATCTACGAGGTCGTCTGCCTTCGTCTTGTCGCCGGCGTGGGCGGTTCCCTCTGGCACATTTCGTGCCACGCCTACCTGGTCGACGCCGCCCCCGTCTTTCATCGCGGAAGGGCGCTCTCGATCTTCGGCGGTATTCACCGCATCGGGACCTTCGCGGGACCGGCGGCGGCCGGGGAACTCGGCAGAATCTACGGTCTGGAAACTCCGTTCCTCGTGTTTGGAGGTCTGGCGACCGTTGTCGTATTCATCGCGGTATCGAGTTTTGTGTCCGATACGTCATCCGGACCCCGGAATGTCCGCCCGGGACGTCTGAGACCCCTTCTAACGATATTCAAATCGCATTTTCGAGAACTTGCCACCGCGGGTTCCGGACAGCTCTTTGCGCAGACCATTCGAGCCGGGCGCCACGTTGTCGTGCCCCTTTATGCCGCCGACGTGATTGGTCTGGACGTTCAGGCCATCGGCTGGATCATCACGATTTCCGCGCTGCTGGATATGTCGCTATTCTACCCGGCCGGTCATATCATGGACCGATTCGGAAGAAAGTTCGCGATGGTGCCCTGTTTCCTGATTCAAGCGGTCGCTATGGCCGCCATACCCTTCACCCACAGCTTTACGGGGCTGCTTCTGGCGACGGCGCTTCTGGGCCTGGGCAACGGAATCGGCTCCGGTTCCATGATGACGCTTGGCGCGGACCTTGCGCCCGGAGATTCGATCGGAGAGTTTCTGGGAGCGTGGCGCCTCGTCGGCGAAACGGGCCACATGGGCGCGCCTCTCGTGATCGGGGGCATCGCCGACCTGCTCGGACTCTCCCCAGCCACATTCGCAATCGCAGGTTTCGGCCTTCTTGCCGCCGGCGCCTTCGCGTTCCTGGTACCGGAAACCCTCACGGTCAGCGCACCTCCAGACCGGTCTCCGCGTGGCGGACCGCACGAATGAACCGACTCGCGAAAAAACCCGAGCCCCCCGAGGCGCAGGTCCATAGAAGCGGTTCCGAACGCGCGGCGGCGGGGACTATTGAATCGCAGGTTCCGGTCAGCCTGCGGGCGGCCGCCTGCGGGCTGATTCAATTGACAACGATCGTTTCGTCCGTTAGATTTCCGGTGACAGAGGCCCACGATCCCAGACGCGAAAGAGAGGCGGATCCGATGACCAGAGAGCGTATCATTGCGGGCATCTGCCTGCTGATCACCCTGGGACTGATGTGGTTTGTGGATCATCCCGACAAGGTCGCCGGTACCGTTATCCTGGGTATCGTCTTCTGCATCTTTATTCTTGTCGCTCGCCTGAAAGGAAGGAACGGCTCGAAAATGACCCGAATGATACGAAAACCGCCGGATCGAGAATAAGCGCGATTTACCCCGCCCCCACAGACGTCCCCGCCATGCGCACCCCACCCAGGATCTCCGTGATCATCCCGGTTTTCAACGAGCAGAAAGCCATTCAGAATGTACTGTCCGATATTCCGGGCCATCTCGAAGCCGACGTGGTGGTGGTGGATAACGGCTCCACCGACCGAACGGTCGAGCTGGCCAGGCAGATGGGGGCCCGTATCGTTCACGAACATCGAAGAGGATACGGGTGGGCCTGCCTGGCGGGCATCGCCGCCCTGCATAAACCCGATATTGTGGTATTCCTGGACGGCGATTACAGTGACTATCCCAATGAAATGACGGGCCTGGTAAAGCCGATCGTCGAGGGACGCGCGGACCTCGTGATCGGCTCGCGCATACTCGGCAACCGGGAGGCCGGCGCGCTGCTACCGCAAGCCCGTTTCGGCAACTGGCTGGCCACCTGGCTCATCCGACGGCTGTTTGACGCCTGCTTCACCGACCTCGGGCCATTCCGCGCCGTAACGTATCCGGCGCTGCTACAGCTCGAAATGCAGGACAGAACTTTCGGTTGGACCGTGGAGATGCAGGTAAAGGCTGCCCGGTTGAAATTGCGGTTCCTCGAAGTCCCGGTTAGTTATCGCCGGCGTATCGGCGTTTCCAAGATCACCGGAACCGTCGGCGGCACGATCCGGGCGGGCTGGAAGATTCTCTACACGATCTTCAGATACAAACTGAGAAAAATGCCGTGATTCAAGCTGCTCGGCCCGTGTTGAAACGGCCTCGCCTGCAGCGCGGCGTTATCAACGGACTGCTTGTGTCCTGTCCCAAAAATTCCTCACCATTCGACCGCCGATTCATCCCGTCTCGCTACGTTCCCCTCGCTCGCCGACCTTACGCAGGTCGCCTGCGCTCAGGCGCCTTGCGAGACGGGCGACTCCTCGGTCGAATTCAGGCAACTTATTTCCGGGACAGAACACTATGCGCCGCCATCCTCTTCGTCCAGTAACATTGTCAGGCGCGCCGCAATCTCCTCGGCCTGCCGGCCCGCCGCTTCGCGTCCCGACCGGAACTTCAGCAGCCTGTCGGCAATATCCAATGCTGCGATTATGGCTATTTTCGTGGGTTCGGCCAGCTTCTGCTGAGATGCGATCTCCTTCATTCGCCGATCGACAAGGTCTGCAACCCGTTGGGTATATTCAGACGACTCGCGACTCTGAACGGGGTATTGACGCCCATAGATCGTTACAAATGTGGTCTCACCGCGGTTAAGGCCGTCTGTCAGTATCATCCTGCCTCCCCTACTGTCAGGGGCACGGCGGCGCCGAAGTCAGATCTTGTCCGCGCCTTCGAGCGGATCCACACGTACCACGCCGTCGGTCGCCGGCACCATGACTTCAACAACCCATCCGTCCACGTCCTTGCCCATCACCCGAATCCGTTTGGGGACACGGCGCATTACAGTCGCCTCTTTGGAAACCCTGGCGAACGCGTGGTATTTTTCGTCGTCCATACAGAAATACCGCTGGATTCGTCCCTCGGGCTTTCCGCCGAGTTGTGAGCTGCTGCGGGTCTGGTCCTCGGATGACTCGGCCATTGCTTGCTCACTTTGCTATCGGTAGAGGCGGTGCGTTTCGATAAATCGAGCGACGTTTTCCGGTACCCAGTATCGAATGGGCAAACCCGTACGAACACGCGAACGGATCTGTGTAGAGGAGATTTCGAGCAGCGGGGAATCCAGATAACACATTCGTTCGGCTATTCGCTCGTCTACTTCGTCGCGCGGAAATCCCGGCCGGCCCATTACCGTTACGCGGGCCAGGTCCACGACGCCCTGGGGATCGCACCACGCTGGCATCTCCAACGCACTGTCCGCGCCAATGATCAAATAAAATTCAGGCCCGGACCCCAGTTTACCGCGGAGCCGCCTGAGCGTCTCGACGGTATAAGACTTGCCGGTCCGCTCCATTTCAATCCGGCACAGTTCAAACCGGGGATGTCCGTCCAGGGCGAGGGCCACCATTCTTGCGCGCGCTTCCGCCGGCGCCACATCGGCAACTCTCTTGTGGGGAGGGTCCGCCGAAGGAACGAACAGAACCCGATTCAGATGACACGTTGCCAACGCTTCCTGCGCGATGATCAGATGGCCGTGATGAATCGGATCGAACGTGCCGCCGAGAATGCCGATCCTTCCGTCCATACCGCCTCACCGGGTATTTGCGGCGCTGGAGCCGTCTGCCTTCTCCTCAGGCTTCCTAAGTTCGCCTTTCTGCGCGGCACGGGTTTTCTCAATCTGGCGGATCTCATCCGCAATGTCCTGTTTGAGTTCATCCTGAACGCCATCCGCGGCCAGGAGCCTCAATATTTCGAGCGCTTCGTCCAGCGCCCCCAGGCGATGTTTCGTCCGGGCCAGAAGAAAGCGCGCTCTCGACGCGAGCGCGGTATCGTCGAATTCCTTCAGGACAATCTCGCAATAGCGCCCGGCGGATTCATACATATCCCACTGAATGTAGTTCTCGGCGACCATGAGTTTCTTCCGCGCCAACTTCGTTCGTAGTTCCCGGATTCTGTCACGGGTGCCCGGTACGAGATCGCTGTCTGGAAAGTCCTCGATAAACCGTTCAAACTCCCTGATGGCCTTGTGGGTCTCGTCCTGGTCGTGGTGGATTCCCCGTGACTGCCGGTAATAACACACACCGATCTGATACCGCGCCTGATCGACAAACGGACTGGTGGGAAACTCATTCAGAAGACGCTCGAATTCAAATACGGCGGTTACGTAGTCCTTATCGCACAGATACGCAAAGCCCAGCTTGTACTGGGCGCGATCGACCAGATGGGACCCGGGAAAATCCGAAAGCAGATTGCGGAGCAGCTTCTGAGCCTCCCAGCAATTCTTCTTCTCCAGCGCCTCATTCGCCTTTTCCAGATAGAGGTCCGCGCTGGGGTGGCGATACCTGTTCTGCGCGCATCCCGCCATTGCCAGCAGGCCAAGAGAACACAGAACAATCTTACTCCGCTTCAACATACCCCTGCCTATCGTGTAATAACAGAAAATCGGGGCCGTGTTTATCCCAACCCCGAGCGGTCGGCGCCTTCGGCCACCCGGAAATCCGTTCGTCTTCGAGTGGCGCATTCCGTGGAGCCGGTCGTCACTACCGACGCCCCTACCTTTGACTCTGGAAACCCACGGACGGTTCCGAACAAAACCTGCACGGCAACCCTTCCGCCGAAAGACCGCAAACACGCGAAACCGCGGCCCCTGTGCCACTTTCGTCCGCAGATCGAAAAAACTTAAGCAAACGCCACAGGCAAGTCAAGGGAATACAATGAACCTGGCTTGCTTCGGAAACACAGGAAGGGTTTCGTACAGGTTCGGCTTGACGAGCGCGGCCGGATGGGGTTAACTTGCATCCCGTTCTGAACTGGCTTCGGGGATGATTGGAAGGAAACGGATCAGGGCCGGGGCACGCCTGCCTGCAGCCCTTCCGCTACCGCTGTCCGGTTTCGTCGCCATTCGACCGTTTCGGAGACCGCCGTCGTGTCACGTGCGCAAGTTCTGGTCATCGGCAGCTCCAATACCGATCTGATCGTTCAATCGGCGAACCTGCCGAGCCCCGGCCAGACCGTGATGGCGAGTTCGTTTTCGACCTTACCAGGGGGCAAGGGCGCAAACCAGGCAGTAGCCGCGGCGCGTTCAGGCGCGATTGTATCTTTCGTCGCCCGGATCGGCAGCGACGCTTACGGCTCGCAGGCCCTGCGCAGCCTCGAAGCGGATGGAATCGACACCACGTTCGTCATGAAAGATCCGAATCTGCCTTCGGGGATTGCCTCGATCCTGGTGGACGACAGGGGCGAAAACGTCATCGCCGTGGTTCCGGGCGCCAACGCCGCCCTTTCCCCTGTTCAGATCGACGCTGCCGGTTCGCTTTTCGAACGCGTCTCCATCTGCCTGCTTCAGCTTGAAACGCCATTGCCGACCGTTCTGCATGCGGCGAATCTCGCGAAAGAACACGGCGTCCCGGTGATTCTGAACCCGGCCCCCGCGCGGAAGTTGCCCCCGCAGCTGCTCTCCGGCCTGTTTCTCCTGACGCCGAACGAAACGGAGACCGGGATTCTGACCGGCATTCTGCCGGAAACCGAGAAAACGGCGCGCCAGGCCGCGGACATCCTGATGGATTGCGGGGTGAACAACGTCATTATCACCCTCGGCGCACGCGGCGCGCTTCTGGCGACGGGCCGGGAAGCCGTTATGGTCCCCCGCGCCGTCGGTCGATGTACGAGACACCACGGGCGCCGGAGACGCCTTCAACGGCGCGCTGGCCGCCGCACTCGGCCGGATGCGGTCGCTGAAAGACGCGGTCGAATTCGCCAACTGCGCGGGGGCCCTCGCGGTCACCCGGGTCGGAGCACAGGCCGCGCTGCCTCGTAGAGCCGAGATACGGGCACTGATGGACGCGCGGATGTAGAGTCGACCACCGAGCTGACCGTGGAATTTCCCTTTTTTTCGTCTTTGCTCTTGACCCGAATTGCACCCTGTCCTATATTCTGATCCCTCACAGACATAGCGCAAGCTTGTACGGCATTCACCTCCCCCCTCTCCCTGATTCCCCTTGAACGAAGGGAGCGTTGTATGGCGAACCGCACAGGTGCCGGGCCGCGGCTCGACTATGAAGATCTTGTGGACGAGCTGGATCGATTTGAGTCGGAAGCCAGGGACCTTCAGGTGCGTATCGCGAAGTTTATGAAGAATGCCAGGCAGACGCCGACGGGCGAGATTAGTTCGGGAGTGGAACACCTGGGCATCGCTGCCGACTGAATTCGCGTCCATGCATGGCATCCGAAAACGAACGAGGCGGGGTGTAAGCCCCGCCTCGTTCGTTTTAGTGCGTCAATAGAGTTCGTTTTCAATTGCCACGCGGCGCCGGGACTAACGCGCATCGAACGGCCCGGCCATCTCCCGGTAGAGCATCTTCAGGGCGGTTACGTCGGCTTCATCCAGCGAACCCATTTCCGATACCGCGGCGTTCGCCTCTGCCTGCTCCGGCGTCTTGGCGCCCGGGATTACACACGAGACGTCCTGATGGCTCAGTACGAATCGCAGCGCCGTCTGCGCAAGCGAAGGGCTCCGGTCGCCCACCAGCGCCTCCACTCTGGCCACCTGGGCCAGGGCACGGTGCAATCGCCCGTCCCTCCGCCAGCCTTCCCGGAAATCACCGTCCGGAAATCGGGCGTCCCTGCTGTATTTCCCACTCAACAGACCTCTCGCCAGCGGTGCCTTGATGACCGTGCCGACGCCGGCATTTCGCGCCGACTCGAACAACCCTGGGTCCGGACGCTGGTCCAGGATATTATAGTAGATCTGTATCACATCCACACAGCCGGATTCGATACAGAGCCGCCCCTGTTCAACCGTATCGATCGATACGCCTGCCAAGCGGATTGCGCCGGCTGATTTCATCCGGGTCAGGAATTCGAAAACGCCGCCCCGCCGGATGGTCTCGACATCCGGATCGTGGATGTAATACAGGTCGATGCAGTCCGTACGCAGACAACGCAGACTGGCCTCCAGCGCCCGGCAGAGGTAGATCAGCGAAAAATCACAGTATGCCGCACCGTCCACGTACCACCAGCCGCCCTTGGTTGCAAGTACGACGCGTTCCCGCCTTCCCTCCAGCGCCCTGCCCAGAACCCGTTCGCTGCGGCCGTTTCCGTATGCGTCCGCGGTATCGAAGAGCGTCACGCCCAGATCGAGTGCCCGGTGCACGGCGCGAATCGACGTCTCGTCATTCACGGGCCCCCAGTCCAACCCGCGAAACGGTCCGGCGCCGAATCCGACCTCCGAGATACGGGGACCGCCCTTACAGAGCGCACGGCATTTCATGACTTCCCCCGACAGGTCAGCCGACAACCATGTCAAAACGGCCCTCGAAGGCTCCCTCCCGGCGATTCCCTCGAAGGCCGAATTCAGTATCACTTGGATACGACGCAAAAATAGAACCTTCAGATCAGGTTGTCAATCAGAATCAGGTTCGGTACATCAAGTCACCGTGCCGGTTAACTCGCCCGCCACTTAATCCGTACATAGCAGTCCGTTGAAAAAGCCCATCCGGTCTACGGCCTGCCCTTGCGGTCGAAATACTGCGTTG
>JAAXHE010000108.1 GCA_012271065.1 Candidatus Latescibacterota bacterium
TTGCTGGTGCGCTTGCCTACCCGCTCGCGCTACGTTTTTTCTCGGCCGGGACCGCCGCGGAGGCATTGCGTCTGGCCGGATTGATCCGGCGTTAGCAGTCCGTTGAAAAAGTCGCTCTGCAGGCGAGGTCGAAGACAAGGCGCGCAACAGAGTCCCATCCTGCGATTCGGCGAGGGAGCGCAACGCAGTCATTCGACCGCAATGGCCGGTCGTAGCCCGGATGGGTTTTTTCAACGGGCTGCTAAGCAGGTTGGTGGGAACGCTCGTGGAGACGACCGATGACGCCGCAGGAGATTTTCGACCGGCTTAAAGGGAAGTTCGGCGACCGGGTTCTGGATCTGACCGGGAACGTGGACCCGTTTATTCGGGTAAGCGCAGACGCAATCGCGGATATCGGTCTCTATCTGCGAGACGACGAGGCGATGGGTTTCGAGTCGCTGATGTGTCTGAGCGGGGTGGATTATCCGGAACACCTTTCGCTGGTCTATCACCTGTTTTCCTCGGCGCACCGGCACAAGATAACGCTGAAGACGGATCTGGGTAGAGAGGACCCCCGTCTGCCGACCGTGGAGGGTGTCTGGCGGGTGGCGAACTGGCACGAACGCGAGACGTACGACATGTTCGGAATCGTCTTCGAAGGTCACAGCGATCTACGGCGCATCCTGTGTCCCGACGACTGGGAAGGGTGGCCCCTGCGCAAGGATTACGAGGTTCAGGAATATTATCGCGGTATCCGGGTTGAGGTATAGATTATGGCAGGGATTTCACACGCGACGGCAGAGGTGACGGTGGAGCGGCCGGGGTTGCCGCAGGTATCGGACGTGGAGGACGACAACCTCAACAGCGAGATGATGACGATCAACATGGGACCCCAGCATCCGAGCACGCACGGGGTGCTGCGCCTGGAGATCAGGACGGACGGAGAGATTGTAGAGGAGGCAAAACCCCATATCGGTTATCTCCATCGTTGCTTTGAAAAACACGCCGAGAATCTGCCGTATCAACAGGTGATCCCGTTCACGGATCGAATGGATTATCTGGCGGCGATGAATAACAATATGGGGTATGTTCTGGCCGTAGAGAAACTGATGGGGCTCGAGATTCCGGAGCGGGTGGAATACATCCGGGTCATCATGTGTGAGTTGAACCGGATTGCCAGTCACCTGGTTTCGTTCGGGACCTATGGAATGGATATCGGGGCGTTTACGCCCTTTTTGTTTGCCTTCAGGGAACGGGAAGACATCTTCGACCTGTTTGAAATGACGTGCGGGGCGCGGATGTTGTACAATTACATCTGGGTGGGCGGGGTCTCTCACGACCTGCCGCCGGGTTTCGTGGAGCGTTGCCGCCACTTTCTCGCCGCGTTCGAAGGAAAGCTGAAAGAGTACAACGACCTGCTGACGTACAACAAGATCTTCATCGAGCGGACGGCCAACGTGGGCGTTCTGTCGCTGGCATCGGCGTACAGCCACAACATTACCGGCCCGAATCTCAGGGGATGCGGGGTGGCGTGGGATCTGCGCCGGGACGAACCGTATTCAATATACGATCGGTTCGAGTTCGACGTGCCGTATGGCAGGGGAGAGATGGGGACCTTGGGCGATTGCTGGGACCGGTATATGGTACGGATAAGGGAGATGGAGCAAAGCGCACGGATCGTGTCTCAGGCGCTCGATCAAATTCCGGAGGGCGGCGACGTCCAGGCCGCGGTCCCCAGAAACGTGCGGCCCCCCAAAGAAGCGGAGTGTTACGTCCGCAGCGAGAATCCAAGGGGTGAACTGGGTGTATACGTGATCAGCGACGGTACCAACGTGCCGTACCGGGTGCGGGTGAAATCGCCCTGCTTTACGGTGATGAGCGTATTCGACGAACTCGCCAGGGGCCATTATCTGGCCGACATTATCGCCATCATCGGAAGTATCGATATCGTACTGGGCGAGATCGACCGCTAGGGAATCGCATTATGCTCGAGTTGGCCGAAACTCTCGTGAATCAGGTGGGCTTTTTGAGCGCCGTGCCGATCGGCTTGGTGACCCTTGCATTGGGGCTGCTCGCCGGGATTGTCGTCGTAACGCTGGTCGCGGTACTCGGGCTCATTATGGTCTATATGGAAATGAAGATTTCCGCCCATATCCAGGACCGCCTGGGACCGATGCGGACCGGCGGCTGGCACGGCTGGGCACAGCCGATCGCCGACGGCGTCAAGCTTCTGCTGAAGGAAGACATCATTCCGGCGGCGGCGGATAAAGGCCTGTTTATTCTGGCGCCCCTGCTGGTCTTTTCAGGAACCCTGGCCATCTTCGTGTGCATCCCCTTCGGCGACAGCCTTATCGTGAGCGATCTGAATATCGGCCTGTTCTACATTCTGGCCATTTCGTCGCTGGGCGTGCTCGGCATTCTCATGGCCGGATGGGCGTCCAACAACAAGTGGTCACTGCTCGGCGCGATGCGCTCGGCCGCACAGGTCGTGAGTTATGAGATTCCCGTGGCCATGGCGTTCCTGAGTGTGATCCCTCTCGTGGGTACGCTGAGCACGCAGGACCTGGTCGCGGCGCAGTCCGGGTCGCTGTATCACTGGTTCGTGTTTCGCAATCCGTTTACGTTTCTCGCGTTCATCCTTTACTTTATCGCGTCGCTTGCCGAGGTCAACCGGACGCCGTTCGATATACCCGAGGCGGAATCCGAACTCGTGGCCGGCTATCACACCGAGTACAGCGGCATGAGATTCTCGTTCTTTTTCGTGGCGGAATACGCGGCGATGGTGGCCGTGAGTATGGTTGGCGCGGTCGTGTTTCTGGGCGGCTGGCAGGCGCCCTGGGGCGGTTCGTTTCCGGCTGGGCCCATCTGGATGATCGGCAAGGGTCTCCTTCTGGTGGCCGTACAGATGTGGATCCGCTGGACGCTTCCCCGTCTGCGCGTCGATCAGCTGATGT
The DNA here is from genome assembly GCA_012271065.1 of Candidatus Latescibacterota bacterium. The sequence continues at coordinate 2,934 of JAAXHE010000108.1, forward strand.
TCGTGGGCTGGAAAGTGCTCACGCCTGCCGCTTTTCTGTGCCTGCTCGGATCGGTTGTGTGGCACTTCGCCGTTCCGGCATGGTTGCAGGAAATCTCCAAGGTCGGGCTGATGGGCGCAATGGCCGTCATTCTGGCCTTCCTGTTGCGTTCGGCCGCCCAGGGATTGATGCAGGGGCGTTCACAGCGAGCCCAGACGGCATCATAGCGGGGCGGCAAATCCCGATCAGAATCAAAGAACTCTTCCTCCATAGGTGATGCAATGGGATCGTATTTCAGGAATCTCTATCAGTCGGCTGCTTCCATCTGGGTGGGGTTGAATATCACCTTGAAGCATATGTTCACACCATCGATTACCCTTCAATATCCGGACGAGCGCTGGCAGATGCCGGAACGGGCGCGCAACCAGCTGTTCAACGATATAGATGATTGCATCGGCTGCGACCAGTGTGCAAGAGCCTGTCCCGTGGACTGTATTTATATAGAGTGCGAAAAAGCCGGTCCCGACGAGGATCTGGGCCTGACGTCCAAGGGAACGAAAAAGCGGCTCAAGGTTCTGCGTTTCGATATCGACATGGGGCTTTGTTGTTATTGCGGTCTCTGTACCTATCCGTGTCCGACCGAATGCCTGGTCATGACCCCGAATTACGAGTCGTCGGTCTACGATCGGACCGACCTGGTCTACCGTTACGCCCGTCCATGGGACTACGAAACGAAACCCGCTGACACAGAATCCGCCGAACGTCAGTAGCCTCCGGGATTGGTTGTCATATGGAGCTCTCAACGATCGTGTTCTACCTGTTTGCGGCCGTGACCGTGGGGTCGGCGGCCGCCGTCGTGTTCGTAAGCCGGCTGATTTACGCGGTATTTGCCCTGCTGTTTACGTTTTTCGGCGTCGCCGGTCTGTACGTATTTCTCGATGCCGATTTTCTGGCCGGCGCGCAGGTATTGATCTACGTCGGCGGAATCCTGATTCTGTTGCTCTTCGGCGTGATGCTGACCAACCGCATCTACGATTTGAATCTGCTGGCCGAACGGGTGCAGTTCCTTCCCAGCGTGGTTGTCGTCGGCGCCGGGTTCGCGCTGCTGGTCATGGTGATCCTGAAAACGTCGTGGCCGCTGTCCGGGGGGCCGGCGCCCGCTTCCAGTACGGCGGAGATCGGCAAGGCGCTGATGACAACCTACGTCCTGCCGTTCGAGGTGGCCGGCATGCTGTTGCTGGCTGCGCTGCTCGGCGCTTCGATGCTGGCCGGAGGAGGGAAGGGGCAGGAGGAGGACGAGGGGGAGTTATGATTGCCCTGGAGCACTACCTGGTCGTCGGGGCCATTCTCTTCTGTCTGGGAATTCTGGCCGTTGCCACCCGTCGCAATGCAATCAGCATTCTGATGGGGGTGGAACTCATATTGAATGCCGCCAACCTGAATCTTGTCGCGTTCGCGCGGTTTACCGATTCCGGTTTGGAGGGGCAGGTGTTCGCCGTTTTCGTGATTGTCCTCGCCGCGGCGGAGGCGGCGGTTGCGCTGGCGATCGTTCTGAATATCTACCGCAATTATCAGATGGTCAACATCGACAGACTGGACTCATTGAGCGGCTGAAGGTTCCGGGAGAGTAGATGCCCTTGGATTTGCTTTTCATCCCTGTGCTGCCACTGGCGGCATTCGCCGTACAGGCTTTCTGGGGCCGGCGTCTGCCGCGCGGGGGCGACTGGGTACCCCTCGCTGCAATTTCCATTTCATTTCTTCTATCTCTCCGGTACTTCATCCTGGCGCTTTCGGCCTACGATCCGGGGTGGCGCCTCGAGCTCGATTCGTGGGTCTGGCTGGACCTGAGCGCCGCGAAGATCAGCGTAGGCCTGCTGGTCGACAATATCACCGCCGTCATGTTGATGGTTGTCACGGTTGTAAGCGGCCTCGTGCACCTCTATTCGATCGGTTACATGCACGGAGACCCCCGATATTCCCGGTTTTTCGGGTTTCTCGCGATCTTTTCCTTTTCGATGCTCGGCCTGGTTCTGGTTGACAATTTCCTGCTGCTCTATGTGTTCTGGGAACTCGTAGGGCTCTCTTCATATCTGCTGATCGGTTTCTGGTATGAGAAACCGTCGGCGGCCGCGGCATGTAAAAAAGCGTTCCTGGTAAACCGGGTCGGAGACCTGGGCTTTTTCGTAGGGATAATGATCGTTTTCTGGAAGGTTGGCGCATTCGACTTTGCGAGCGTCTACGACGGTGTTGCCAGCGGCCGTCTGAGTGGTGGATTGCTCACGATTGCGGGCCTGTGCCTGTTCTGCGGCGCGGTCGGGAAGTCGGCGCAGTTTCCGCTGCACGTCTGGTTGCCGGATGCCATGGAGGGTCCGACGCCCGTCAGCGCGCTGATTCACGCCGCGACGATGGTCGCGGCCGGCGTATATATGGTCACGCGGATGTACCCGATCCTGACGCCCGACGCGCTCGTGGCGATCGCTTACATCGGCGCGATAACGGCGATTCTGGGCGCAACCATCGCCGTTGCCCAGTACGACATCAAGCGCGTCCTGGCGTACTCGACCATCAGCCAGCTCGGGTATATGATCATGGGTCTGGGTGTGGGCGCGTACGTGGCGGGGTTTTTTCACCTGATGACGCACGCGGCTTTCAAGGCATGCCTTTTTCTCGGATCGGGAAGCGTCATCCATGCCGTGGAACATGCGTTCCACAAGACGCACAATGAGAGCGACCCGCAGGATATGCGAAATATGGGCGGGCTTCGGGAGAAGATGCCGCGGACGTTCTGGACCTTTCTGATTGCGACGGTGGCCCTGGCGGGGGTGCCGCTCACGTCCGGATTTCTCAGCAAAGACGCCATACTGGCCGGAGCGCTGGGTTTCGGCGGTTTCTCCCGGCCGATACACTTCCTGCTTCCGCTGCTGGGATTTGCGGCCGCGGGTTTAACGGCGTTTTACATGTTCCGGCTGATTTTTCTCACGTTCTACGGAAAACCCAGAGAGAAAACCCTTGTCGAATACGCGCACGAATCTCCCGGCGTGATGACGGTTCCGCTAATTGTGCTGGCGGTTCTGAGTTTCTGGATCTTCTATGCCTGGAACCCCCTGGGCGGAGAGGGCTGGTTTCAACATCTCGTGAAGCGGCCGGAAGCGGGGCTGCTCGCGGGCAGGGGCGAGGCGTTGCCGATCGGGTCCGGTGCGGAGGTCTATGCAGCGGGTTCAGACAGCGACGCCGCGCACGCGGCGCACTACCCGGCGATGGTTCTTTCGTTGCTGGTTGCCGGCGCCGGCATCTATACGGCTTACCGGAAGTATTACAACCGGCGGGAGGAAATGATCGCCCTGGAGGCGAACTTGCTGCAGTCGGGCGGGATCTTCCGGATATTGAACCGAAAATGGTATTTCGATGAGCTGTACGAAGCCAGCTTTGTCCGCGCTGTAATGGTCGGGCGAACGGTATTGAACTGGTTCGACGCTCACATTGTAGACGGGCTCGTGAATCTGTCAGCCACATTGACCCGGGGTATTTCCTTTGTCGATCGACTGTTCGACGAATGGGTGGTCGACGGACTCGTGAACGCCGTTGCAGGGATCATCAGGTGGGCGGGCAGCGGATTGAGACGCATTCAGACGGGACGCCTGCAGACCTATGTCGTTCTGGTTATGGGAGGCATTCTGGCCCTGATGGTGATCCGGTTGATGGTTGCATGAACTGTTTTTATGTGAATTGCAGGTCGCAACCGGACGCGGGAACTCCGGAACAGCACGCTGACGATCATTGCGCCGAATGCAGAGCAACGGGACGATTCCGGAAACTGGCGCCATGGGCGGTTCCGCCGCCCGACCGGGTGGCGCCACGCGATTCTGATGAGGGAGGTATCCGACAAATGGATCAGTGGATTCTGACACTGTTAACGTTTATTCCAGTGCTGGGAGCGGTGGTCATTCTGCTGATGCCGGGCAGGGCGGTCAATGCGATCCGCCGGGTTGCGCTGGCTGCGACCGGACTCTGCCTTCTGCTGGCCATCTGGTTGTTTCAGGATTTCGACCGGTCTGTACCCGACATGCAGTATGAAGTTCAGCTTCCCTGGATCGAATCGTTCAATATCCAGTATTATATGGGCATAGACGGCCTGAGTGTGTCGATGGTGCTGCTGACGGCGCTGCTGGGTTTCCTCTGCGTTCCCGCCTCCTGGTCCATCAACCGCGGCGTAAAGGGATATTTCGCGCTCTTTCTACTGCTTGAGACCGGCATGCAGGGTGTGTTCGTGTCGCTGGATTTCTTCCTGTTCTACGTTTTCTGGGAGGTGATGCTGTTGCCGATGTACTTCCTGATCGGGATCTGGGGAGGCCCGCGCAAGGAATATGCCGCCATCAAGTTCTTTCTGTACACACTGGCGGGGAGCGTGTTGTTGTTGCTGGTCATGCTCGCATTTTACTTCAATGTCACCGATCCGGATACGGGAAATCATACGTTCAATATGCTGGTCATGATGGACCAGGCCAACCACTCCGAGTGGCTTCGTGCCGGCCTGATTTTCGGGTATTCTGCTCCGGTAATCATCTGGATTGCCATGTTTATCGGTTTTGCCATCAAGGTGCCCCTGTTTCCGTTCCATACCTGGCTTCCCGACGCCCATGTCGAAGCGCCTACGGCCATCAGCGTCATTCTGGCCGGGGTGCTCCTGAAAATGGGTACCTATGGCATTTTGCGGTTCAATTACCCGATGTTGCCCGATGTCACACGTGATTTCAGCTATTTTCTGGCCGTTATCGGGGTCATCAACATCATCTATGGTGCGCTTGTTGCAATGGCGCAGACCGATCTGAAAAAACTCGTGGCGTATTCCAGCATCAGCCATATGGGTTTTGTGATGCTCGGCATGTCGTCGTTTACGCCACACGGAATAAACGGGGCTGTATTTCAGATGTTCAACCACGGCACCATTACGGCAATGTTGTTTCTGCTCGTTGGCGTGATTTACGACCGGGCGCATCACCGCTATATCGTATACCCCAACGACTACGAAGATCCGGATTTGCGCGGGAAACTGGGGTTCGGGGGGTTGTGGTCGCACATGCCGGTGTACGGCAGTCTGACGATGGTGGCCTACTTCGCAGCGCTGGGTCTGCCCGGCCTTTCAGGGTTTATCAGCGAAGCTCTCTGCTTCCTGGGCGCATTCCAGGTCCATCGAACCATGACAATCCTGGGTACGCTGGGCGTACTGCTGGGAGCCGCCTACATGCTATGGGCCTTTCAGCGTCTGTTTATGGGGCCTTTCAACGAACGATGGAAAGACCTGCCCGAGATTAACGGCCGCGAGATTTTCTGCCTTGCGCCGCTGGCGGTCATCGTCATCGTCCTGGGCATCTATCCGTCACCGGTGCTGGATCTGCTGGCGCAGTCGCTTGGAGAGCTTGTCAAAGACCTGAACGGGCCGGTTATGTCCGCGTTGCAGCCGTAGTGCCCTGTCCCGTAAATTTCTCACCTTTCGGCAACCTGCTTCCGGACTGAATACGAGCAGCCTGAGAGTAGGTTCGATAGCCCGGATCTTCACCGGATTCAGGGCTGGATGCCGATGGAAGGAACGTTCTTTTGGTCGAGGCCATTGAAAACGCGATCGCAGTGAATCTGGACGGCCTGCAATATATCTGGCCCGAGATTATCATTACGGTCGCAATTATAGGCATCGTGACTGTCGATCTGATTCTGACCGGAAAGAAGAAGGCGTTGTTGACGGGCCTGACGCTCCTTGTTCTTGTGGTCTGTCTGTTTTCGATCGCGGACCTTTACGACCAGCCGCCCAGGTCGCTGTTCATGGGCATGATCGCCCTGGATGGTTTTGCCCTGTTCTTCAAGCTTTTAATCGTAGTCACGACCATCGTGGTCACCCTGTTCGGCCTGCAATCCCGGGACATCGAAACCGAACGCATCGGTGAATTCTACGCGCTCTTTCTTTCTGTCGGGCTGGGCGGCTTTCTGATGGCCGGCGCGACCAATTTGCTGATGATGTACATTGCGCTCGAACTCGTCAGCCTGCCTTCCTACGTGCTGGCGGGTTATCAGAAGCGGGTGCAGCGATCCAACGAAGCGGCGCTGAAATATGTCGTCTACGGCGGCGTCTCTTCAGGCATCATGCTCTATGGGTTCTCCTTGATCTACGGCCTGACGGGCACTCTTGATATCTATGCGATCGCGGCGCGTCTGGGAACCACGGCGCCATACGAACTGACGTTGTTTCTCGGCGCGACGCTCGCGATGGCCGGATTCGGATACAAGGTGGCTTCGGTTCCGTTTCATTTCTGGTGTCCCGACGTCTACGAAGGAGCGCCGACGCCGGTTACAGCGTTTTTTTCGGTCGCACCAAAGGCGGTCGGATTCGCCATGCTGGCACGGTTCTTTTACGTGGGTCTGTCCGCATTTGACGGCGCTTCGGGCACGGGCGTCACGTTAGGCGTGGCATGGCCGCAGTTGCTCGCTCTCATTTCGGCCTTTACAATGACACTGGGCAATCTGACGGCCATCTGGCAGCGCAACCTGAAGAGGCTGCTTGCTTACTCCAGTATTGCGCACGCCGGCTACATGATGATGGGTGTGGTCATGCTGTCGTCAGCGGGCCTGAAGGCTGTGATGTTCTACGCAGGCGCCTATCTGTTTATGAATCTGGGTGCGTTTCTGGTTGTATTGCTGTTGGCGGAAAGAATCGGAAGCGAGGATATTGCGGATTACCGCGGCCTGGGATGGCGGTCGCCCTGGATTGCGCTGACGATGTCTGCGTTTCTGTTCTCTCTCACGGGGCTGCCGCCCACCGCGGGATTTGTTGGAAAGGTGTATCTGTTTGCCGCCGTTGTAGATGGTGGGCTCTACTGGTTGGCGGTCGTTGGCGCGCTGAACAGTGCCGTTTCCTTGTATTATTACGCGAGAGTTGTTCGCGCCATGTACCTGGAGAAGCCACGTACGGATGCACCCGTCGTTATTTCCCGGTTCGCCACGGCCACTCTCGCCGTATTGTTTGTGGGTACGTTGCTGTTCGGCGTCTACTGGGCGCCGCTGGCCGATCTGGCTGAAACGTCTACCGCGATATTCCTGAACGGAGGTGATGCCGTTCAGGCCCTGATGCGGTAGACAGAAGTGTCGTCCTCACGGTCGGGTCCCACCGTGGATCCTGTCACGTGGGTCCCGTATCTACAGCACGGACACACAACAGCCCCGCGGTCCCGGACCGCGGGGCTGTATTTTCAGGACCCGGAACTGAACGCTATCCCCAGGCCTTTCCGCTGGCGCTTCTCTTCTTTTTTCGCAGATCGCTCTTCTCCACCAGAAACCCGAGCAGATTCTTGCGTCCCAGGGTTCTGAGGTAGCTTAATAGAGAGATTTCAGCTTCCTTTGCGTTGAGCTTGTGGGTTTCGCACAACCGCTTTATCATTGCGGCCACGGACGTGCGGCCGTCACACATATTCCAGACCTGGGAGCCGATCTCATCCAGGACCAGCGTTCGTTTTTCAGGAACCCAGAATATCTTGGAGAGGACCTTAACTTTGGTCGTATCCGCGCGCCTTAACGTAATGGTCACTTCCTCGTCTTTATTCGTTTTCCATTCCAGCTGGCTGTTCCGTGCAGGCTTGGAATTGAACATCGCTTCCCGGCTGATCTTAGGCTGTTTTTTCAAGGAGAACAAGGCCATAGGGTTTCCGGTGGTTATGAGATTCCGGCGGACCGCCCGTCAGGTTGTTGCGTGCTCCGGAACGGCATCCCGGTGGCAGATCACGGAGCGCCGGACATATTCAATGTCCGGCGCATCCTTCTGCTTTTTGTAGTAGGCGTGAACCGCGTATATCTTGTTTGCGTGATTGCATGTCCAGACACGGGCTTCCATATTCAGACGCGGTCTGACATTCCAGAACGGCAGAGGCATCAGCAGGCCCCGCCAGCGGCTCTTGGGTTTTCCGGAAAGGAGCAGACCAGGGTGGTTTCCGACCTGGGTCTCACGGAAGTCCAGATTGACCTGCCGCAGGCTCTTGCGAAAGAACTCCTTATACCAGTCCAGAAGGGTGCGTCTCTTCAGGAGCACCTGGGCGAGGCTAAGCCGGTCGACCTGAAGAATGTCATGGCCACGCTGAAAACAGAGTCGAAGGTGTCCGGATTTGAGCTCGTAAGATTCAAGCGAAAACAGGGGAGGGGATGAACACACGAGGTCGTATAGCGCCCAGGTCCGGTGACCGTCGGGTGAAGTATCCCGAATTGAATTCAGAATCCGCCGGATATTGTCACCGGCATCCTCGTCCTGTTTCGTCCTGATTCTGGCGAACACGAGCCGGTCTGAAGGCGGGCTGTAGAAAGCCAGCGCGTGGACCCGGTACTCGGCGTGCCAGGCGAATGAGACCGGCGAGCATGCATCGGGCAGATCGAGCCACCCAGCGTCGGGGTTGCGGTTAATGTCGACGCTCTTCTTTCCCTTGCGGGCACTCTCGGCGAGTCCATCGAGAAAGCGATCCACGATTGGCGCGACTCGCTCGTCGCCCCGGGCATCCTTCCACTCGATTTCCAGCCTTGCCAGCGTGGGGTCATCCAGTCGAACGCTGCCTGCCTTGAAATCGCCCGATATCTTGCCGGGATTCCACTCCAAAGGCACTTCGAGCGTCAGCCCTTGCCATCCGAACAGGGACCAGTCTGAGTAACGTAAAGGCTTCAAATAACGCCATCCCTTGCTACGCAGCCCGTTGAAAATGCCCGTCCGGGACGGGACACCATATCTCGCCTGCAGAGCGACTTTATCAACAGACTGCTGGACGATCGATGGAGCCGGATGGATAAATATACGTAACCCGGCATACCTGTCAAGCACTTTATGGTTTATCTAAGTATAGGTTTTGCAGTGATTTGCAATTGAACTTCGCGGTGGGATGTATGGATTTCAGTGTTGTCGTAACCAGGTGTTCATTGGCAGATTGGCATGGCTTTCGCGGTGGCAAACGGTCCCACCGCACAAATCAGGTATTGACGAATGAACTAATGTTCACTATATTCAAATGAGCAGTGTTTGTGTCAATGGGCCCAATCGCATCAAGCAGGACGATCGTTTCAGGCTTCGAGAACTGGCTTTCGGGGAGAGATACGTGATGCGTCAGAAGCTGACCGACAGGCAGAGGGCAATTTACGAATTTATAGCCCGAACGATAAGAGACGGGGGTGCTCCACCAACGATACGGGAGACCATGGACGCGTTCAACATTGCTTCCACCAACGGGGTGCGAACCACGCTGGCCGCACTCGAGAAAAAGGGCTACATCCGGCGGCGTCCGATGGTGTCGAGAGGTATCGAACTCACGGACTACATGGAACGCGACATTCCAGGCGTGTCTGAAACGAGGAATGTCCCGGTAATCGGACGTGTAGCTGCCGGAGAGCCCGTTCTGGCAACCGAAAACGTTGAGAGTACTGTGGCTGTCGATCGCTCCTTTCTGCCGTCAGAGGACGTTTTCGTTCTTCGGGTCAATGGCGAGAGCATGCGCGATGCAGGCATTCTGGATGGCGACTATGTGCTGGCACGCCATCAGGAAACCGCGAGCCCGGGCGAGATTGTGGTGGCGGTGATCGGGGAGGAGGCAACTGTGAAACGATATTTCCCCGAGGCAGGCCGTGTACGGCTCACCCCGGAAAACGAAGCGTTCGAAGCCATCGTGGTGCATCCGGGCCGCGACGAGTTCCGCATTGCGGGCAAGATTGTGGGCTTGATGCGCCGTTTCTGAAATAAACACAAACGTCCTGAATTTCCGCCTCTCTCGGCTTCGAGGGGGGTATTTTTGTGGTACATTGCAGCGGGAGGTCTTCGTTGAGGCGTGTTGCCGTTTCTTCGTCCCACGGCGGTTGGCCCCAAATCGAAAAACCAGCAACGCGGCGACGTGACGAAAACCACTGAAACGGGGTGAAAGGGTCCTCCAAAGGGTCGTCTTTCCGGTTCACGTCCAGCAACCAGGTGTATCTTGTTAATCCGCAGTTTAATCGCCTTTATCTACTTGTATATATTCGGTTTTACGTCCCCGAAAAATCACGAATCAAGGTTAGCCTCATCCGGTTCGTGCCGGCTTCCGGACAAAGCACTTTCCAGGTCGTTGCTCGGCGACGCCGGCCAACTCCAGAGACAGCAGTACAGAAAGCACGCTGGCGGCCGGCATATCCGTACGATCGGCGATGGTATCGACGTGGGCCGGCGTGTCGGCGGACAGACATTCGTATACCTGACGTTCCCGTGTCGAGAGTTCTGGGGGTGCTTCCGCCGGCTTCCGGAGCGTTTTCGGCGTCGGAATTCTCGTCAGTTGCGGACGAAGTTCATCCAGGATGTCCTCCACCGACTGTACCAGAACCGCGCCCTGCCTGATCAGCCGGTTCGTGCCGCGGCTTCGGCCTGAATGAAGCGGTCCTGGAATGGCGAAGACCTCCCGGTTCTGGTCAAGCGCCAGCCGGGCGGTAATTAATGCGCCGCTGCGCTCACCCGCCTCAATGACGAGGACACCAAGGCTGAGTCCGCTGATGATTCGGTTGCGTCGAGGAAAGTTATGCGCTTCCGCGGACGCTCCCATGGGGAATTCCGAAAGTGTGGCTCCGGTTTCGCTGATGTCCCGGAACAGGTCCCGGTTTTGTGGCGGATACGGCCTGTCCAGCCCGCTCCCCAACACGGCGACGGTGTATCCTCGTTCGGCAAGCGCGCCCAGGTGGGCGTGAGTATCGATACCGGTGGCCAGCCCGCTGACCACGGTAATTCCCCGGCGAACGAGTTCTCCTGACATCTGGTAGGCGATTTCCCGCCCGTAGGACGTGAATGAGCGTGAGCCCACGATCGCAACCGTGGGATGTGCACAAACATCTATTTTTCCAAGCACATAAAGGATTGGCGGCGGCGCGTAGGTTTCCCGAAGATAGCCTGGATAGTCGGGACACTGCAGCGTCAGAAGGCGGACGCTGGCATCTTCGGCGCGTCTTAGTTGCTCTTCAGCCCACGACAGATCGCGATCCGCATGGATCGCAGCGGCGAGTTCGGACCCAATGCCGGGCACCGTGCACAGATGTTTGCGGGGTGCCCGCAGTATCTCTCCCGGGCTGCGGAATTTTTGCAGCAATGCGGAAAAAGCGACCGGGCCGAGCCCGGAGACCGAATGAAGCGTCAACCAGTCTAGGATATCTTCGGACATCTTGGCCGGAAAATCACAATCGTAGACGGCATCCAGGTGTAATGCGTGGCAGGTTCAGCCTAGTACCTATTGACTTCTAAGACTGCGCGTTCGTATAGTTCGATGTCTCCCCTGGAGAGGAAGGAGCCATCGACATGCCGAAGAAATACGTTGTCCGTCTGAGTCCCGAAGAACGGGAGCAGTTGCACGATCT
>JAAXHE010000151.1 GCA_012271065.1 Candidatus Latescibacterota bacterium
GAAGCCGACGTCATAGATGTGGAAACCCAGGTGCATGAACTTACGCTCCAGGTGGAAAAAAGGCCAGGCGCCGTCCACGGGCAGCGCAGGCGCAAGCTTGACCACGCCCGTAATCATCAACGGCGCCACCTCTCCCGCGCCCCTGGCCACCACGAGAACGATACCCGTCAAAATACCCGGCAGCGCCGCGGGAAGGACCACCCGCCAGATGGTCTGAAACTGGGTGGCTCCCAGCGCAAGCGAGCCCTCCCGTACATCTCCGGGAACGGACGCCAGGGCCTCCTCCGAAGCCACAATCATTACCGGTACGGTCAGAAGAGCCAGGGTCAGCGACGCCCAGAGGATCCCGCCGGTGCCGAACGTGGGGGCGGGCAACGCCTCAGGAAAAAAAAGCCGGTCCAGGTTGCCGCCGACTCCGTATACGAAGAATCCCAGACCGAACATTCCGAAGACAATCGAAGGCACTCCTGCGAGGTTGTTCACTGCGATCCGGATCGCTCGAACAAGCGGACCCTGGCGGGCGTATTCCCGCAGGTAAAGCGCCGCCAGCACCCCGAACGGCACGGCCGCCAGACTCATCAGAATGACCATCATGACGGTACCGAAGATCGCGGGGAACACGCCGCCTTCGGTGTTGGATTCGCGAGGTTCGGCAGACAGGAATTCCCAGACCCGATCCAGGTACACACCCGTCTTGCCTAAGGCGCTCAGACTGTTCGGCCGATACGCGCGTACGACGTCCGCAACCGCCACCCGTCGTATCTCCCCGCCCGCCAGCCGGACATCCAGCTGCGGGACTTCGCTTACGGTCCTCAGTCGGTTCAGCTCGGCTGCGAGAGATTCGTACCGCATCCAGTATTTGCGGTTTTTCGCGTCGAGTTGAGATACCTGTTCCTGCCGCGTGTCCGGAGCCAGTTCAAGCCTTTTCTTTTCAAGGCGAAGCCGCTCGATACGCCGGTTGAGGTCCGATATGGGGTTGTGCTCGATTTCGCGGACCTGATCCAGAAGGGCGTCCGTTTGCAGCAACTGCTTTTGAAACGCCGCCCAGCCGGCCGAACCGCCTCCGGCCACCTTGTCTTCGCCCTCGTACACGCTGTCAAGAAAACCGAACAGTTGTCCCCATTCCCGCCGCTCAAATATTACCGCGTCAACAGGCAGTGTTCGTTCCAGTATCCGTGACTCGTCGACCCACCTGAAGTCAACGCCGTACGCGTCCCGGTTCGCCACTTTCAATTGGACCCGGTATTCCCCGTCGCGGTCGGGAATCTCCTGCCGGTCCCAGATCTGCCCCATCACGAGGGCGCCGCCGTTGAGACGAAGCGCCGTCAGTTCGGAAGGCCAGAAATAACCCAGTCCGTTATATACGACCAGGCCGATCAACCCGACGATCATCAGGACGCAGAAGGCGAGCGCGCCGCCCGTCAGCCAGATATACGCCTGCCCTGACTTCCAGAAACCGTTCATCAATTCACTCCAGACGCGCTTTGCGGGCAATCCGGGCGCGGAACCTATATCCTGCTGTACCGTTCGCGGAGCCGTTGCCGCACGATTTCCGCGAGGGTGTTGACGACGAACGTCACTGCCGCAAGCAGTACGCCGGTCAGAAAGAGTATACGGTAGAGGGTGCCCTCATGCGGCGCCTCGGGAATTTCCACGGCAATGTTGGCCGACATGGTGCGCATCCCGTTGAAGATGCTCCAGTCCATAATGGGGGTATTTCCGGTGGCCATGAGGACAATCATCGTTTCGCCGACCGCCCGTCCGAAGCCGATCATCGTGGCGGAAAAAATGCCCGGGCTGGCCGTGGGGAGTACCACTCGAACGGCCGTCTGCCACGGCGTTGCGCCCAGTGCCAGGGATCCGGCCCTCAGGTGCGAAGGTACGCTTGTCAGCGCGTCCTCACAGATTGTATAGATGATGGGGATCACGGCAAAACCCATCGCGAAACCAACAACCAGGCAGTTCCGCTGGTCATAGCGGGTATTTGCGGAATCCGCCAGCCAGCGCTGGAAATTGCCGCCCCAGAGCGCGCCCTCTATCCAGGGCCCGAGCACCAGAGCCAACCAGATACCCAGGAGAGACACCAACACGTAGAACACCTCAGGTCCCGGCAGCCGGTTCTTCAGCTGGCCGGGCAGTCTGGACCAGATCCAGGAAGCGGAGATTATCGTCAGCGCCACAGTCGGCAACAGCAACAGAACCCCCACTACCTGGCGGTCCAGCAAAGGCGCCAGCCAGAGACCACCCAGAAACCCGAGAATCACGCTTGGCAGCGACGCCATCAACTCCACCGTGGGTTTGACCACGTTTCGCACTCGCGGATGGGCGAACTCGGACGTATAGATGGCGGCGAGTACCGCCAGTGGCAGTGCGAAAAACATCGCGTAAAATGTCCCCTTCGCCGTGCCGTACGCCAGAGGGATTATACTCAATTTGGGCTCGAACTCGTCGGTACCTCCAGTGGACTGCCAGACGAACTCGGGTTCGGTATATCCCTCGTACCAGACTTTGCCGAACAACGTCTTGAACGTTACTTCGGGATGCGGATTGGACAACCGATAGTGGTTCAACCGTCCGTCGCCGTCCAGGCACAGGAACCCGTCCGCCTTGGGTGCAAACGTCAATCCGGTTACGTTCGATCCACTCGCCACGCTGAAGAACGTCTGTGCGGACGTCATGTGATGCAGCATCACGTGTCCGCCGGCGCTGCCCGTCAGAAACTGTTTGTCGCGCGCGGATGGCGCGATGGCGCTCACCGCCGTGCGATGCGAACGAAAGGCGTGGATCTTGCGAAATGACGCGAAGACACTGCTGTCGGGACCGCGCACCGGAAACCATGTGCTGACCTGACCGCCGGCGTCGCCCACAACCACCGATACGTCGCCAAGCACAAATGCGAGGGCCGTAATCGCCCGGTCCGAAGCACGAAAACGCTGCATGAGGGGCGGCGGCGCCTTGAGGTCCGTTATGTCCCAGCAATAAACATCTCCGCGATCCGTGCCGGCCAGAAGATGCCGACCGTTTCCGTCCACCAGCACGGTTGTTGGCCTGCCGTCGAGCTCAGCCGTCAGGTTGTGAGCATAAGTCTCGAGTTTCCCTCCGCCCAGCAGGGTCCTCTTTTGCGTCATCCCCACCACCAGCAGCCGTTCCGACGCCGTGATCCCCGCCGCGGTCGACCGACGCTCCCCGTCGCTTCGATATGCAACCCGGGTGACGGCTTCCCCTTCCGGGTCCAGCGCCACGTTAACCTGAATGTCCAACTCTGGCGTGACAAAACGTCTGCCTTCCGGGTAAGTCACACGGTAGTTGACCTTAACCGCGACAACGTGACCGTCCGACATACCCATGCCGAGGTATCCGTCCGTCAGCGATGGGAACACCGACACCACGCGGCGATCCTGAAAAATGTCGCCGCGTTCCCGACGAATGGTCTCACCCGTCGCCAGACGGATGAAATCGATTCCTTCCGGCCGCACCAGATACGCAACTTCGCGATATGGATCGGCGCCTGCTTCCAGCGGCCTTTGATCCTGACTGCCGTCCACGGTGTGGCTGTTCACGATCGCAGCAGGCGCCGGCGAGAGGAAGAGCGGATAGGCTTCCCGCAACACAAATGCCAGTATGCCCAGCACAACCAGGATCACGCCCACACCACCCACGGCGATCACCCATCGGCCAAGACGGTCCATTGTACGGGCTGCTGGCGTAATGCCAGGCAGGGTTCCGGACTTCTCTGCTTTTGTGTCATTCGGTTGCGCCATTCGCCAAACCTTGAATTGACCCTTCGAGAACGAAGGAGCCGTTCACCCGCACACTAAACTCTAATTAAGCGAGTTATTTCAGA
>JAAXHE010000138.1 GCA_012271065.1 Candidatus Latescibacterota bacterium
GCCTCCCAGCTGGATGTCGGCCTTGATCCTGAGATGGTGGGGATCGTTGGCGTCGAAGCGATCGGTCAGGCAGTATTGGTAACCGCCGAAGCGCCCGCCAGGTTTTAAGAGACGAAAGATCTCTCCATAAATGCTGAGCTTATCCGGCGCATGGCAGGTCGCCTCGATATCGTATACGGCGTCGAACGACTCGTCCGCGGCATCCACGTTCAGGAAGTCGCACTGCAGGAACTCGACCAGGTGCGTCAGCCCCGCTTCTTCCGTCCGTTCCCGGGCGCGTTCGAGTTGATAGGCGTTGCTGTTTACGCCGACGATCCTGGCGCCGGAATATCGCGCGATTTCCATTAACGGGCCGCCGACGCCGCAGCCCACGTCGGCAACGACCATTCCGGGTTCAAGGCCGAGTACCTGCGCCAGATAGCGTTCGTGGCGTACAACCGATGCCTCGAAGCTTTCTCCCGGGACACGCGGGGCAAAGTGAAATGATCTGCCCCAACCGTATTCGTAGAAGTCCGTAACCAGATCGTAGTACAGAACGCTGACCATCCTGTCGTCGCTGTCTTCATTCTCAGCGACGGCGTCCCTGGCCACCCTGAAGCCTTCTTCGTATTCGTGGATGTTTCGCTCGGCGCCGAAACCGTCTTTTTTGTGTTTCAGGTCTCTTGAGAGATTGACTGGCATCGAATTGCTCCCGAGTGCGTTCATTCAGTCATCTGGCCGGTGGCGCGGCAACCGGAGTCCGGACAGGCTTCCATTTTGAAATGTAAGGGAAAAGCACGGCGCCCGCCATAGAGCACAAAAAACCGGCGCCGTGCGTTTCAAATAACGGTGCCGATTTCGGTACAACGCAGGTCGCTTGGAACGTTGGAGGCGCTGGTCCGGCGACCGTACCGCAAAATACCCGGTTGGCCGTACCCGATCCTGCACCCGCAACCCTGATTCACTCCTCATCGCATTGAAGGGGCGTCCCTTGTGGGTGCCCGGGCACCACCGGGGACGGTTCTACGCGGGTCTAATATTCCTGGATATCCACTTTCTCGCGAAACGCAGCCAGGTCCAGGTCCTTCCGGGTGTAGGCATCTACGTCCTGCTTCTTAACCATAAATACAAGCCCTCGAGGATCGGATGGCCTTCTCCGCATTCTCTTCGGAAAGCGCACGTCCACGACGATGTATTCGCCGGGCTTGAGGGTGCGCAGGGAATATCCGTAGTCCCCCACCACATTGACCACGTCTTCCACTAACTGATTCTTTTTTTCATTATCTCCTTTAACTGCCTTGCCCGTTCTACGTCTGAGAATTACCGATGCTTCTTTTCCATCTATGGTCACGGAATAGTCCGGGCGGTACCCACTTTCCGCACTCACCAGGAACAGCGCCCCCAGCCCGTCCTTATATATGCCAAGGGTCTTGTCCAAGTCCGAAAGTGTATGATTGGGATGCTTCAGGACTTTGTCCATGATGGCTGCCATGACACCGATTTTTTTTTTCGTTGAAGCGTCCGGCGTGTGCTCGCGCGAGACGATCAGCTTCCTGAATTCCGCCTCGCTGATGTGCTCGCGGCGGTATGCTACGATGTGGCCCTTTCTTGCCGTGATTTCCGAATAAATCTGCTCCGACATCGCATTATGGGATCGTGCCTTAGGGACCATTCGCACCCTTCCGCCAGGCCTGAGACGAACACTGAGACTATCGTAGGTTGACTGTCTGGTGATTGCCCGGAGTTTCTGAGATTTATCTGAAATACCCGCAGCAGTTTGATCCAGATTAATGTGATAAAGAGAAAGAGAGAGTGGTTCAAAATGGACGAGGATCGTAATTCGGTTGTCTTCCTCCAACTGCCGGATTCCGTCCGCGTACATTCCGAGGAATTCACCCAGTCGTTCCCGGAACGCGTGCCGTCTCTTTTCCAGTTTCGCACGGATGTCCTCTACGACTTTGCTTCGCTCTGTTTTTTCGGACGCGGCTAGCAGCCGCCTGAAAGTTCCCGCTCTGGCCGTTCCGGATCCAGCGAGACGGCGTTCGTCAATCAGAAAGATCACCCCATAATTCGCAAAGTACAATCCCCGCACCTGCGGTTCCTGGTGAACGCCGACCAGGTTGGTTGTCGTCTGGGCGTGAAGGCTCTTTAAGATGCCTTCCATGATGTCCAGGTCCTGCTGCATGCGCTCCCGGTCGATTTCGGCTTCAGTGGGAAGAGCCGGAAGAAAAAGGCATAAGGCAGTTGCGATTACGCAAATGAAGTGACCGTTCATTGTTCATTCTCCCTCTGTATGTCATTCAACGGCGGAAGGTGTGTTCGGATTCAACTGCGCGTATGTTACAGCCAGCAGGTGGTGCAGAAGGTCTTCCGTCTGCATGAATCGGCTTTCCGTTGCCCCGTCGATTTCTCGTAAACCCTGGCCCACCAGCAGCAGGTCCCGTCGGCGCTGGACTTCCAGGTCCCGTGCGAACTGGTCCAGGATGAGGCCGAGTTCGACGCGCTGCCGCTGGTGCCCCTCATCAATCCATTCCTGGATCACGGCGAGCGACTGTCGTTGCACCTGGACCAACTCTGCACGTGTAAGCGGGGCCTCGTCAGCCGCTTCAGCCCGTCTTGACTGCGATACGAACGGGAATTGCAGCTTGACGAGAACACCCCCCTGCCCGTTGTACTTCGCCTCGAAGTTGAACGCCGCCAACACCAGGATAACAGCCGCCAGTCCCAGTGAAAGCCCCGGCGCCAGCCAGCGCCGGTTGCCCGCGGACAGCCAGTCGGGTATGATGCATTTCCACCACGGGTGTCTCTCCGGTACGAAAATGAGGCTCGCAGTTGGGTCTTCGTCCGCCCAGTTGCGCATCAGGTTACTGGTCCTCTTCAGTTCCTCCATTGCCCGTGCGCAGGAGGGACAGGTATTCAGGTGGGATTCGATTCCCGTCTTCTTGCCGGCATCGACGTCGTCGTAGAGATAGCCGATAAGCTCCTCTCGTGGCAAATCACATTTCATAATCGATCGTCTCCAGGTTAACGTTCCATTGATCCAGCAGTTTTCGAAGGTTGTTCAGCCCATAGTAGAGCCGGGATTTCACCGTATTGACGGGCAGCTTCAGGATGGCGGCGATTTCAGTGAATTTCAGATGCTCGTATTCCTTCATCACGACGACAATTCGTTGATCCTGCGGAATGCACTGCAATGCCCGGTTGAGTAAATCGCGAAGTTCGCACTGGTGAATCGCGGTGTCTTTTCGCGCCGAAATGTTCACCATACCGGCCGGCCGCCTGTCGTCGCCGTGTTCCAGGCTTTCCAGCGAGATCGTGGGATGACGCCGTCGCCGTCTCAACTCGTCCCTGCACGTATTGACCGCAATCTGATAGATCCAGGTGGAGAACTTATCGGGGTCCCGCAGCCGGCGGAGATTTCGGTGCACTTTGATCAGCACCTTCTGGCACAGGTCGTGCGCTTCCTCACGGTCCGCGACCTGGCGCAGGATGAAGTTGTACAGCCTGCGATGCCAGCGCCCTGCCAGACCATTAAAGGCATGCGACTCGCCGTCGCGGAAGCGCCTGATCAGATCGGCGTCCGTCATCCATCCTCCGGTGCGAACAGTCGGGGATTACCGCAGGATCCTGCTTGTGAGACGACGAAATCGGCTGAAAAGTTCTATCGCGTCGCAGAAGACTTTGTTTTTCCGGCACTGAGTCAAGGCAGTCGCGCAACGAAATCCACGAAGCGGCCAGAATCATGGGTATGTGTCAGGATACCGATTGACATCATAAGGGATTTTAATCATGGTTGGATCAGGGTGAAGAGTAGCCGGTCGGTCGCGCAAGTATTCAGTCTGTATTGGCATAGAACACTGGCGGCACAACAACCGCAACGAGCCGTCTGAGCGCACCCCGAATCACAATTCCGGGGAAAATGCACGAAAAAAGGAGAACGTGAATGAAATCGAGTTTGCGGAAGGAATATGATGAAAAGGGTATCTGCATCGCGCGCGGGGCTGTCGACGCAGGTCTTGCGGCCGAGACGGTTGAGCATGTGCAGTGGCTCGTCAAGAGGCATCCCGACACGCGGCCCGAGAAATTGCACCACAGCCTCCTTGTGGACGATCCCTTTATGCACCGCGTGGTCTGCGACGACCGGCTGCTGGATATCGCGGCACAGTTCATCGGACCCAACCTGGCCATGTTCGGCGCGCACTATATCGCCAAGAAGCCCGAGACCGGACAGGCCGTGCGTTGGCACCAGGACGGATCCTACTGGCCGCTGGTGCCAATGGAGGTGACGACGCTGTGGGTCGCCGGCACGGACTCCACCGTGGAAAACGGGTGCATGCGGGTCTTGCCGGGGTCACACACCCGGCGTTTACTCAAACGCTCGGAGATGGTGGAACTGGACCCCGACAAGTACGTACTCGGCATCGGGATGCGCCCCGATCAGATCGATGAAGCCGACGCCGTCGACATCGAACTCAAGGCGGGGGATATTTCCATCCACCACCCCAATATCATCCACGGCTCGAACAGCAATACGTCGGACCAATGGCGCGTGGGACTCACCCTTCGCTACATTCCCACCAGCACTCGCGTGACACGGAAAACACAGCGGTCTATCCTGTGCTGCGGGGAGGTGGTTGCCGAGGTCGGAAATCACTATGTGCCGCGGCCCAAATACGTCGAAGGAAAACACCTGCCCTTCGCCGGATGCGAGGCCTGGGCATAATCCGCCGTTCCCGGGATCGACGGTTTCCCGGGACCGAGGGTATTCGTGCCTGTAGCGGGCATTGCGCAGGGCCGTGCCGCAGTAATCACGAATGCCGTTTCCGGGAGCGAGGGCATCCTGCCCTCGAAGGCAAATCTGCAAGGTCGTAGCGCCGACGTATCTGTGCAAACAAGCGGAAAAACCGACCGGTCGTTCCACTTTCCCTCGTAATCTCGAGTCTATTATCCAATGAAGCTGGAAGACCTCAAGCCCGACACCACCGTCCGGGGCATCGTTCCAGACGGTGTCGTGACGGTCGTAAACGTGCAGTGGCACGGTTCCGGAGCGCTTACACTGATCTACCGACCAGCCTCCGGTGGGGTCGCCGAGGAGATTCTCTACCGGCACGACGAGCCGCGGCTCGAAATCGTCGAGCAGGGTCGCCCGTGGAGTTTCGACGGCGACGGCGCGCTCTTCCGGCTGGTGTCGGAAGCCTATCGCATCCGCCTCGCGCACCTGTTCGATCCCGTTCTGGCCGTACATACTTCCCTGGTAGAGCCGCTTCCCCACCAGATCACCGCGGTGTACGAGGCCATGCTGCCCCGACAGCCGCTGCGTTTCCTGCTGGCGGACGATCCCGGCGCCGGAAAGACAATCATGGCCGGCCTGTTGATGAAGGAACTCGTCGCCCGCGGAGATCTCAGGCGGTGCCTCGTTGTATGTCCCGGCAGCCTCGCCGAACAGTGGCAGGACGAACTGTACCGGCGATTCAACCTCCCTTTCGAGATTCTGACCAACGACAAGCTCGACGCCGCCCGTACCGGCAATTGGTTCCTCGAAAACGACCTTGCCATTGCCCGGCTGGACAAACTCGCCCGCAACGAGGACCTGCAGGCCAAGCTGGGGGCGAGAGACTGTCGCTACGACCTCGTAGTCTGCGACGAAGCGCACAAGATGTCGGCAACCTTCTTCGGCGGGGAGGTGAGATACACCAAGCGCTACAGACTTGGACAATTGTTATCGAGGCTCACCCGTCACTTTCTGCTGATGACTGCCACGCCGCACAACGGCAAGGAAACGGACTTTCAACTCTTCCTCGCCCTTCTGGACGGCGACCGTTTCGAAGGCAAATTTCGGGACGGCGTTCACCAGGTGGACGTTTCAGATCTGATGCGCCGCATGGTGAAAGAGAACCTGCTCAAGTTCGACGGACGGCCGTTGTTCCCTGAGCGCATCGCGTATTCAGTGCCATACAAGCTGACCGACGCCGAAGCCCGGTTGTACAAGGAGGTGACGGACTACGTCCGCGAAGAGTTCAATCGTGCGGAGGCGCTGCAAAACGATACGCGCGCGGGCACCGTAGGCTTTGCACTCACCATCCTGCAGCGGCGCCTGGCATCCTCGCCAGAGGCGATTCACCAGTCGCTGAGGCGGCGGCGTGAACGACTGGAGAGCCGCCTTCGAGAACTGAGTCTGCTGCAACGCGGCGCAACGCAAACGGAGGCGATCCAGCAGTCCGGTCCGTTATTCGATACCGAGGACGTCGAAGACCTCGACGATGCTCCTTACGAAGAAGTCGAGGCCACGGAGTCCCGGTTGTTGGACGAGGCCACGGCTGCCGGCACGATCGCCGAATTGAAGGCGGAGATCGCTTCGCTCAAGCGGCTGGAGGGCATAGCAGCCGGAATCCTGAAGAGCGGCGAAGATACGAAGTGGCGCGAACTGTCGAACCTGCTGGGAGAGATCTTCACGCAGGCCGGCCTGGGCGCCCCGGGTGGTGAGAAGGCCGAACCGTACGGCAGCGGCGCCATCCCGCCGCCGGTACCGTCGCCGAGCCAGAAACTGGTCCTCTTCACCGAGCACAGGGACACGCTGAACTATCTCGAGCGGCGCATCGCAACGCTGCTAGGCCGGCCTTCGGGCATCGTCACCATTCACGGGAGCATGGGACGTGAGGATCGCCGCAAGGCACAGGAGGCGTTTCTCCACGATCCGCTTGTGCGGGTCCTGCTGGCCACGGACGCTGCCGGAGAGGGGATCAACCTCCAGCGCGCCCACCTGATGGTGAACTACGACCTTCCGTGGAACCCGAACCGCATCGAACAGCGTTTTGGGCGCATCCACCGCATCGGTCAGACGGAGGTCTGTCATCTCTGGAATCTGATAGCGGAAGAGACTCGGGAAGGTGATGTATACCGCACTCTCCTCGACAAACTCGAACAGGCCCGAAGCGCCCTTGGCGGCCAGGTCTTCGACGTGCTCGGTAGAATCCAGTTTGATGGCCGCCCGCTGCGAGATCTGCTGATCGAGGCGATCCGCTACGGCGAGCAGCCGGAAGTACGGGCTCGGCTTTCCGATGCGGTTAGCGAAGCCGTGGACCGCCCGCACCTGCAGGAACTGATTGAAGAACGAGCGCTCGCGCACGACGCCATGGATTCGACCCGGGTCGCAAGGGTGAGGGAGGAGATGGAACGCGCCGAAGCGAGGCGATTGCAGCCGCACTATATCGAATCGTTCTTCCTGGAAGCGTTCAGGCGACTCGGCGGTGCAGCGAGACGCCGTGAAACGGGCCGGTACGGGATTACGCACGTCCCGGCAACGGTTCGCAACCGTGACCGCCAGATCGGCCTGGACGAACCCGTTCTTGCGCGCTACGAACGCATTGCATTCGACAAGAAGCACCTTACGCCACAGGGCCAGACGCCCGCCGCGTTCGTCTGCCCGGGGCATCCCCTTCTCGATTCCGTTCTCGACATCACATTGGAACGCCATCGCGACCTCCTGCAGCGCGGCGCCGTGCTTGTGGACGAACGGGACCCGGGCATGGAAACACGTGTGATTTTCTCGCTTGAGCATGCAATTAAAGACGCAAGTGTCGCGCCGAGCGGAGAGGGTCGCGTTATTTCACGCCGGACGCTATACGTGGAGATCAATCCCTCCGGTGTGAAGCGCCGTCTGGACTACGCGCCGTATCTCGACTACAGGCCGCTGGCCGATCACGATCCCTGTGTGGCCGATATCCTCGCACGAGCCGAGTGCGGATGGATTACCCGTGAACTGGAGCAGCAGGCACGTGAAGAAGCCATCGCCAACATCGTACCGGAACACCTCGGTGAAGTTCGCGACCGACGCCTAACGCTGGTAGCGAAGACACGCGCGGCGGTTAAGGAGCGCCTGACGAAGGCAATGTCGCACTGGGACAAAGAAGCGGAGAGGCGCAAGCTCCAGGAAAGAGCCGGAAAGGCCGGAGCAGGGCTCAACTACCGCGAGGCTCAAAGGCGCGCCGATGACCTGCAGGAACGCCTCCATCAACGTATGGCTCAACTCGAACGCGAGGAAAAAATCTCAGCGCTCCCGCCGGCCGTGATCGGCGGGCTTGTCGTGGCACCCATGGGACTTCTGGCCGACATGACCGGAGCCGCTGTGCCTTGGCGACCTGTTGACACGCAGAAGTCAGCGGCAAAGGCCCGCGCCATCATCATGGAAGTCGAGCGCGGCCTTGGATTCGAGCCGGTCGACCGCGAGACCGAACATCTCGGCTATGACATCGAGAGCCGGGTTCCCGGGACCGGAAAGCTCCGATTCATCGAAGTGAAAGGCCGACAATCCGGCGCAGATACGGTTACCGTAACGAAAAACGAGATCCTCACCGCACTGAACAAACCGGACGACTTCATCCTCGGCATCGTCGAGTTCCTGGACGGCGGCGACCATCGCGTACACTACCTGCGCCAGCCCTTTCAAAAAGAACCCGATTTCGACGTAACCAGCGTCAACTACAAGCTGAATGAGTTAACCAAAAGGGCCGGGAAACCGGCCTGAGACGGCGGAATTCTATTCACAGAGGGCGTCTATAGCTTGTCTATATTGTATGGAATGTCCGGCCCTGATTCTTCTCTGGTAAAGAGGTCATCCTTGACGGGCTTCGCATAAATCGTTACAATCTTTCACCACTTGTCGGCGGACCCGATCTTCGATCTTGCCCCCAATGTTCTCGATGTAGTGTTCACTTCAATCTCCAAGGCGGCAGGCAGCATCTGCCTTGCGCCAGTAGTAAGCAGATCTTCCGAGCTCAGTGTCATTTCGCTCTTCGCATACTCTTCTGTCTCGTTTGACGTTTCCAGGGCGAATTGGAACACTTCAGGATTACACCCCTGTGTCTTTTTTGATCCGCAGCATTTGAGTATAAGTCCCTTCAATCACAGGGATTGCAATGATCTATTATCTTCCGGCCGTACACAGTACAAGCGAAGGG
This sequence comes from Candidatus Latescibacterota bacterium, assembly GCA_012271065.1. Next base: position 8,937 of record JAAXHE010000138.1, read on the forward strand.
TGGGAAACGCTCGCCAAACTCGCCAAAGCGACTCAGGCACTTTTCTCAGATCAACTGCAACTTAGCATGTCAAGACTGGATTTTTTCGATGCCAACATGGCGGCGCCGCTTGGCGCGATTCTTTCGAGCGTGGCTGACAGATTCAACACCGTTCGCATCGTTGATATTCCGCGCCCAGTCGAGACGATTCTACGCAAGAATCTGTTTCTAACTCACTATTGAGTCCACTCCGAAAAGTCGAG
>JAAXHE010000308.1 GCA_012271065.1 Candidatus Latescibacterota bacterium
ATCGTCAACACGCGCTGGGTGAAAGGTTGGGACGAATTCATTCGCGAAAATCGGGAAGCCACTCCCCTCCAGCGTGTCGCGGAACCTGAAGATATCGCCAACGCGATACTGGGCCTGTTCATCAACGAACTGGTCACCGGTCAGGTCCTTGTTGTGGATGGCGGTAAGACGCTTTAATCCATGCCAGAATCTGCTTCCGGCAACGGAACCGGGGATTATTGAAATGGCGTTCCAGACAGTTGCCGTCCTCGGCCTGGGCACGATGGGCCATGGGATCGCGCAGGCATTCGCGGCGGCGGGCCACCCTGTCCGCTGCTACGACGAATCCCCCGCGGCACGTGACTCTCTTTCCGGCCGCATTGAGTCGAATCTGCGGCAACGCATTCAGGCGGGGATGGACACCCCCGATTCCGCCCGGGAAACGCTTGGTCGCATTACGGTTTTCAGCAGCGAACGCGAAGCCGTGGAACCCGCTGGTTTCGTCACGGAAGCCGTTCGAGAGGACCTCGACGTCAAGCGGGAACTCTTCGCCGGACTGGAAGAAAACGTCCCGCGGGAGACGATACTGGCCAGCAATACGTCGTCTTTTCCCATGACCGACATTGCCCGGGGCCTCTTGCATCCCGGGCGAGCCGTGGTGACCCACTGGTTCAATCCGCCGCATATCGTACCGCTCGTGGAAGTCGTGCCCGGCGAACGCACGACCGAGCGGACGGCAAAGACCGCGGTAGACGTCCTGAAGAAAATCGGCAAGGTGCCGGTCCGCCTCAAGAAGGAACTTCCGGGTTTCCTGGTCAACAGAATTCAGGTCGCCATGCAGCGTGAGGTCTGGGACCTGCTCGATCGTGGCGTAGCCGAGCCTGAGGAAATCGACCGGGCGATTCGAGCCAGCGTCGGGTTCCGCCTGGCCGCTACGGGGCCCCTTTCGGTTCGGGACTTCGGGGGCCTGGACGTCTCGGCGCTGGTCTACGGGATTCTGGTTCCTGAAATCCGTTCCGACACCGAACTCCCGGGCAACATCCGGAAGCTGGTTGAGGACGGGCACTACGGCGTAAAAACTGGCCGCGGTTTCCACCGGTACACGCCTGAGTCCATCGATCGGGTACGAAACCGGCGGGACCGGCACTTCCTTGCGCTGCTCAAGCTGTTCTATAAAGATGAGGAAGCGGGCGAATGAAGATCGCGGGCGGCGAGCGGCCGCCCGCCGACCTTCAATCCACGTCCGGTCCGATCCGGATCGAGTGAGCTTTCACAAGACACATCACGGAGTCACCCACCTCGAGGCCCAACTCTTCCAGCGCCTCCAGAGTTACCTCCACGGCAAGGCGTTTTCCCACGTCCACGTAGACCAGTTGCTTTCCGTCCACGTCCTGCATGTCAAGGATCCGGCCACGCATCGCATTGCGAATGCTCAACCCTGCGGGCCGTCCCCTGCTCAGGATGATGTCGTTTGCCCGGATGCCGATGAAAATCCGGCTTCCCACCGGCCTGTCGCACGGGGGCACCCGCAGGTCCTGGTTGCCAAATCGCACGCGGCAGCCGTCTCGGATCCCGCCATGTGCCACCACCTCCACCGCCAACACGTTCTCAAACCCGTGCGCCTCGGCCAGCGGCAGCACCTCGGGATGATGGACAACGTGAAAGAAGTCGCCGTGCGCGAGCACCCGCCCGGCTTTCAGCACGATCACCTGACCCGTCAACTCCAGGATCTCCGCCACCGAGTGGCTCACGTAGAGGATCGGTATGCCCAGGTCCGATCTGATGTGACGCAGGTACGGGATGATGCGATCTTTCAGCTCCTGATCCAGCGAAGCCAGGGGCTCATCCATCAGGAGCAGGTCCGGCGACGTCAGAATCGCCCGCGCAAGCGCCACCCGCTGCCGCT
>JAAXHE010000268.1 GCA_012271065.1 Candidatus Latescibacterota bacterium
CCGCGGACGCGACGCCCCCGTGCGTGCGCGGCCCCCGGTAGTTCGAATCACGATTCACGATTCACGATTCACGGCAGTTCCAGCCTATCGCCAACGCGCCGCGGACGCGACGCCCCCGTGCGTGCGCGGCCCCCGCAGTTCGAATCACGACTCACGATTCACGATTCACGGCAGTTCCAGCCTATCGCCAACGCGCCGCGGACGCGACGCCCCCGTGCGTGCGCGGCGCCCGCAGTTCGAATCACGAATCACGATTCACGAATCACGGCAGTTCCGGGCGCATCCGCCAGGCCCGAGCATAACAGCACAAGCTGTGCTATTCTGTTTGGAGACGCCCGCAAGCGCGTCCCGAAAACGGACAGTCCGGCCCGCCCATACAGGCCACAACCAGACGAGTCGGCTCCCGTCACAAAGAGACGCATACAGACACACCGGTCTTTCGCATGAACCTGCAACTGCTCCAGGACGGAGCCGATTCCGGGCAAGAGACCGCGAAATGTGCTAGGAATCGTTGACATTGCCAATGCCTGGTCGGCAAGAGTCGTCGTCGACAAGCTTCCTGCGTACAGCTCCAGCTCGGGTTCCCCTGGTTCTTGGAGCAAAGACCGTTGCCTGAGCCGGTGCAGTGCACTGTGAAAACTATAAGCATCATATGAATCAGAAGAATCAGAGTTCAGACAACTGTCAACGCAACCTGGAAATAAATGCTCGCCCAAACCATCCCCAATCCGCCCGGGAGTCCTCCCTCCGCCCGCGCCCGCACCGACCAATTCTCCCAAAAATCCTGCGAGAGCCCCGGAAATGCGTTACACTGGTCTCTATAACCGCCACTCGCGCCCGCGGCCCTGCCGCAACACGGCACTTTACGACCCACGAAAACCGTCTGCCCATCCTATCTACCTCCCCCCAACCATGCCAAGCGCACCTCCGCCCTCCCTGCCCAGCCTTGCCACATCCGTTCACGGCCCGCTTTTTCATCAAAGCCCTTTTTCCGTACGTCTCAGATCGTCTGAGATCGTCTCAGATCGTCTGGGATCGTCTCAGATCGTCTCAGATCGTCCGTCCGCACCGCCCGCCATTCCCGCAGAATCGCCGAAATGTTCGCCCGATTCCGCCTCTCAAGCCGGCAAAAGAGCGCGTCACTTCGCGTCACTTCGCGTC
>JAAXHE010000170.1:0-5186 GCA_012271065.1 Candidatus Latescibacterota bacterium
TCAGATTACCCCATGCTTCCAATTTACCTCTCTGGAAAGTTGACGTCCGCTTGCCGGAAAAACTCGGCCATGACCCCCGGATCTTCGCGCTCTCCCCAATGTACTACGAGGTACCGTCAATGTCCTACGAACTGCTGGCAGGGTATTTCCCGAGCGCCAGAAAAAGCGCGATCGAGACCAGGAGCAGTCCGACGGAGGTCGTAAGCATCACGGTGTATCCGTCAAAGGCTTGTGCAACGGCCCCGAAAAGCGGCGGCGCAAGCCCGGCGCCGACCGTAAAGAAGGCAATGATCACGCCAAAGATCGCTGGATAGTTGGCCGGCCCGAAGTACTTGCTCGTCAGGAATGCGAGCAAATCCAGTTCGGCGCCCGCCGCGAGACCGATCAGAATTCCAACAAACGCGCCTGTGGCAAGGGTCATGTCCAGATTCAGGAGAAGCAACAAACCGACCGTTGGGAGCACGAAAAAGCAAGCCGCAACCCCTGGCGCCCAAAAGCGGTCCACAAGCACGCCGGCCAATATTCGACCCACGATCACAGTGAGCCCCATGACGGCCGCGATCGTCGCTATCGAGCTGCGTTCGAACCCCTTTTCGCTCATGATGCGTTCAAAATTCGACAACAAGCCCGCCAGCACGATCACCGTGACGAACAGCACGACGCCGAGTATCCAGAAGCGTGCAGTGCGCATCGCCTGACTGCGCGTCATCCCCCACGTCATGGATTGATTCGTTGCTGCTCTCGCGCCGTCTGCCGTCACGGCGCCGGTCGCCTCCCTGAACATCGAGATCACGATGGGCAGGGATACCACCAACGCCCCGATGCCGATTCCGCGGTACGCGGTTCGCCATCCATAATTGGAGATGAAGAACTCGACAATCGGCGGGAGCAGGAAGGCGCCAAGCCCGGTTCCCGCCATCGTGATGCCGATGGCCTTGCCGCGGTGTTCGGAGAACCAGCCATTCAGGACACCTGTCCAGACGATCGGCAACGAACCGGCGCCCAGAAATGCCAGCAACGCCCAGTTCAGGTACCAAAGCATCAGAGAGCCGTTGTTGAACGAAAGGATCACGTACCCGAACGAGTGGCCAATGAGGCCGACGACACCGACGATGAGAAGCCCCGACCTTTGTGCGATGGCGCCGATCATCGGCCCGGTCAGGAGGCCGAAGCACATCAGGACGGTGTAGCTCAGGAAAAACTGCGACGCGCTCCAGCCGAATTCGGCGGTGACGGGACCCACGAAAAATCCCTGCGAATAATTTGTAAGAGTGAAAATGCCGCACATCGTCCCTATTGTCGCGGCCAGCAGCGGTTTCCACCCGTATTTGAACTCATTCACAACTTGGTACTCCAGGTTCTGCAACAACTTCGCAACCGACACGGTCCGCCGATCGAGGTATCCCTCGTAACCTGGTTCTCCCTACTGATCGGGGTTTCGTGTCCCTGCATGGCGTCATGGTAATCAATCTCACGAACGGGTTTGTCAGTAATTTTTTCAAATTCCTGTCGGGCCAAGAGCGAAGCGGCGGGCAACTGACCCGGGTCGGCTATCACTACGCCATCGTTCCCGATGATCATGCTGTTGGCGGAGAGGAGACCGTGTAGCCAATCGCCGCGTATGCATTTTATGGCAAGAAATCAGAAGTTATACCGCCCTTGCAGAGCGATTTGACGGCCAGGCGCGGTAAAGAAGAAGGTCGCTGCCGACGGCGTGCGGGTCCGGTCTATGGTGCGCGGCTCACGTGTATCGTTGGCGAAATTACCAGTGATCTCATCGTTCAGATTGAGGCCAACCAATGCGATGCGCCAGTTGCCTTCCCGGTCCTCGACATACACGCTTGCATCGAACTTGCCGTAGGCAGGCTGCACGTCGGTGACCGGATGGTTCTTGGAACCGATGAACTGGTCGTCCCGCCACGAGTAGGCCGCACGCCAGCCCCAGGTATAGTTGCCCGCGATGGGATAGTCGCCATCCATCGCAATGTTGTACTGGGTTTCCGGCGAGTACTGCACCGCTGTGCCGGACAGATCCTGAACACCGCCAACACAGCCCAGCTCAGGGGTCTGCCCCGGAAAACAGGTGGCGCCTTCATAACTGTCGTACGTCGCATCCAGGAGTGCCAGCGCGCCTGTGATCCGGTGGTACTCGTCGGGTAGCCAGATGACATCGGCCTCGACGCCCTGTGAAGTCACGGCGGCGGCGTTAACGATATTCTGTGCGGTGAGTTGAGGATCGAACGCCGAAACCTGCAGATCCTGTACCTTGGTCTGGAAGATCGCCCAGTTAAGTTGGAGCTGCTGGTCGAGCAACGTATGCTTGCCTCCAAGCTCAAGACTTGCGGCGCTTTCCGCGTCGAACTCGATCTGCGCCGCGGTAAGGGCGCCGCCGCGTACCGGCCACAATTGATAACCGCCACCCTTGAAGCCTTCCGCATAGCTCAAATAAGCCATGTCGTTGTCGGTTGCGTTCCATGTCAGCACCGCATTGGGTGAAAAATCACTCTCGGTTCGTGAAAACTGCCCGGAATTCGATCCGGCCATGAGAGGTCCAAAGCAGACCACACGTCGACCGTTGATCGAACCACCCAGGCTTGGACAATTGCCACGGCCGGCGAAGTCGGTTCCCGGGATAGGCTCTCCGGAGCCCTGTCTTATGCCGACAAGATCCGAAAGGAATTTCCGGCCCTCCGCATCTTTGTCTTCTTCCGTATAGCGGCCACCGACGGCGATTGTCCATTGCTCGCTGAGGTGATAGTCAAGCTGTGCAAACACCGAAACGGTGCTGGAATCCTGGACCGATTCAAAGTTCCGCTGCAAGCCCGTGTATGTGGGTAACGACGAATTGGAACAATTGCTGCCCATGCCCCCACAGAATTGAATGTTCTGGTTGGACGTCACTTCGTTTTCATTCCAGTAAAGGCCGGCAATGAAATCGATGTTGTCGTTGGGCGACCCCAGGATACGAAGTTCCTGGGTGATTTGACTGAAATCATCCTCGATGTTGACCAACTGCCCATCCGCGCGAAGATTGAAATCCGAGGTGGAAAAATCGTCACCCTCGTACTCGGTGAAGTTGGTGAGGGACGTCAATGTCCAGTCATTCAATTCCCAGTTGAATGTCAGGCCCGCCAGCGAATAGGTCGTTGCCGTAAACTCATCGAAGGGACCACCGCCCCATGAATTGTCCTGCCATTTGACGTTGTTGGTTATGCAATCGTCAATGGGTGGGGTGTCGATACAGTTGCCGTTCAGCTCCCTGGCACGGCCACCGCGATCGATATCACCCTGCTGAACCAATAGAGTGGCATCGGATGTGTCCGACATGTCCCATTCGAATACGCCGCGCACGGTCCAGCTAGCCTTGGCGCCACCATCGTCGCTTCCGGTGATGCCATCGATCATGTAGCCGTCCCTGTCCTCCGCGCGACCCGAAAACCTGGCACGGAAACTGTCACTGAAGGGCACATCCACCGCACCTTCCAGGGCCAGGCCTGCCGCGGCCTCGAAATCATAGGTGCTGGCAATATATCCCCCTGCTTCATCCCCCGGCTTGCGAGTCACGATGTTGATGGCGCCTGCCGTATTGTTCTTGCCAATCAGGGTGTTTTGCGGGCCCTTGAGAATCTCGATACGTTCCAGGTCAAGAAACATGGTCTGGCCAAATCGACTGCGGCCGAAATAGAAACCGTCAATATTGAAACCGACGGCTTGCTCAAAGCCGACATTGGTGCCATTGGTACTGATGCCGCGCACCGCGAACCGGTCCGAGGAGTTGAATGCCTCCCCGAAACTGAGATTCGGCAACTGCTCCGCCAAACCGCTGATATCGGATAGATTGTTCTGCTGGATCATGTCGCCCGACATGGCAATGATGGCTATGGGCACATCGGTCAATCCTTCCTCGCGTCTACGCGCAGTGACCATCACTTCTTCAATGACTGCTCGCGATTCGGGCGCCGCCTGAGCAAAGACCGGAAGAGGTTCCACCCACAATAGCGAGAAGACAATTGCGCAAACTAATACTCTTGAAGCTTTCATACGATTCACCACCATTTGATTTGAAAGACGATTTGGTTCGGAAGCTCGCAAGCCCGTGGCAATAGTCCCGCGTCGCACCGAGACCGGGCGAGATGCATCGTCGGTCGATCGGCCGTCTTCGGCCAGCCGGTACGGCCCATGCCGCGGAACTGTTGCCACGGGCTGCCAGGGGCGGACGCAGTCGGTCGCTCACTCTGCTCATTACTCGTGTCGAGTGCTCTATCCGACTGATGCGTCATGATCACTGGGATGGAGCACCAGGCGCCAAAACGCGGATGGACTCGCCGATTTCGACCGCCATCAGATCTTCGGCGACGACAAAATCTCCACTCCAGGTGGATTCGATCTGAGCCGCCAACTCCGGGATACGTGCTGGATCGTTGTCCAGGTGGGTCAATACACCCAGACGAGGCCGGGCCTGGGTGAAAACCCGGCCCACGTCGGGCGCGAGCGTGTGCAATGCGACGATGCCGTCGGCAACCTCCGGCGAAAACGTGGTACGGACGAAATGTTCCAGGGCCGGAGACATCACCTCATGGACGAGCACATCGGTATCCATACTGTGGCGAATCAGGTTGTCCGAGTACGCCGTATCGCCGGAGATGACGACGCTGTACTCTCCCACATCGACCCGATATCCGAACGCCGGCTCAACGACGTGATGGTCGACGGCAATCGCGGTGACCGTCACGTCATCGATCACAAGCCGCTCTCCGTCGGCCACTTCCATTGCGATGTAGTCCAGGGATTCCCGCGTTACCGCGTGCCCTTGCCTGTCGGCACGAAACACGACGTCCTCTTCGTAAGCCAGACGCAGGTGACGCATGAGAACCTCGGCGCCGGCGGGTCCATAGACACGAAGGTTTTCCTGGCGTCCTTGGTTCCACCCGTTCATGTAGAGATCGGCGACTCCAACCGTGTGATCGGAATGCATGTGCGTAAGAAAAAGGTGGCTCGTTTCCCGCAAGTATTGCGGTCCCAGGTTCCACAGGCGATGGCCGCAGCCCCTGCCGCAATCGAACAGCAGTTTCGTATCGCCCGCCTCGACCAGAATGCTGGGCCCGAACTGCCTCGGGTTTGGAGCCGGCGTGCCTGTACCCAGAAACGTGACCTTGATCGCAGGTGCCGTCTGCGCCTCGGCATCG
>JAAXHE010000170.1:5257-12146 GCA_012271065.1 Candidatus Latescibacterota bacterium
ATCGTCGCCACATTGGCTGCGCCGTTGCGAGCGTTTCCCTGCTCACGGCTACCGCATCTGTCCTGTTTGACGCCGACGCGGTCTTGCGGCAACGGGTTGCGAGGGTTTCCCTGCCCGCTGCTACTGCATCTGGATCGTGACCCATTTCCACTCCGTCATGGCCTCGATGTCTTCTTCCGTGCCCTCACGGCCGAATCCGCTGTCCTTGGTACCTCCAAAGGGAACGTGGGGTTCGTCGTGCAACGAGCCCCCGTTGACATGCACCATTCCGGATTCCACGTTCATGACGTACTGCATGGCCGCGGAGATGTCCCGGGTGTAGATCGCGGCGCTCAGTCCGAAGTTGGAGTCGTTGGACGCGGCGATGGCGTCTTCCAGCCTGGCGATGGGATAGACCGAGACGACCGGGCCGAAGGTCTCCTCGGCAAAGACGGTCATGTCGGGGGTAACTCCCGTGAGCACGGTTGGCCTGCAACGATTGTCGATCCAGTTTCCGCCGGTGACCACGTTCGCCCCCTTCTCGCGGGCGTCCTCGATGTGGCGCCGAACACGGTTGCGTTGCCGTTCGCTGATGATTGGCCCGATCACGGTGCCCGGATCGCGGAGGTCACCGATTCCGAGCCCGCTCGCAGCCCCCGCAAACTTCGCCACGAATTCATCGAACACATCTTCGTGAACGTAGACCCGGCTCGCCCCCATGCACACCTGACCCTGATACATGAAAATGCTCTGCACGGCCCCGGCGATGGCTTGCTTGAGATTCGCATCCTCCATCACGACCAGCGGGCTCTTGCCGCCCAACTCCAGGGTCAACCGTTTGCCGTGCTTGCCGCACAACTCCCGGATATGCTGGCCGACGCGACAGGACCCCGTGAACGTGACCATCCTGACGTGGGGGTGGGTCGTGAGCGTGTCGCCGATTTCGTAGCCATTGCCGGTGACGACGTTGAAGACGCCTTCCGGCAAGCCGGCCTCGCTGTACAGGCGCGCCAGCCGGTGCGCCAGGATCGGGGCTTCTTCGGACGGCAGCATCACCACGGTGTTGCCCAGCGCGATCGGATTGCAGCTCAGCCGGACGCCCTTGATCAGCGGCACGTTGAACGGCGTGATGGCGGCCACCACTCCGATCGGCGACCGGATGCTCATGCTGAACTTCCCCGGTACGTCCGACGGGATGGTCTTCCCGGTGACCTGACGCGTCATCCCGGCCGCCGCACGCAGGAACGACAGGCCTTTTTCAACCTCGAATCCTGCCTTCCTTATTGGCGAGCCGATTTCGTCGACCAGAATGTCGATGAACTCGTCCCGATCGCGCTCCAGCAGTTCCGCCGCCTTGCAGAGAATGCGCTCGCGGTCTTTCGGCAGCGATGACCGGAATGAACCGAAAGCCCGGTGCGCGGTCTCCACCGCCGCATCGATGTCGTCCACGGATCCGGCCGCCGCTTCGGTCAGCACGGCATCGTCCAGCGGATTTCTGGTCTCAAAATATTTTCCGCCCCGTGGCGGGATGTTCCTGCCGTCGATCCAATGATCGACCGGACCATAGTCCCGTGCCGCCGATGACCTGCTCATTTACGCTACCTCCGAACTTGCGGCCAGCGATTCAGTACGCCCATCGAATCAATGCGCCTATTGGTTCAGTGCGCCGCCGTCCACATTGATGCTCTGGCCCGTGATGAAGTCGCTGTCTTCGCTGGCGAGGAACAACATCGCGCCGACAATGTCTTCCGGCAGCATGTCGCGCTGGATGGCACGCATGGCGAGCGTTGGTGCACGCGCCGCGCCGAGTTGACCGTGCTGCTTGACCCCTTCGCTCTCCGTGAAACCAACGACGATCGTATTCACGTGGATATTGTCGGCGGCGAGCTCCCGGCTGATCGCCCGGGTCTGGGCGATGATCGCGCCCTTCGAGGACACGTAGTGAAGAAACATGGGTGCGCCGCGAAGTACCGTCCCCGACGAGATATTGATGATCTTGCCGCGCCCGTTCTTCTTCATGCTGGGCGCCACGGCCTTTGCCGCCTGGAACGGCCCCCGGACGTTCACCCGCATGACCAGATCCCATTCGTCATTCGGAATCTGCGTGAACGGCTTCAGGGCCAACGCCGCAAAAACCGCTGCGTTGTTGATCAGCACCTCGATAGGCCCAAAGGCCGATTCCGTCTCGCTGACCATCTCCTGCAAAGAGTCGTCCGACGTCACGTCGGTGGTCATGCCGATCGCTTCACCGCCTTCCGCCTCGATCGCCGCGACAGCGTCGCTCGTGTCCTCGATATCGGTGACGACCACTCTTGCGCCGTTGGCTGCCAACGCCTCCGCATAGGTGCGGCCAATTCCCTGGGCCGCCCCGGTCACAACTGCTACTTTTCCATTCATACGTCCCACAGGCCTACCTCATTAAATTCCGATGATTCGCTTCACGTCGGGCCAACTCTGTGCGCCGAATGTCTTCAGGTCGTCGGTCAGGTCATCCGGACACCAATCAAGAAAGGCTGGCGCGAACGATTCCATCGCCTTGACCCGGTCGAACCAGGCCTCCACGAACGGGAACCGCCCGCCTGTCCACATTCCCGACATGCTCAACATGTCCAGTCGATTCACGTAGGGCGTCAGAGCCACGTCCGCCAGGGAAAAATCGGCGCCCGCCAACCACTTGTACCGTTCGAGCGCCTCGTTCATCTTCGACAGGTAGCCGTCATACAGGCGGATCGTCCTGCCGATGCCGGGTGCTTCGAATCCCAAACGGACGATCTCCTTCTTGCGCTCCCTCCAGGTCGACGTGACCGACTGGTCCGGCGTGCTGCCAAGGAACTCACGGAGCTTTTCTTCGCCCAACCGCATCACGATGTGCCGGTGACAGCAGACGAACGTGAGTTCGCCGCAGGCCGGATGCAACTGTTCGTCCACGGCCTTTTCCCACAACCTCACCCTGGCGCGCGCCAGGGGATCTTCCGGCATGAGCGTCGGCCCGTCGAACGCGTCGTTGACGTATTCGCAGATGACGGTTGACTCATTGATGATGTTGTCGTCGTGCACCAACGCGGGCACAACGGCCTTGGGGTTGATCCTCAGGTAATCCGGCTGGAACTGTTCGCCCTTGAGAATGTCGATGTAGTGCATCTCATCCGGCACGACACCCTTTTCCGCCATCGCGAAGCGGACCTTCGCAGCGCAAACGGACGATCCGTGGTGATAGAGCTCCAGCATGACGCTATCTGGAGCCAAACCCGGGCGGCCACCACTTGACGATGCCGTTCCGGTAACTGTCTCGCGCGCTCAACCGGCGCGTCCAATCGGCGACATTGGCAAACGAGCCGAATTCGTAGCGCGCCAGCCTTGCCAGCGTGAATTGCAACGGCACCCAGGCGATGTCCGCCAACGAAAACCTGTCTCCAACAAGCCAGTCGTGCTTGTCAAGGATGGCTTCCATCTCGGCGAAACAATCGTTCAATGTCGTTTCGGCCCGAGCGATTTCTTCGTCGGAGAAGCCCTCGTTCGTACTCTTGCGGTGAAACTCCAGGAGATCGGGGTTCTTCTGCAGCGACCTGTACCTTTGGTCGTCTACTTCCGAGTGAGCCATTTTCCTGCCAACGCTCTTGTGGTAGATGTACGTTTTAACGGCTGTCAAATGGATCGCCGTTGCACGGCGAAGCCAGAAGTACATGTCTTTCCGGTCGTTATCGTCGGTCGGTTTCAGGGGCGGATCGGGAAACTGGTCATCGAGGTAATCGATGATGTCGTCCGATTCGATGATGACCTTGCCGTCGTGGACCAGTGTCGGCACCAGCCCGTTCGGATTGATGCCGAAATACTCCGGCGTGATGTGTTCCTTGCGCAGGATGTTCAGGTGGTGGCTTGTCCACGCAAGTCCCTTCTCTTCAAGGGTCATGCAAACACGCATCGAACAGTTCGATACGCCGCTGTGATAGAGGTGCAGGCCCGCGAACTTCAGCACGGACTCGTTTTTTGGAGTGACAAAACCCATTTTGTTCCGGCCGTTGATGAAAACCTATTGGATAATTGGACCCGGCTCTTTGAACCGCCAACATGTTTACGGTTTAGTCAAATTTTGCTCTGTGGGCGCTGTTGGATCGGCAACGCATGACTCGTCGGTCTGAAGAGGAGCCTCCCTCGTTGTTGTTAGTCGAAATCTGCCGAGATTCTCAACGCGATTTCCCGCGGTGGATTCATCGTGGCCAACACGTTGGGACCGGAGGGAATGCACCATGCGCAGAACGCCTCGTCGGACAGATTGGTCCCGATCAGCGAAACCGTCAGTCGTTCATTCGGCGCAACGAGTCGAAGGCCCCCATTGACGATGGAATAGGCATCGGTCAACACGTTGTCCTGATAGGAGATATCGGTGTAGTGCTCGCCCGATTGCGTGTAATCGAAGCGCCCCCCGAAATCCCAACCGCCGAACGCATCTTCGACGAGAAAATCGGCAAACACGGTGCCCTTCAGGTCCGGTGCGAAGATCAGCGGCAATCCAGCCAGGTCGCAAGTGCCGGTGTCGGGGTCCGGCGTCACCGGCGTGCCGCCGTGACACTCGGCTCCGGGGAAGGAATCGTAGCTCGCGTCCGTGACCGCGGCGTTCGCACCCAGTGTCCAGGTCTCATTGACAGCCCACGTCAAATCGATCTCCACGCCATCGCTGCTTGAGTCCGCCGCGTTGGAAACGGAGAACGCGGGTACCGTGCCGGGTATCTGGGTCGCGAGCTGCAATCCCTCGATATCCATGAAGAACACGGCGACATTGAACGCCAGCGCGCCATTTAGGCTCGTGGTTTTTGCGCCAAGCTCGATGGAATTGACGTTCTCCTCGTCGTAAGTGTAATCCGCCATGGGGTTGTCGATCCGATCGCTGAAGCCGCCCGTCTTGTGGCCTTGCGAGAACGCGGCGTAAAGCATGGCGTTGTCGCTCGATTGCCATTGCAGCGTTGCCGAACCCGTAAACTTGCTCTCTGAACGGCTGTCGTTAACGGCGAGCGGGGGGCCGCCGGGACCGCCGGGAACCGCGAGCCGGTTGTTGGTTCCATATTCCGCGAAATATCGCTCAAAGTCGAAATCCTTGGTCTCGCTCGCGTATCGGCCACCCAGTATCAGCGTCAGATCGTCGGTAAAGTGCCATCGAACCTGTCCGAATGCGGCACTTGTCCGGGTCCCGATCGTCCACGGCTCGTAGCGATCCCCGTAGTAACCGCCCGGATTGCGGAAGATCGTGACCAGGTTGATGCTCGAATTCTGATGCCGGTTGACTTCGGTATCCTCGAAGTAGGCGCCGACGATGTAGTCGAACGTATCCGAATCGCTCGATGTATAGCGCAATTCCTGGGAGAAATTCTCGTATGTCTCGTTTCTCCGGGCACGGAATCCGCTGGCAAGGCCCATGTCGAGTCCCACGAAATTGTGCTTGTAGTCGTAGTCCTGAAGTGCGCTGATCGAGGTCAGCGTCCCGCCATCAAAATCGTGCTCGATCGTCAGCGTGACATTGGACGACTCCTGGTCGCGGCTGGGACAGAATGAACCCGCATTGACCGAGGTGTCGGCGGCGCCATCTCCATCCGTATCACGGTCGGCGGTGATGTCCGTGCAATCGACATCGATGAACCAGTCCAGTTCCGGCGTGAAGTTCGGCGACGGAATCTGGTAGACGAACAAGGGCGGGCCGCCGATGTCGGCAATCTCCGCGGCATCGGCACCTTCGGAATCGAACCGGTCGAATTCCACCTTGAGATCGACGCTCGTCTGGTCGGTGGGCGTCCACGCCAGCTTCATTCTTACACCGGTATCGGAGCCATTCGGTCCGCCAGGGCCTTCCAGTCTGTTTATGTAAAACCCATCGGTACTTCCGAGTCGAACAGCGATACGTCCTGCAAGGTTTTCGCCAAGCGGACCTGACACAAAGCCTTGCAGTTGCCTGTTTCCACCCGTCGTGCTGTAACTGCTTGCCGAAACGGAGAAGCCACTCTCGAAAGTGGCGGTGGGATCGGCCGTATTGATGATCAGCGCCCCGGCCACGGTGTTTTTCCCGAACAGGGTTCCTTGCGGACCGCGCAGGAATTCCACGTTCTCCACGTCCATGAACCCATGCAGGTTGATTGCCGCGCGACTGATGTAAACGCCGTCGACAAAGCGGCCGACGGACTGCTCGATGGAATGCGTCGCGCCGGGCCCGAGCCCCCGCATATAGAGGTTGGGCAGGATGGAGGCGCTGTTGATTTCGAAATTCGGGACGTAAAGCGACAAGTCTTCCATGTCGAGGATGCCCCGGTTCTCGATTTGTTCGCTCGATACGGTGCTCACGGAGACCGGCACATCCTGGATGCTCTCCGCGCGCTTGGTTGCCGTCACGACCACTTCTTCGAGGATTCCCTGTGCGAGAGCCGTCCCTGCGCCGAGTGAAACGATTGCGTAAATCAGACTTGCGCGAACTAAATTTCGATGTGCCACTTGTGACCTCCAGAAGTATTCCCACCCATCGCAGACGGTGTTGCGCACCGCGACACCTGCCGACAGCTTCAGCGGGTGCGCGCCAGAGATGCTCCCGCCCATCACCGACCGTGTTGCGCCTACCTCCACCCGTTTGATCCATATGTGAAGGAGTATCGCTATCATCGCAGTATAATTGACCGAAATTCGACTGATAATATGTTATTTTATGACTAGTACGTTCTAAAAATTCGTTCAATCGAATCGAATGCGTCCGAATACGGCTGGAACAGCGAAATCCAGACGAAGGACTTCGTCAGGTCTGGGGGGCCGTGGCAAAAGTCCTGAGGCATGGGCCGTACCGGCTGGCCGAAGACGGCCGATCAACCGGCGATGCATCCCGCCCGGCCGCGTTGCCAGTCGGTCGAATATTCCCGATATTCTCCCTCCTCGCGCC
>JAAXHE010000192.1 GCA_012271065.1 Candidatus Latescibacterota bacterium
TGATTTATTTCACATTGAGGTTAGCCAATGAATCTGTGCTTCAGACGCGTCTTCGTTGTCGTCCTGGTGGCCGTAGCCTGGGCCGTGGCATGGTCGCCCGTTGGCGTGCTGGCAGGGATTATCCTGGACCCAGGCGGTTCCATGGATGAAATGTGGGTGGCGATCGGAGCGTATCCGGGCTTTCTCTGCGGGGCGGTCTTTTCCGCGGTGGTGGGAATCGCGGAGGGCCGGCGCAGGCTCGATGCGTTGACGCTATCGCGGGTCGCAGCCTGGGGAGCCGCGAGTGGCTTACTGATAGGTGTGCTTCCCTTTCTGGTAGGTACGGTGAATCCCGCCCTTCCGCTCTGGCTGTGGGGTGTCGTAACCGTCGGCGCCGTGACGATACTGAGTTCAGCCTCGGCTGTCGGAACCGCGTTGATTGCCAGGATGGCGAAGAAGGGAGCATTGCGCGGCGCCAGCGGAGATGCGGCGTAGGTAAGATATCAGGAGGCGGAAACCTTGCGCATTTCAGCGATTTCATTCGATGGGGACATGACCCTGTGGGATTTTCATAGGGTCATGAGACATTCGCTGAAACACGCATTGGTGGAACTGCGCAGGATGGCGCCTACAGAACTCGCATCACGCCTCACTGTAGACGAGATGATTGGCATTCGCGATCAGGTTGCCGAGGAACTGCGGGGCAAGGTCTGGAATCTCTCGGAGATCAGACGGGTTGCATTTGAGAGGACGCTCGAGCGGGTTGGGTGTCACGACAGCAGCCTGGCACTTGATTTGAATGAGGTATATCGGAAGCACCGTTTTGAAGACATCGAGTTGTATCCGGACGTGGCGCCGGCTTTCGACATTCTATCGCCGCATTTCAAGATCGGACTTCTGTCAAACGGGAACAGCTACCCCGAACAATGCGGACTTGAAGGACGATTCGCCTTTGTTGTATTCTCCCAGGACGTGCGTATTGAGAAGCCCGATCCACGGATCTTTCAGATCACCGCGCGACGGGCGGGCTGTCAGCTGGAGCAGCTTCTGCACGTGGGAGATTCTCTGGAAAACGACGTTGCGGGAGCACGCAATGCCGGAGCGCCTGCTGTGTGGCTGAATCGTGAAGGCCGGAGTAACGACGCCGGGGTCCAGGCAAATCTCGAGATTACATCGTTGGCGGACCTGCCTCCACTATTAGGGGTCGGTCGCGGCTGATCTCGTACCGCGGTCGAGGAGTTAATCCTCAGCTTGCCCAATACAACAACGGAGTCAACATTCAGATGGAGGATCCGGATGGTGGGCTGGATCGAATTGCCATTCACGGTTGACACCGGAAGGGAATCTCTGGTTGTTGTCGATGACGAACGAGTCCGTTTGCTCGCTGACCCCCTTCGCCGGCGCATCCTGGAAACTCTCGGGGAAGGGAAAACCGTGGCGGAGATTTCGTCGACGTTGGGTGTGACTGATTCCCGCATCCTCCGTCACCTGGAGCGACTTGCGGAGTCAGATATCGTACATCTTCAGCAAAGCGGTGGCGACCCGAGGGCCTGGCGTTGTCTCCCGGCGGCAGACCGAATTCGATTTCCGGACCCACGTGATAATAATGCCGAAACCACCGAGGCGGTATCTCCAGAAGTGGCCATCCAGTTCAATCAGGCCTTTCGCGAGAGTGCTGACGGTATTTTCGGTCCAGGCTTTCAAAGCTCCGTCAACCACAACCGCGCTCGACTTTCGGAACGGCAGGCGGCTGAATTCAACCGTCGGCTCCTGGAACTGATAGAGGAGTACTTTCCACCCGGCAAGGGAGATCCTTCCGGAATCAAATATGGCTTTTTCGGCGTGCTGACTCCAATTGATCTTCCACCTCTGGGGTCGTGACATGGAATTGCCGTCGCGACGTTTGGTTTCGATGTACGATATTCGAGGACAACATCGTTACCGATTCAAGCACTCTCGGGAACAGAATGACCGTTAATCGCAAGCCGGTTCGGGTCAAGGCGTTTTGTGTCGGGCAGGCGAAATCCGGTACGGCATCTCTCGTCGGTCTGCTTTCAGCGAATTACCGCGCGGCACACGAACCAGAGCGACCGGAGTTGCTCGATATGATACTCGGAGAATCCCGAGGCGAAGTCTCAGCCCTCGCATTTCGAGAGTTTCTGCTCGAGCGCGATGCCCGGCTCAACCTGGAATACGATGTTTCGTGGGCGAACCAATTCGTCATCGGCCACTTGCTGGACGTCTTCCCCGCCGCGAAGTTCATTGTTCTGATTCGTGACTGTTATTCGTGGCTTCAATCGGCCGTCGGGCGCCTCGTCAGCCGCGAGATGCCCCCCGAAATCCTGGACTTCCTTCCCTGGTGGACCAAACCGGAAAGACACCCCCACTCGCGTCACGATCGCGCCCTTGCGGAGAGAGGGCTTGATTCGGTTGCGGCTTTCCTGAATACCTGGAACGGGCACGTGGACAGGTGCCATTCAATCCCGCCGGACCGGCGGCTGGTGATCAGGACCCACGAACTGGCCCGTTCGCATCGGCGACTGGCAGACTTCCTGCATATACCCGTGGACACGCTCAACGCGGGAAGCGGACATCGGAACCGCAGTACCTGGCACGAACGAATCGAGTCTCTCGTCGATCCGTCCTACATCGCACACATGGTCCAATCGATCTGCGCTGACAACATGGCACGGTATTTCCCCGAAGTCACAAGCATTCAGGATGTCCCGGGGCTATGGGAAGCCGTGCCGCGTGAGCCTGCGGCCTGATTGAAGTTTGGAAACGGCCGGACGTCATTCAAGAAGGTGGAAATCGAGTAATCCGATGGTCCGAACCGCGGTTGAAGCGATTCTGTTCGACCTTGACGAAACCCTCATTCTCGAAAAACCGATTGCGATCAAGGCGCTCGAACAGACCGGACAACGCGCGAACGCTGCCGCCGGCGTCCATCCGCCTGAACTCCGGGACCGGGTCCTGGAGCAGGCCGGTGAACTCTGGCGTTCAACGCCGGTAATCGACTACTGCCGCCGGGTCGGGATCAGTTCCTGGGAGGGCCTGTGGGCCGGGTTCGCCGGGGAGGATGAGAACCTCCTCTGGCTGCGCGAATGGGCTCCAACGTACCGGTTCGAGTCGTGGTCACGGGCTCTGAAGGATCTGGGTGTCGATGACGAACGGCTGGCCAGGATCCTTGCTGACGAATTTGTCGAGACTCGGACGGGACTCTTCGAGCGTTTTCCGGAGACTACCGAGATAATGGATGAACTCGAAGGAGCGGTTCGATTGGTTCTGGCCACAAACGGCGCATCCGATCTGCAGCGACTGAAACTCGAGACCAGCGGTCTGACGGGTTATTTCGACGACGTGCTTGTCTCTGCTGACATCGGATTCGCCAAACCCCATCCATTTTTCTTTGAGAACGCGCTTCGACTTGCTGATGCCGGACCGGAGCAGATACTGATGGTGGGAGACAACATCCGGAGAGACATCGGCGGCGCGCAAGAGGCCGGAATCAGGGGAATCTGGGTGAATCGGAAAGACAGGGATCCCGGCGAGATCCAGCCATTCGCGGAGATCGGGAATCTGCTGGAGCTGCGTGACTTCATTTGAGATCGGAAGCCGGCAGGTAAGCATGTAAAGGAGCATCCGGCATGAATGAGCACGACTTTGACCGACACGCGGCCAGCGTCAAACAGGCCGGTGAGATCAAGCGAGGAACGTTGAAGCCAGGGCGCACGACGCAGATGGATCAAGCAGATATCAGGTTGATCCGAAAGAGACTGGATAAGTCTCAACAGGAACCGTCTTTTGAATTGAAACCTGAATGAGCGAGTACGTCAGGAACTATTACGACGCGGCGCCAGAACGCGAGTGGGAACGGCTGGATACCGGGCTTTCGCGAATCGAGTTCGCTTCCACCCTGCGTCTGATTGAGAAATACTTTCCCTCGAATGGGGCCATATGTGACATCGGGTGCGGACCGGGTCGTTACGCAATCGAACTCGCCAGGCATGGATACCGGGTGACTCTGTTCGACCTCTCCGGGAAACTGCTGGAGAGAGCAAAACAAGCGTTTACATCTGAAGGAATCAGCGCGGAACGCTTTATTAAGGGTGATGCACGCGACCTTGCATGCTCTTGCGACGAATCGTTCGATGCCGTACTGCTTCTCGGTCCTCTGTACCACCTGATCAAGAGGGATGATCGATCAAAGGTCTTGCGTGAGATGGTCCGCATTCTGAAACCGGGCGGCAGGGCAATAATAGCCTTTCTCAATTCGTGGGGGCTGCTCAGAAGTGGCGTCGTCGATTTCCCAAAGCGTTTCCGCAATCCCGCTTTTCTGTGGAGCATGCTCGGCGAACAGGCCTTTGAAGACCATGAACTCTCCGGATTCACCGAATGTCACTGGTCCAACCCCGATATCGCCAGCGAGGAACTTCAGGATGCGGGGCTGCGAATCATCAGCTATGCGGGTGCGCAGGGATTCCTGGGAGGCATGGCGCCGCTGTTCGAGTCACTCAGGAAGGATGAACCGGAAGCATACGAAAACGTCCTCGAATTCGCGGCGGAAACGTCGGAGTTGCCCCAGTTTAGAGATGCAACAAACCATGTGCATTTTGTGGTTGAAAAATAACGCACGTCGGTGATCTCGAGGCTTCGACTCACGGATCGTGGCCTCAATGGCAAGATACGGGATTGAGAATTTCCAGTCGCTTGTGAATAAACGGACCTGGACGGAACATGAAGATCGCCGTAATGACAGACGTACACGGAAATCTGCCTGCGCTTCAGGCTGCCCTGAGGACAATTCGGCATGAGGGCGTCGATGCGGTATATCATACGGGCGATGCAATAGGCATTGGACCATTTCCGGCAGAATGCCTCGAACTGATGTTGAGCACGCCCGGCATGAAACTCATCCGCGGGAATCATGATTCCTGGTTTGCGAACGGACTTCCAAAACCGACGCCGCCGTGGATGAGCGACGGTGAGTTGGAACACCAGAAGTGGGTACATTCCAGCCTTGAACCAGAATTTCGCAATTCAATAAGACAATGGCCCTACTACCTATTGACTTCTAAGACT
>JAAXHE010000331.1 GCA_012271065.1 Candidatus Latescibacterota bacterium
GGTTTCGTCGATCTCGCACGGCGGCGGCTGGGAAGTCAGTGAACTGGTCAGTACGAAGGCATTCGAGACGCCGGCGCGTCTGTTTCTGGCCGATATCGACAATAACGGACAACTGGACGTGGTCGCCAGCGGCGAAGCGGAAGGCGCATGCTGGCTGGGCGATGCGGAGGGTTCCTGGCGACGCAAAGTCCTGCCGAACGGCGTCAGGATCTTCGAAGTCCTGGACTTGACCGGAGACGGGCGCATCGATCTGCTGGGACTCTCTGAAGACGGGCGCCCGCGGATAATCGTCAGCCGGGGCAACCGTAAATACCACTGGCAGGTCGTGCGGCCGCGGGTGCGGGCGGTCCGCGGGGACGGGCGGATCAACTCATACGCGCTGGGCGGGGAGGTGTTGGTGCGGTCCGGTCTTCTGGCGCAGCGCCGGCCGATCCGGACGCCCATGGTTCATTTCGGGCTGGGCGAATACGATCTGGCGAATGTAGTGCGGGTTCAGTGGCCGAACGGAACCATTCAGGCTGAGTTCGCCGTGGCGGCCGACCAGACCATTCTGGCGCAGCAGCGTCTGAAAGGGTCCTGCCCCTGGGTGTTCGCCTTCAATGGCGAAGAAATGGCCTTCATTAAGGACTTTCTCTGGCGGTCGCCGTTGGGGATGCGGATCAACGCACAGGTGACGGCAGGGGTGTCCCAGACGGAGGACTGGATCCTGATCCGGGGAGACGAACTGGTATCGCGGGACGGGCTCTATGACATACGCATCACGTCCGAACTGTGGGAGACCCAGTTCGTGGACTGGGTTGAACTGATGGTGGTCGACCATCCACCTGACGTGGCAGTATTCGTGGACGAACGGTTTGCGATGCAACAGCCGGATCTGAAGGTGATTCCAACGGGAACACCGGTGGCCCTGAACGCGGCGCGGGACGAAGCGGGGCGGGACGTTGCGGCAATGGTAAGCGCAAGAGACGCACGCTATCTCGATACGTTCGAATTGGGACGATACCAGGGCGTCGCTGCCGATCACTGGGTTGAAGTCGATCTGCCGCAAGCCGCGAAGAACGCCGGAGGGTGGCTGATCGGATACGGATGGATCTATCCGACGGACAGTTCGATCAACGTCGCGATGGGGCATGGCGCGGACGTTAGACCCCGAGGGCTTCGCCTGGACGCGCTGCGCAGCGACGGCACATGGGAAACCGTGAAACCTGACCTGGGATTTCCCGCCGGGAAGTTCAAGACGATTGCGATTGATCTGGCGGGTGTGAAGTCCAGCCGCCTGCGACTTCGGACGAACCTGGAGATCTACTGGGACTGGCTGGCGTGGGCTGAACGCGCAGACGGCGCGCAGCTGAAGACGCATCGCGTCAGATCCCGGACCGCGGCACTGAGGGGGCGCGGGTTCTCGGAGATCTCGCATCCGGATCGGCGTTCTCCCGACGTCCCTCTGTATTCCGCGCCCGCGAACACCGCGCCCCGGTGGTGGGACCTGAGGGGATACCACACCCGCTTCGGAGACGTGCGCCCCCTGCTTGCGGTTGTAGACGACCGGTATGTGATCATGAACGCCGGAGATGAGCTCGTGTTGAGTTTTCCCGATCCCGGACCGCCGCCGGACGGCTGGGTGCGGGACTTCGTGCTGATGGGCGACGGCTGGGTGAAGGACGGAGATTACAACACGGCGTTTTCCCGGACGGTACTGCCGCTGCCTTCGCACGCCTGGTCGTCATACGAAACGCCGCCGGGCCGGTTGGAGGACGACCCCGTCTACCGGCGCAATCCGATGGACTGGCAGGAGTACCACACACGGTACGTCACACCGGAGATTTCCCGGATGCACGCCGGCAGGTAGCCATCGAGTGTTCCATGTCACGTCGAACGGTCCAGGGCATCATGCTCGCTGTCTTCGCGCTGCTGCTGGCGGTTCCCGTCGTCCGCAGATACGGTCCGTGGCCTCCGCGGGAAGATGCGGCACATTACGGATTTGCGCTCCAGGAAGTCGCGGGCGCAAGCGGCGTCGATTTCGTACACCGCGGACCCACGCTGGATGCGAAGTTGGACCACATAATGCCGCACGTCGCCGCTATGGGCGCGGCGGTGTCCGTGGCCGATTTCGACCGCGACGGCTGGCAGGATCTTTACGTCACCAACAGCGGCGAGGGTTCCGCGAACCGACTGTACCGCAATCTCGGCGACGGACAGTTCGAAGACGTGGCCCGAGGGATGGGCGTGGCGGATCTGAATCAACCGGGTACCGGGATTTCCGTTGGCGCGGTCTGGGGGGACTACGACAACGACGGCTTCGAAGACCTCTTCGTGTACAAATGGGGTCGGCCGGAGTTGTTTCGCAACAAGGCCGGACAGGGGTTTGCGCGGGTGACAGGTGAGGCGGGGTTGCCCGGCTGGGCCAACGCCGGCAGCGCCGTCTGGCTGGATTACGATTGCGACGGGCGCCTGGACCTGTTCATCGCCGGATACTGGCCCGATGGGCTCGATCTGTGGCATCTGGAATCCACCCGCATGATGCCGGAGAGTTTCGAATATGCCGAAAACGGCGGCCGGAAGTACCTGTTGCGCAATCGGGGCGACGGGAGTTTCGAGGACGTTGCGGATCGTCTGGGTATTCGAAGCCGCCGCTGGACCCTTGCCGTGGCGGCAGGCGACCTGAACCGCTCCGGTTACCCGGACCTGTTCCTGTCCAACGACTATGGCGTGTCGGAGCTCTACCAGAACCATGGCGGCAAGGCCTTCGAGGAGGTCGGTCGCCGGGCGGGAGTCGGGTACCAGCCGAAGAGCGGAATGAACGCGGTATTCGGCGACGTGCTGAATCAGGGCCGGCTGGCGATTTACGAGACCAATATCTCTGAAGCGGGGATTCTGCTTCAGGGCAACAACCTCTGGGTCGCCCGGCAGAGCGATGACCTGGCGTTCGAAAACCTCGCGCAGGTGATGGGCGTGGAACTGGGCGACTGGAGTTTCGGCGCGCAATTCGGAGATCTCAATAACGACGGAAGGCTGGATCTGTATCTGACCAACGGCTACGTTTCCGGCTCGAAGTCGGAAAGCTATTGGTACGATTTTTCCCAGGTTGCCGGCGGACACAGGGCGGTCATTTCAGACGCGAAGAACTGGCCTGCGATGAAGGGCCGGAGCCTCGCGGGCTACCAGAGAGCGCGTGTATGGGTGAACGACGGAATGGGCCGGTTTGAAGACGCGGCTACGGCCGTCGGCGTGGACGACAGATATGATGGCCGCGCGGTGGCGCTCGTGGATCTCTGGAACCGTGGTGTGCTGGACGTTGTGGTGGCCAACCAGCGCGGTCCGCTGCTGATATACAGAAACACCGTGAATTCCGATCGACAGTGGATCGGTTTCGAACTGGCGGGCGGGACGAGCAATCGGAGCGCGAT
Organism: Candidatus Latescibacterota bacterium; assembly: GCA_012271065.1. Next base: position 3,408 of record JAAXHE010000331.1, read on the forward strand.
CGGGGCGCAAGTGAGGCTGTTCTGGAACGGACAGGAGCAGATGCAGGAAGTGTCGGGAGGCAGCGGTTTTTCGTCGCAGAACCAGCGGCGGCTGCACTTCGGGCTGGGCGTCGATCCGAAGCTGGAAAAGGCGGTTGTGACTTGGCCGTCGGGCCGGCGCAGAATTATGGAAAACCCGGCGTTGAACCTCTACCACCGCGTCGAGGAACCGCAATAATTCGGCTACCCGTTGGCGCCTCTGTCAGCGTTCCTCCCGAAACCGATAAGGACCGCCGGAATCATCGCCAGGCCGATCAGCAGCCCGCACCACACCGGGTAGAAGAATGTCGCGCCGACGTACCCTGCGAGTGCCGCGATGCCCATTGTGGTGAGGGCGTATGGGAATTGCGTTTTCACGTGGTCCAGATGATCGCAGGAAGTGGCAAGGCTGGACATGACGGTCGTGTCGCTTATCGGAGAGCAATGATCACCGAAGATCGCACCGTCGAGTACGGCGGCGGCGGCGAGAATGGTGAGCGGGAGACCGCCCAGGCTGTGCGCAAGGGGAACCGCGGTGGGGATGAGGATCGCCATGGTCGCCCACGACGTGCCGATAGCGAAGGCGACTGACGCCGCCAGGAGGAAGATGAGCAGTGGCAGCAGGCCGGGTACAGCGATCGGCGACAGCGCTGCGGCGAGATAGGTGGATGTGCCGATGTCCTTGCAGACCGCCTGAATGGCCCACGCCATGATCAGGATGGCGATGGCATAGTGAATACCCGTGACCCCCTGCGCCCAGGTCGTTAACGCCGCCAGAGGCCGAATGGGCGCGGGTTCTCCTGAGGGACGGCGCCTGGTAACCGCGATAACCAGCGCGATTGCGGAACCCAGTATGGCGGAGAGAAAAAGCACCCGCGCGTTGTCGGCGTTCGAGAAACAGGCGGTCCAGTACGAGAAACTGAAGAGCGAGCTCGTCAGGCGTATCGGTCGGACTTCCGGATCGGTCCAGGTATCCACGGCCATGCCGGCGATGACGGCGACGACGACGATCAGAACAGGCACGGCCGCCGCCCACCAGGCGGGCCGAACGCCGTCGGCTGGCAGAACCTCCCTGCTTCGCCGCGCCGCCAGCGGCGTGGCGCCGGGCCGCAGCACCTGTCCGGTCGTCCTGGCCCGGTACTCTGCGCGGTACATGGGTCCGTAGTCCCGCTGGAGCCAGGCAGACGCTGCGACGAACGCCAACGTAAAAAGGCAGTAGAATCGAGCGGGAATGGCGTGGAAGAAGAGTTGATAGCCCGAAAGGCCGGTGTCGAGATCCCGCATGAGGTCGCCGAAGAGTCCGACCTCGAATCCGATCCAGGTGCTGATGACCGCGACGCCCGCCACCGGGGCGGCGGTGGAATCGACGATGTACGCGAGTTTTTCCCGGGAGATCCGGAACCGGTCGGCCATTGGCCGAAGGGTCGTGCCCGCCACGATCGTATTGGCGTAGTCATCGAAGAATATCGCCAGCCCCATGAAGAATGCGGCCAGACGCGTGGACCGTGCGCTTTCCGATCGGGAGGCAAGGAGCGAGGCGATCCCCAGGTTGCCTCCCGCGAGCGACGTCACCCGTACCATGCCGATCAGGGCCGCGGTAAAGCCGAGAATGTAGAGCTGAAACGACGATCTGAGCGGGGTCCAGACGTAATTCACGGCGGCCTTTTCGATGGCGGCGAACGGGAGTTCGTAGAGTGGGACCTCGCCTGCCGTGAGAACGCCTCCGCAGAGAACGGCCAGCGACAGACCCAGGAGAACGCGTCCGCTGAAAATGGCAACCAGTATGGCCGCCAAGGGCGGAAAGAGGCTCCAGCCGTCGATGGACCTCAGGCGCGCCTGATGTTGGGAAGCGGTTGTCGACGCGGTCAGAGCCAGTCCATCCGCGCCTTCCCGGCACGTAATCACGATTTCCGGCGCGCCGGTTTCGGGAGTCTCTCGGCGTCGGCGCACCTCCTCGAAACCGGAGCGGCAGCGTGGGTCCCCGTCGTCCGTGAGCCGCCACGGGCCGTCGCCCATGGCCTTCGACAGAATGGGTAGCTCAGTCACGATCTGCTGATGAATAACGCGGTCCCGGTTTTTCGGCAACACCGCTACGAAAACCGCGGCCAGCGAAAGTGCTGCCAGAACGCGCACCGACGTGACTGTTATGCTACTTTCCTTCGTTTCCGGATTCATGGGTCGCCTGTCGCTGCGACGGACTGGATGGAAGCCTGTTGAGGTTGCGATTCCGCGCGAAGGATGCGCTCGTTGGAAAAAGACGTTTCTATTCGAACGATAGCGTCCTATCTTTATGGTGCATGAGCCGACCGGGGCAGGCCTTAGCCGAACATCGACGACCGACACCCGGAAGCGGAGAGCGAGCGCCGGATGTCACTCGGTCGAGGGCAGGTTGCAGGGCGTCTCCAGCAACGTGGCAACCCGTCGTTTGCAATGACACTGATCAGCTTTATCTGAAGGGGTTCCATGATAGACCGGTTTAAGGAACGAACCAACGAAATACTGGACAAGGCGCAGACGGGCGACAGGACGAGTCGACTGATCGACTTGTTCATCATGGGATTGATTGTCCTCAACGTCGTGGCGGTCATCCTGGAAACGGTGGAGTCCGTGCTGGCGTCGTACCGCTGGGCATTTGAGGCGTTCGATGCTTTTTCCGTAGGTGTCTTTACCATCGAATACCTGCTCCGCATGTGGTCGTGTACCGCGGACGGTCGGTATTCCCGTCCCGTTCGGGGTCGGATACGGTTTTTCCTGACGCCACTGGCCCTTGTGGACCTGATTGCGATCCTCCCGTTCTATCTTCCTCTGGTGACAACGGTCGATCTGCGGGTCCTTCGCGCCATGAGGCTTTTGCGGTTGTTCAAGCTGGGACGGTACTCCAATTCGTTGCAGACGCTTGGCAACGTGCTGCGGAAGCACAGGGGCGAATTGGTCGTGACACTCTTCGTCCTGCTGATCATGCTGGTCATTGCGTCGACGTTGATGTATTTTGCCGAACATCGTGCTCAGCCCGATGCCTTCTCAAGTATACCCTCGGCAATGTGGTGGGGCATCGTAACGCTCACGACGGTCGGGTACGGAGACACGTACCCGGTAACCGGCGTGGGAAAGGTACTGGGTGCCGTGATCGCGCTTCTGGGAATCGGAATGTTCGCCCTTCCGGCGGGTATCCTGGGTTCAGGGTTTGCCGGAGAGATCGACCGGCGAAAGGAAGAAGGCGGCGTCTGTCCGCACTGCGGACGTAAGATGGAGTCGTGAACCTGTCGTAATTCGAGCGAATCAGCAAAGGAGCGTCCAGGATGGAGACGACTGTTGGATGTACGACCCGGCCCTACGGCCAGCTGAGTTACAGCGAAGCCTACGGCCGGATTGCGGAAGCCGGCTACTCGGACGTGGCGGTTTTTGCGAATGAAGGCCAGGTGCCCGTGGGACCCGGGAGTTCTCCGGCCGAGGTCGCCGCGGTGCGCAACGCGGCGGATGCCGCGGGCGTGGTTCCTTCGATGCTCATCGGTGGCACCCAGCTGGGCGGGGGGCTTGAGGCGGCGGTGGACGCCTACAAGCGGCTGATCGACAATGCGGCCGCGCTGGGCACGACCTGGCTCCTGGATTGCGGCACCAGCAACGAGGCCCACTTCGACGACTATTTCGAGTTGATGCGGCAGTCCGCGCCCCATGCGTACGAGGTCGGCGTGAATATAACCATGAAGCCGCACGGGGGCATCAGTCTCACCGTATCCCACCTTCTTGCGGCCAACGGCAACGTCAACCACCCGGCCTTCGGCATCTGTTTCGATCCAGGCAATATCATCTACTATACGAAAGGCGACCTGCGGCCCGAGACAGACGTCTCGGAAGTGGCGCCCGTGGTGACAACGGGGATTATCAAGGACTGTACAGTCACCGACGGTGTTCCTGACGTGATGGTGACTCCGGGCGACGGGCTTGTTGATTTCCATTCGGTGTTGTCCGGACTGGCCGGCGGCGGTTTCGGCGGGCCGCTCTACGTGGAATGCGTGGGTGGGAAGGAGCCGGATGAGGTGGACCGGGACATCGCATTTACGCGGGGGTACGTGGAGGGGATCCTTTCCGGGCTCTAACGCCGATTCGATCGTCAGTCCAGAACCGCCGTGACTTCGATTTCAACGTTGGCTCCGGCCGGGAGGGCAACCACCTGCACGCAACTTCGCCCGGGAGGGTCATTCGGGAAATATTCCGCGTAGACGGCGTTCATTTCTGCAAATTCCGATATGTCCGTCATATAGACAACCGTCCGGACCGCGTGGTCCATCGTGGCGCCCGCGGCCTCCAGGATCGCCGCGATATTTTCCAGCGTCTGACGGGTTTCCGCGGCAATACCGCCGCTGACAATTGTGCCCGTTGCGGGGTCGATTCCCTTTTCGCCCGCTACGAAGATCAACTCGCCCGTTTTTATGGCCTGCGAATAGGGACCGACTGGAAGCGCGGCTTTATCGGTGGTAATCACCTCTTTCTGCATGACGCAATATCTCCATTTTGAATTGCGGTACGTCTTGCGTAGTCGTTGAAGGGACGGTTGCGCGCCGGGGTTTGCGGCAAACGGCGTTGCCCCCTTCCGTGGTCGTCTTTGATAACGTCATGCTGCTGGATTGTCAAGGAGAAATACCCGGATCGTCCGCACCGGCGCCTCGAACACGGGTCAGGAAACGCGTGCCGGTCCGGATTCCTGTCTGCGGCGGCTCCGAATGTGAATGAGGGAATGCGTCTATGGGTAACGGATCTCGAGATGTCAGACGACTGGAACTGCCCAGTTGCGTAGAGTCGCTGCATGAGGCAGTGGATGCCGCGGCGCGGGTCACTGCCGATCTGGAGATGAGCGAGGATGCCTGCGACGAAGTGGCCATTGCGCTCACCGAAGCCGTGAACAATGCCATTTTCCATGGAAATGAGGGTGTGCGGGAGAAAGCGTTCACGGTCGAATTCACCGTGGTGGAC
>JAAXHE010000038.1 GCA_012271065.1 Candidatus Latescibacterota bacterium
CGTTGAAGACATGCCATTATCCTCCTGTTTTAAAACGGCTTAAAGACTTCCCAAGAAGACGAAAAAAGCGGAAATCCAATACAGGGTCAACCGGTTCTGCCCATCTACGGGAAGTGGGTCGCATGGGTACGTTCTTTGCCGTCCGCGCACCCCGCCGCAGCTTCGATTTCCGGACCGCGGCAATCTCATTCGGTTGCCAACGAATATAAAAATGAGTACACTTGAATTCGAATCCCTTACGAGGTACGGATGGCCGTAAACGACCTGCCAGCACTCAATGCGATATTCAACACGATTGGCGCCGTCTTTCTCCTGATCGGCTATTTACAGATCCGGCGCGGCAACATCCGGCAACACAGGCGAATGATGCTCTTCGCCCTCGTCTTTTCGGCCCTGTTTCTGTCTTCGTATCTGTTCTATCACTTCAAGGTCGGGTCCGTACCCTATCCTCACCACGACTGGACCCGAGGCGTCTATTTTGCCGTCCTGGTCCCGCACATCGTACTGGCCGCACTGAATGCGCCGTTCGTCCTCGCGGTTGTATGGCTTGCCCTGCGCGGGCGATACCAGCCACACAGACGCCTCGCCCGCTGGGTGTGGCCGGTCTGGATGTTCGTGTGCGTCAGCGGCGTGATCATCTACGTGATGCTCTACCAGCTGTAACAAACAAGGAGGCACCCCATGACCGTACTCGTGACGGGTTCGACAGGGCTCGTCGGATCTTCTCTCGTTCCGCATCTCGAAGCCCGCGGCCACCGCGTCCTGCGGCTGGTTCGCACGAGCCCGAAAGACGACACGGAGCGCCGGTGGGACCCGGAAACGGGAGAACTTGCGCCTGCCGCCCTCGAAGGAATCCAGGCCGTGGTGCATCTGGCAGGCGAGAACATCGCTTCCGGCAGGTGGAACGAAGCAAAGAAAGGCAGAATCCGCAGCAGCCGCGAAGACGGCACCCGGCTTCTGGCGAAGGGCCTTGCGGGGCTGCAGACGCCTCCCGGCGTTCTGGTTTCAGCGTCGGCGATCGGATATTACAGTAACCGCGGCGACGAAATCCTCAACGAGGAAAGCCCGCCTGGCGCCGACTTCCTTGCGGAGACGTGCATTGCGTGGGAGAATGCCGCGCGGCCTGCGGCTGACGCCGGCGTCCGTACGGTTAACCTGCGAATTGGAATCGTACTCAGCGCGGACGGCGGCGCGCTGGCCAAAATGCTGTTCCCGTTCAAGATGGGCGTTGGTGGCGTGATCGGCGGCGGCGATCAGTATATGAGCTGGGTCTCTATAAGCGATCTGACGCGAATCATCGTCCACGCGCTCAACACGGAAACGCTCGAGGGCCCCGTCAACGCTGTGGCGCCGGCGCCGGTGACAAACCGGGAATTCACCAAAACACTGGGGGGCGTGCTGTCTCGTCCGACGCTCTTCCCCATGCCTGCATTCGCCGCCAGGCTGGCATTCGGGGAAATGGCGGATGCCCTGCTGCTGTCCAGCACCCGCGTCACGCCCACCCGTCTGCAGGAATCCGGATTTGACTTTCAACACCCCGAACTCGAAGGCGCGCTTCGACACGTGTTGGACCAATAGATCGGGAGGGCGAGCGCCCGCCACCTACGCAATACCGTTTAACCGACACACGACGTCGAACAGAACCTGCACACCGAATCTTACGTTCGCGACGGACACCCGTTCGTCGTGACCATGGCACAAGTCGAAATACGCCTCGCCCTCCTCGTACCGCATGGGCAGAAATCCATAGATGTGGATATCGCGGTCCCGCAGAAACCGCGCATCCGTGCCGCCCGTCTGCATGTACGGGACGACGACCCCATTCGGATCCCATTTGGAAATCGACGCCTGGACCACGTCGAACAGCGGCGTCCGATGGTCGAACTCCGTGCCCGGCCTGAAGTCCTTTTCCATTTCGAGAGCGACGCCGTCGCCGGCCATGGCACGAACTTCACGGACAAACCCCTCTTCGTCCACCCCGGGTAACGGTCTGCCGCTCAGCCGCGCCACGGCTTCGGAAGGGATCACGTTGCGTTTGACGCCGGCCTCGAGCATGGTCGGCGCGCACGTATTGCGCACCATCGCGTCGAACATCTTCCGGGTCGGCTCGTCAGCCGGCAAGGCCTGCAGCGAGGCTTCGCAGCGATCCGGATCCAGTACTCCGAGCAGCAGTTCCGCCACCTCGTCTCTCACCTGCGCGGCCGCGGCGCCTTCGAAGAACGCCCTCACGCCGGACGTAATCCGGTGAGGCATCTTCACGCCGCTCAATCGCTCCAGCGCCCCACCCAGATGAAAAACCGCATTGTCGCTGTGGGGAACGGAACTGTGCCCGGGTTGACCACGCGCGACCAGGTTCAACTCTGCACTCCCCTTTTCGGCCACCTGACACGTGTATACCGGACGCCCGTCGATCAGTAACGCAAAGCCGCCGCCCTCGTTGATGCCGTATTCCGCGTCGAACACCTCCGGGTGATTCGCCGCAAGCCACCGCACCCCCTGCACGCCCCCAAGCTCCTCGTCCGCGGCGGCCACCAGGACCAGGTCGCGCGTCAGCGGCAGATTCAGGCGCTTGCACAACAACAGGACCTGCAGCCCGACGGCCGTCGTCAGCTTGGAATCGATCGCCCCACGTCCCCACACATATCCCGCGTCCACCTCGCCGCCGAACGGGTCGCGCGTCCAATTCGCGGGCTCCGCCGGAACCACGTCGATATGCGACAGCAGCAACAACGGACGTTCGGAGCCGTCACCCTTGAGACGCACCACCAGATTCCCGCGCCCGGGCGCGGATTCCAGGACGCCGGGAGAGAGTCCCTCACCGGTCAGCGCCCCGGCAATGTCCCTGACGAGGGGCAGTTCGTTCCCGGGGGGATTCGTGGTGTCGAAACGAAGCAGCCTGCAATGCCAGTCCACCGCTTCCCGTCCCGTCGCATTCCAATCCACGTTCATAGCTTAGCCTCAATGTGAAATAAATCAGG
>JAAXHE010000064.1 GCA_012271065.1 Candidatus Latescibacterota bacterium
TCTGCCGCGGCGATTCCGTCGTTGGGCGGAAAACGTTCAGGGTGACTCATAGATCACCCTTCCTTCCCGCAGCACGGGCTTGATTACCAGGGCGTGACAGTCCTTGTAACGTTCCACCTGGGCTGGTGTCGCCACGATTGCGTCCACCGCCGCGCAGGTTCCCGTAGATGTCTCCCATGACAGCCCACGGGTCGCCGCCGTTCTTGACGACGAACAGGTCCACGTCGCTGTGGCGGTTCATATCGCCGCGAGCGGCAGACCCAAACAGGACGATTCTCTCCGGATGGGCCACCTCCACAATGCGGCGGATGATGTCGTCCAAAATTGATTGATCCAGCATCATACTGCCTTTCTTTCTCATGCTCGGTAGTGGTTTCGGATACGTATGGCCTCCTCGATCGCGTTGGCAAGATGCCGAGAAATCCAAGCGTATCGTTCCCTACTATTGCGGCCCGCCGGATCGTAGCACTTCACTATTGAGGACAGATGTCTATTGGAGTCGTTATGGGTGATAAAGGAAAATGGATTGTGCCCCTTGTTTGAGGTCTTGCCGTTCATATCCTCCAATCCATGAATGTAAATCCCTACAACGCCCATGCCGTCGTTCCAGGATTTAACGATCTCGTAGTTGATCCATTTGCGATTTGCCGTGTTCGATCCAACCAGCACGACCGTGCAGGAACGGTAGTTCATCTGACCGGCAATCCACCGCTTTATCGCTGTGTCACCACCCCTCTTCACCGTTTCCCAATCGTTGTCGGAGGCGGGACTATTCCCTTCAATGGTACCGATGTTGCGGACCGTGGCGGCGCGCCAGCTGTCTGGCTTATAGTGGAAGCTGTAAAATACTCTGCGTGTCATGGCATAAGGGCCTTTTCAATTTAGCTTAATCAGCATCGCCAGTCCGACCGCAAGGGCCAACGCGAGGTGGAAGGGAACCAACGTTCTGGAAAACGTTGCGCCCAACCAGGTACGTTTGAACGCTCCAATGTTCATGGAGAAATCGACATCGGCTCCATCCAAGGTGCGGACGTGATCGTAAAGATCCCGAAACAGACGTTCCTGCCAGAGGAAATAGCCGTCGAGGCCCCAGAACACGAGAACCGGGACGAACCCAATGCACACGAAGCCGCCGCGCTCCTCCCGGGCCAGCAGGACCAGCAGGGCCGAGACCAGGACCACCGCCCACCCTTTCATGCGAAACGAATCGGTGGCGAGGCGGTTGATCACGCCCTGAATGAATTCGAGATGTTTATGTTTCGCTTCCATTGACACGGCCCTCCTTCCATGGCCCCGCGGATCGATCGCACGTCGGCATAGACGTCCCGGTCGAGTAGCTGCAGAAACACGGCCTCCAACTGGTGCGGCAGCGGATCGACGCGGGAAATGGAAAGCCCGAAATAGGGATCGAACTCGTGGGCGATGCCGAGCGCATACGCCTGCAGGCCGAGCCGCAGAAGGCGACCGTCGCCATCGTAGGAGAGTGCGGTGTCGGCGATGGTCAGGCACGAAACCTCGTCGGGACCGAGCGTGACCCGCCGAAACAGCTCGGACTGCTGACCGACGAGGCCGACCACCCAGGCATCGGCCCCGCTCGGATTCACGGTCACCACCTGCATCGACTCGTTGAACAGAGGGCCGGTCAGGACCTGGCCTTCTCGGACGGGCGCCTCACTACTCATCA
>JAAXHE010000348.1 GCA_012271065.1 Candidatus Latescibacterota bacterium
GGAACGTAGCGAGACGGGATGAATCGTCGGGTGAATGGTGAGGAATTTTTGGGACAGGACACTCGATTGGGCGGCCAGGAGACCGGCCCGATCAGAACCCTACCAGATTTTCGAGTAATACACCAATCGGACCTGCCGATCGACTTTTTTCGACCGCTTGCCATCGCGAAACAGGTTCTTGACGTCCACTTCGAGATTCAACCGTTCGGAAGGCATCCACCGCCCGCCAACATTCATTCTCCCTCTGCCCGAGCCCAGCGAGTTGTCTTCGTTGTCGTTGATTGCAAAGTCATATTCCATTAACAGCGCAAAAATACGCTTGAACTCTACATCGGCGCCCACAAACCCCGTAAAATCCCCATCCCCGTCACCATCTTCCAGACTGCGATTCAATCCGGCGTGTACCCCCATGTCTCCGAGCGGGAATCCGTAGTTCTTGCTCGCGACCGCGTAAAAGCCCTTGGACTTGACCGCATATCGTTTCAACGTCTCGTCGTACTCCCCGTACCCCTGGGAGTGATAACCAAGGGCGACAGCCGGAATCTTCAACTCCTCCTCGATCACCCGGACGCGGCCGGCAACTTCCACGCGCGGATTCCACGCCGCATCGCGGCTGCCCACGATATGTTGTCCGCCGAAAGAAACCCCGATGCTGATGCGGCTGTGGACGCCGACTTCGATCTGAGAGAGAATGCCGCTGTCGCCATACAACCGCAGATCCGCAGCCAGGCGGCCCGCAGGCAGCATGCCGGCAGTCGGTCCATCGACCAGCCATCGAGGTACGTTGCCCTGGGCAAGCGCCTGACCGGAAAACCCTGACCAGACGGCAAGCAAAAGCAGCAACCGCCATGCGTGCCGCGTCATTTGTTTTCTCCGTTGTCAAGTATGATTCTGCGTGAACCGGATTCCGGAATTTCAATCCGGATGTGCAAGGTCCGCTCGGGCAGCAGCGATCCGGCGCGTTCCGCCCATTCGATCAGACAGATGCCGTCGCCGGCGAGATAATCATCCCAACCCAGGTCGATGAGGGCGTCGGCATCCAGGAGCCTGTACAGGTCGAAGTGGTAGATCGATACCGGACGCGACGCGACGTCCCGGCCAAGGTATTCGTTCACCAGGATAAAGGTGGGACTGGTCACCCGGTCCGGGACATTCAGCCCTTCACAGATGCCCTGCGCGAGGCAGGTCTTGCCGCTGCCGAGTTCTCCGATCAGCCCGACGCAGTCGCCTGGCCGCAATCGAGCGGATAACTCCCGGCCGAATGCTCGCGTCTGGTCCGGGGACGTTGTGTTGATCTCTGCCCTTGAGGTCTGCATCGGGACTCGCTACGAGGGAGGGGTCGGCTGTCAACAGTCATCGGCCAGGCAAAAGGGCCCGCAGAACCTGTCCCTGCCAGCCGGCGGAGATCATGAGAATTACGCCCCGGTCTATTTGCCGTTCAGCACCGCAACCGGCAGGACCATCTCCTCGAGTGAAATGCCGCCGTGTTGGAAGCTGTTCGCGTAATACCGCTGGTATTCGTTGAATTTCGTGGGATAGACGAAATAGAAGTCCTCCCGCGAAATAATGTACGTGGTGCCCATTCCCAGATGGGGCAGGCGATAGACGTTCGGATCGGCAATATACAGCGCGTGCCTGGGGTCGCATCGAAGGTGTTTGCCATATTTGTACCGGAGATTCGTGGACGTTTCCCGGTTGCCATGCGCCATGGTCGCGCGCGTACTCATGACGCAGCCGTGATCGGTCGTCAACACCACCGTGGTATCCGTTTCCGCCAGCTTTCGCAACATTTCAAACAACGACGAGTGGGAAAACCAGGATCGGCTGAGCGACCGGTATGCGGACTCGTTTGGCGCCATCTCCTTCAAAATATCCGACTCCGACCTCCCATGCGCCAGAATATCCAGAAAATTGAACACCACCGACATCAGAGGGAAGGACCGGTACGAGTGCGCCTTTTTGACGAGATGGTTGCCTTCAGCGATATCCAGCACCTTGACGTATCGTGTGTCCAGATTCAGCGTGGGATCCAGTTCCTGAATCTGGCGGTCCAGGAGCTGGTGTTCGTGACGGTTGCGGCTGTTGTCGTCGTCCCAGCCCGAGCGCCATTCCTGAGGATACAATTTGGCCACGTCGCTGGGGAACAGACCGCTGAAAATGGCGTTTCTTGAGTAGGGCGTGGCTGTGGGAAGAATGGAATAGTGATAGTGCTGCTTTATATTGAACAGTTCGGACAATAGCGGCGAGATTGCCAGCCAGTGATCCAATCGCATGCAGTCCACGACCACAAAGAACACCTGCTTTCCTTCCTGGAGCGCGGGCATTACGAACTCGCTCACAACGTCGACCGACAACACGGGAGAATCCATATCGTCCTGGAGCCAATGGGCATAATTGGACTCCACGAAGCGTCCGAAAGCACGGTTGCACGCCCGCCGCAGATCCTCATGCATCTTTCTCAGGCCGGCGTCATAGAACCGGTCCAGTTCCAGGTCCCATTCGGACAGCTTCACGTGGATGTCGATCCAGTCCTGCCAGGTCACGTCGCCCGCCATTGACGAACGAATGCGATTGGACACGGCCGAATAATCCAATCCCATGCGCCCCGTGACGATCTGCCGCGCGTCGAGCAGCTTCTTGCACGCAGAGAGAATCTGGCTGGGGTTCACCGGTTTGGTGAGATAATCGTCGATCCGGTGGCCCAGCGCTTCCTCCATCAGACGCTCCTCTTCATTCTTCGTTATCATGATTACGGGGATATCCGGATTGATTTCCTTGATCATCGCCAGCGTGGAAAGTCCGCCGCGGCCGGCCATCATCTCATCCAGGAGTACGATGTCGAACCCCCGCTGTTTGACCATGGCAATCGCGTCATCCCCGTTTGTCACCGGCGTCACCTTATACCCCCGGGAACCAAGAAACATCGTATGCGGCCTCAGGAGGTCAATCTCGTCGTCTGCCCACAGCACCTGCTTTTCTCTCATAGCGTTCAAGCTCCCGGCCTCACGTAGCCTTCCGCTCCTCCGCTGGCCTCACGGGTAGTGAAATCAGGAACGTGGTTCCCATTTCATGTGAACTCTCCTCAATGGAAATTCTGCCCCTGTGATAGTCCTCGACAATACGTTTGACAAAAGTAAGCCCAAGGCCCCAGCCCCGCTCCTTCGTACTGTATCCGGGCAGGAAAACCTGCTTGACGAGATGGGGCTGAATCCCTTTGCCATTGTCACGAACCCGGATATCCACCCATTTGCCCTCGGACCGCGCCTTTGCAGTAATCTCTATCTTTCCACCCTTCCCTTCCATCGCATCCGCTGCATTCTTGAACAGATTCTCAAAAGCCCAGCCCAGCAACTGCCTATTCAGAGGGACAGGCTGTATATCGTAGTTTCTCTGTACGATCCGGACCTCACGCGAGAGTCTGTCGCGCAAATAGGACGCCGTCTCTTCGATGACGTGACGAAGGTTTTCCGGACGAAGCTCCGGCGTGGAACCGATCAGACTGAAACGGGAAACGATCGTATCCAACCGGCTGGTGTCCTCCTCCATCGCAACCACGATCTGGTCGAATCGCCTGCGCGTCTGTTCATCCACCGGACCGGAAGAATGCTCGAGTTCAGACTTTATCAACTCGATCCAGCCGTACAACGAGGAAAGCGGCGTGCCGAGCTGGTGAGCCGTCTCCCGCGCCATGCCCACCCAAATCGATCTCTGCTCGCTGTTTTTGACATTCAGAAATCCGAGATATCCCGCCCCGATAAACAGCGCCGTTACACCAAGTGCCACCCAGGGCAGCCATGCCAGCCGGCGTACCAGCGGCGAATCGCCAAAGTGAAGCACTCGCGGTCCGATCTGCGGAATCTCGAACGAATACGGCGGATTCTCGCTGTCCAGCTTTCTGACGATCCGGCGCATGCGCTCCCGGTCGACCGGGCTGAGGTCCGCGGGATTGCCTTCGGGAATCTGTATGGCTTTCCACATATGGGGTTCACCGCGTGAGTCTGTGATGACCACGGGAAAGTTCGCATTGGTAATGGTCCTGAAGATTTCATTGACGTCCAGGTCACTGACGACAACGGTATCCTGTGTTGCCAATCCGTAAAAGAAGGCCAGACGCTCGATAAGGTCACGGGAATCCCGACGCATGGGATCCACGACGAAGATTTGCATATATACCAGAAACGCCAGGATGATCACCGTTGCGGCCGGAAACAGATACGCGCCCAGACTGTAGGAGCTACGGCGCCCCACCCTCATTCGGCCCTTCGAAACTAGCGGCGCGCCCATTAAACCCGCGTGACCGGGCCCGTCGATTCGGCCTGTGACATCCTTCGTTCGCGCACCCATCGTTGCGGCTCCCCTGTCTTACGTCAACGTCTAGTAATCCGTTAAGTTCCGCAGCAATCTGCAAGCGACAGGCTCAGACCTGCAGAGCACGCGCCACACGCGTCCCCGCATCCCGGTGATATCACGCTCATCCGGTGCGGGTCCAGGGCAGGACGCGGGAAACGCGGTGTTCCGCGGCGCGGCCGCCAGACCTCATTCCGGCGCACAGAAAGTATACGTCTATTTCAAGTATCCAGTCAACCAAAGAAAAACCGTTTGCATAATATCCTTCGTGTTTATATATTTGGAACCATCAAATTCCTGTAAGACAAGGCATGCCGGCAGGCAAACAGACTGGCGCATGGCCGCCAGGTCCTCCTGATCCGGCGCGTGCCTGGCTCCGCAGGAAACGGAAAGGGGGGATTCCAGCTTATGGCCAGGGTTGTGGTGAGAGACGACGAGCCATTTGAGAAGGCGCTGAAGAGGTTCAAGAAAACCTGCGAAAAAGCAGGAATAATGACCGAGATGAAGAAGCACCAGCATTTCGAGAAGCCCAGTGAGCGCCGCAAGCGCAAGATCGCCGCGGCGAAGCGCAAACGCATGAAATTCGAGACGCGCTTCAACCAATAAGTCAAAATCGCAATTATGTTAACGACAACCGCACCGATTCGCCTTCGGATGCGGTTGTATTTTTTGCACATCGTGGTTGAGCTGAACCCCCGGTTCAATGCAGTTCCGATGCAGCGAGTTTGCGATTGGGGCAGAGGGAGGGCCGAATGAACATTGTCGACCTGATCCTGTTGATCGGGCTCTGCTGGATGGTTTTCAGGGGTTGCCGCACGGGTCTGGTCCGGAGCCTGGTCGGTCTGCTCAGCTTTGTACTGGCCTACGGACTCGGCCTCGCGTACGGCGGCGCGGTCTCGGAGTGGATTTCAGGTGAGCCTGCCGGCCATGGCCCAGCACTGCTGGGCTTCGTCTGTGTATTCCTGGGGACGCTGATCGCCTGTTACCTTCTTGGACGAATGCTCCAGGCGATGCTCAAGGCCACCCCCTTCGGAATCGTGGACACGCTGTGCGGCGGCATACTCGGCCTGGCGCAGGGATTACTCCTTCTCGGTTTACTGATCCTGCTGCTGAGGGCGTATTCCCCTCACCCCGGGGTGAAGGCGTACATTGACGACGCCCGTCTGACACGCCACGTTCAGCAGGCCTGCCTGGTCCTTATGGACGCCGTGAAGGCCGCTGTTCCGCGGGCGTCGGAGTTCTACAGATACCTCGTACCGGACGAACCGGAGTCATCGATCCATCCTTTCATGGACAGTATGACCCGGGGAACCGGAAAGGCACGGGACCGCCTGAACGTACTGATAGAGGAATCACAAAACAAAGAAAAGCAAGCGTCGGGAGACGCGCAAACGCCTCCGGAAGGCGGTAAACAGGAGTAGCGGATCCTGCTGCCGGCACAGATACGTTAGCGTCAGAAGCCGTCCGTTTTTCTGTCCTACCGGGTGATACCCCATGACACTGCCACCGAAAACCCTCCTGGCCCTCGAATTCGAAAAGATCCTCGACCTGATCGCGGAACGCACCGTTTCCGTGCCGGGGCGAGACGAAGTCGAGAGTCTGGCCCCGGCCGACAACTCCGAACGCATTGAAGCCCGGCTCCGTCCAGTGCTCGAAACCATGGATCTGATCGGGTATGACGATCCCGTACCGATCGGACGCATTCCCGACATCCGCGCCGCGGCGGAAACCGCCTCGGTCCCAGGTACGACGCTCACCGTCGGCGAACTCGTCCAGATCCAGGAAGTCGTGCGGATGTCACGCCGTTTTCTGGGGTATTTTCACAAGAGGAAAGCGAAATATCCCCGGCTCCAGGAGCTGATGTCCGGGTTGTCCGAACACCCGGATCTGGAGGCCCACATTCAACGTTCCATCGACCCGTCGACGGAGACCGTCACGGATTCCGCAAGCGTCGAATTGAAGCGGATCCGCCGAGGCCTGGAACAAACCCGATCCGGCATCCGCAGTTCCATCGAGAACATCCTGAACCGGCTACCGGACACCGTCGTGCAGGAACGGCTGATCACCATCCGGAACGGACGCTTCGTCATTCCCGTTCGGGAAAACCAGAAACACCGGCTGGAAGGCGTCGTGCACGACCAATCGGCCAGCGGCGCCACGCTCTTCGTCGAGCCGATGGCCACCCTGGCGCACAACAATCGGCTTCGGCAACTCGAACTGGCCGAACAGCAGGAGATCAAACGCGTCCTTCGGGAACTCACCCTGAGCGTCGGCCACATCAGCGGATGTCTGCTTGAAAACCTCCGCATTCTCGGTAGATTCGATGCCATATACGCGATTTCCGGTTTCTCACGCGAACTGAAATGCAGCGAACCCGTTTTCAACGTGGAAGGGCGCCTGGAACTCCACGACGCACGGCATCCCCTTCTGTTCTGCCGGCTGAACGGCGAAGGCCGGACCGATTCCATCGTCCCGCTCAGCCTTTCCATGGACAGCGAGGGCATCCGCACGCTCGTCCTGACCGGCCCCAACGCCGGCGGCAAGACAGTCGCCCTCAAAACCGTCGGCCTGCTCGCGCTGATGGCTCAGGCCGGATTGCCCGTACCGGCAGCGGAACATTCGCAGTTTCCGATCTTCACCGGCGTCTTTGCCGACATCGGCGATGCACAGTCGATCGAGAACGACCTCAGCACGTTCTCCTCACACGTGGCGAATCTGGTTGAGGTCACCAACCATGCTGAAGCCCGATCCCTGGTGTTACTCGACGAAGTCGGCGCCAGCACCGACCCCGATCAGGGCGCGGCCCTGGCGATGGCCCTGTTGAATACGCTTACCCAACGCGGCTGCCGCACGGTGGCCACGACCCATCACGGCGCGCTCAAGGCGTTCGCGCACCGTACAGAGGGGATGGCCAACGGCTCCATGGCCTTCGACGCGGGTACACTGACGCCCACCTTCCAGCTTCGTCTCAACACGCCAGGCAGCAGCTATGCCTTCGAAATCGCGCGCCGCCTCAAGATGCCGTCAGAGATCGTAGACGAAGCCAGGCGTATAGCGGGAAGCGATATAGGCCGCCTGGAAGCCCTCATCGCGGACCTCGACGACACGTACCAGCACTATAACGAGGAACTGGATCGTGCACGATCCTTCCGAAGTGAAATGGAACGTCTTAAGGCCGAATACAGCGGCCGCCTGAAGGAAGTGGAACAACGTGAACGTGAGTTCAAACGAGGCGCCGAGGAAGAAGCCCGGCGTATTCTGGATGACGCCAACGCCCTCATCGAACGCACCGTCTCCGAACTCAGACAGCGCAGCGCCGACAGAGACTCGATCAAGAGGGCCAGAGCCGAGGTCGAGCGTGCGCGGCGCGATTTGGCGGCCACTGTGATGAAACCGGCTGCGCCCGCGGCAATGCTCGAACCCGGGTGCCGCGTGCTCGTACGAAGCCTGGGCAAAGAAGGAATTGTCGCGGACGGGCGGAACGAGGGATCGCGGGTGGCAGTCGAAGTCGGCAAGCTGCGGCTGCAGGCGCGTCGGGAAGACCTCGAACTCGTGGAATCGGCCGCGGAGACCACCTCGGAAGGGGCCCGCTTCGGGTTGGCCGGACGCGACGCTGTTGCGACCGAGGTCGACTTGAGAGGAATGACCGTGGATGACGCGGTGGAAGCCGTCGACAAATACATCGATGAACTCTATCTGGCAGGCATGGAGCACGCGACGGTGATCCACGGAAAGGGCACGGGCGCGCTTCGCCGGGCGATCGGCGCCCATCTCCAGGGGCACCAATTCATCAAGTCTCAGCGCCTGGGACTGCATGGCGAAGGCGGCGCCGGCGTTACGGTGATCACGCTCGACCTGGATACCTGAAAGCGCGCATTCGTGCCAATCACCGCCGCACCGCCGCTGCAATCGGTTGCAAAACCGGCGCCGATTGACACCTCCGGGGGTTTCGTCTATATTAGAATCGAGAAGGATCCAGGACCGACATTCCACCCTGAACGTGAACCTGCCCATGCTGATTACCGACCTCCAGACCGATCCCGGGAAATACTGCAACAGTCTCACCGAATACCGCCGTTACCGGACGCGGGAAGTGTCCATTGGCCATATTCCACTCGGCGGGGACAATCCCATTCGCATCCAGTCCATGACGACGACGGACACCATGGACACGCTCGCCACGGTAGAACAGTCCATCAGGATCATCGAGGCGGGGGCGGACTACGTGCGCATCACGGCGCCGAGCCGGAACGAGGCGCGCAATCTCGAGGCCATCAGGGATGAACTCCGGTCACGGGGATACGTGGCCCCGTTGATCGCCGACATTCACTACACGCCCAATGCGGCAGAAATCGCCGCCCGGATTGTTGAGAAGGTGAGGGTCAACCCCGGAAACTACGCGGACAAGAAGAAATTTCAGATTGTCGAATACACCGACGCGCAATACGCCGCCGAGATCGAGCGCATCCGCAAAAAGTTCACGCCGCTGGTCAACATCTGCAAAGAGTACGGCACCGCAATGCGCATCGGCGCCAACCACGGCTCCCTCTCGGACCGCATCATGAGCCGGTTCGGCGATACGCCGTTGGGAATGGTCGAATCGGCATTGGAATTCACGCGTATCTGCGCCGACCTGGACTACCACGACATTGTCCTGTCCATGAAAGCCAGCAATCCACAGGTCATGATCCAGGCCTATCGGCTGCTGGTCAACCGCATGGAATCAGAGGGATTCAACTATCCCCTTCACCTGGGCGTCACCGAGGCCGGCGACGGCGAAGACGGCCGCATCAAGTCCGCCGTGGGCATCGGCGCGCTCCTTGAAGACGGTCTGGGTGACACCGTTCGCGTCTCACTGACCGAGGAGCCCGAGGCAGAGATTCCCGTCTGCATCCGTCTGGTCGAACGCTACGCGGCCAGACCCGGGCACCCACCGATTCCCGCGATCGTCCGATACCCGATCGATCCATACACCTATACGCGGCGCCGGACCCGGCCCGCGGACCGGGTGGGCGGCGACAACGTGCCGGTTGTGATCCTTACCCCTCACGAACCGCAGTCGCCAGCCTGCCTGTCCCCCATCGGCTATCAATACGACGCCGAACTGGACAAATGGAATATCGCGGACATGGCGCCGGACTTCATCTATCTGGGCAGACGGGACATCGACTTCGGCCTTCCGGGCACGCTCGGCAAAATCCTGGACTACGATGCGTGGCGCGACCGGCGCGAGGCTTCGAACGCCTATCCGCTGTTCGATCTGGCCACATTTCACGACGCTCCATTTCGGTCCGAACGCCTGAATTTCGTACTCGCCGAGCCGGCTGACCTGGACCCGGACGCGCTTGATATGCTGCGTGGGGCAGCCAACTGCCTGCTTGTCCTGCGTACGGAAAACGCCCACGCGATGCCGGACCTGCGCCGCGCCATGGCTGAGTTCCTCGAGCGTGACATCCGTATTCCCGTCGTTTTCAAACGGGAATACGTTGGTATCGACGACGACGCGCTCATCCTTCACGGCGCTATCGATACCGGCGGCCTGCTCACCGACGGACTCGGCGACGGTATATGGCTGGAGTCGCCGGATTCCGAGCCGTGCGACCTCAACCGTCTCGGGTTCGGTATCCTGCAGGCGACCCGCACCCGCATTTCGAAAACCGAGTATATCTCCTGCCCCTCTTGCGGCCGCACGCTCTTCGACCTGCAGGAAACCACCGCCCTGATACGCGGCCGCACCGACCACCTGAAGGGCGTCAAGATCGGCATCATGGGATGTATCGTGAACGGTCCGGGTGAAATGGCCGACGCGGACTACGGTTACGTTGGCAGCGGCCCGGGCCGGATTACGCTTTACCGCGGCAAGGATATTGTCAAGCGCAACATCCCTACAGCCGTCGCCGTGGACGAACTGATCGATCTGATCAGGGAAGACAACCGGTGGGTGGATGTGTGAACGCGGTATGCCCCCACGCTGACGATCCGCATTCCCTCTCGCCTGCGAT
Organism: Candidatus Latescibacterota bacterium; assembly: GCA_012271065.1. The sequence goes on from JAAXHE010000348.1 coordinate 10,350, forward strand.
CGCGCAGGATTCAGCGCGTTGACGTTCCTGCAACCTTGTCTTTGTTTTCAATCCGACTGGCTGGCCCGTCATGGCCCTCATCCCTGAAGATACCGTCGAACAGGTCCGCAACTCGGTGGACATCGTCGACGTCATATCCGAATTTGTCGCGCTCAGCAAACGCGGCAAGAGCTTTCTGGGCCTGTGCCCCTTTCACGACGACCGGACGCCTTCCCTGAATGTCTCCCAGGAAAAGCAGATCTACAAGTGTTTCTCCTGCGGCGCGGGCGGAAATGCATTCAGATTCCTGATGGAACTCGAACGCATCAGCTTCGTCGAATCCGTGCGCAAGCTCGCTGACCAGGCCGGTATCGTACTGCCTGAATCCGAATCCGGGAGACCCGCGGAAAAAGACACGAACGACGAGCTGTACAGGACGGTCGAATTCGCGCAGAAATACTTCCGCCATATGCTGATGCGCCACCCGTCAGGCGCGCGCGCGCGCGATTACCTGAGCGGGCGCGGCGTGTCCGAGTCCATGATGGAAGCCTTTTCGCTGGGTTACGCCACCAATGCGTGGGACGGGTTACTCGGCGTGGCCGGCCGACGCGGCTTCAGCGCGCAGATGCTCGCACGGGCGGGCCTGGCTGTATCCCGTGAGAACGGCGGTCACTACGACCGCTTTCGCGACCGCGTGATCTTTCCCATACAATCGCACACGGGAAGGACCGTCGCTTTCGGTGCCCGCGCCCTGGATCCGGAACAACAGCCCAAATACCTGAACTCACCCGAGACTCCCGTCTACAACAAGAGCGCCACGCTCTACGGCCTCTGGAACAACCGGGAGCCCATCCGTACAACCCGGTCGGCGGTTGTGGTCGAGGGTTACATGGACGTCGTCGCCCTGGCACAGTTCGACGTCCGCAACGTTGTCGCCTCTTCAGGGACCGCGCTCACGACTGACCATGCGCGCCTGCTCAAGCGGTATGCGGATCTGGCCGTGCTCGTTTTCGACGGCGATGCCGCGGGAACCGCCGCGACCGTACGCGGTATAGGCGCGATGATGGCGTCCGAACTGGAGATTCGTGTCGTCACGCTGGTCGGCGGCGAGGATCCTGACAGCTTCGTGCGGCAGCGGGGATCGGATGGCTTCAACGAACTGACCGAATCCGCGGCGCCTTTAATGGATTTTCTCTTCGAATGGGTTCGTTCGCGGGAAGACCTGTCCACGTCGGACGGCAAGACCCGCGCCGTCAGGACCGTTTCGGAGATTATCGCGCATGCAGGGGACAGCGCCCGGCGGGGCTTTCTCATCCAGGAAACCGCGCAGAAGCTGGGGATCGAGGAAGCGATTGTCATCGACGCGGTGCAGCGCGCCGCCCGTTCCCGGCAAACCGGGCGCAACCCGGTCGACGAGGATTCGAATTCGCGAACAGCGTCGTTCGAGCCCGGCCCTCGCATGGAACGGGAACTGATCACGCTGATGATGGCTGACGACTCCACGGCCGACAAGGTGCTTGAGCAGGTTGACACCCATCATTTTACCAACAGTGTGTACAGGCGGATCTCAGGAATGATCGCGGAGGCGCGAAGAAAGGGACGCACCGCTTCTGCCGCGTCTCTGCTGAATCAATGCGAGGACGCCGGCCTGGCCGGTATCGTATCCGCACTGTCAATGGAAACCGGCATTCTCAATCCGGAAGGGCGGATTCCGTTGCAGGACTATCTCACCAGGATGCAACTCAAGGCCCTCGACGCCCGAATCACGGCCGTGGAGACGCGGTTGCGCGCGGCGGAAGGCGGGTCAGATCCGATGGCCTTGATGGCCGAACACAAGGATCTCACCCGCCAGCGCAGGGAACTGTTCACCGGACGGCACGGTCCGCACGAAACGGTGCGACATGGATAAGAAAAAGCTTGTCCATTCCGCCAGATCACGTAAATTTCCCTTTTAACGGGCCCTTAGCTCAGTTGGTTAGAGCGGCGGACTCATAATCCGTTGGTCGCAGGTTCGAGTCCTGCAGGGCCCACCAGAATACACAAGAGGGAGCCGAAGATTCCATCGGCTCCCTCTTTTTAATCAACAAAAGCCCGCGAGTCCGGGCGATGCGTTAGCGATTATAGATTTACTCAAAGACGAATTTATACTGCAAGGTCCTCTAGGAATTCAGAAGCCGGCTTGACACCGGAAACCATCAGGTAATCACGAGCACGGGTACACGCGACATACAACAGGTGTCTCTCCGTGTTGTAGACCTCCTCGAGGTCGGCGGGATCGGCCGCTGTCTCGATACGCTCCTGCCGCGGAATCACTTCATCGTCGCACGCCATTACCGCAACGGCTCGAAACTCCAGCCCCTTGGCAAGGTGCATTGTCGAAATCGACACCCCGCCTGTTGTCGTCTCGCGACATTCATCCATAATCCGGAATGAGAGACCAGATGCGTGTACCGCATTACGCGCTCGGTCCAGTTCCGCCACCGATCGAACAAATACCCCCATCTCGGCCGCATCGATCCCCTTGTCCCCCAACGCCTTCAGCCAATCTCCTACAGCCCGGACCTCACGCTGCGCATCATCGAAAAAGCCCGTTTCCGGCGGTTCGCCATTGAATGCCGAAACTATCCCTCTGCGATCCTCCACATTGCCGTCCACGTCGGCCAGCTCGGATGCCAAAAGTCGGTCCGCCTGCATCCTGATTTGATGGGAGGTTCGATAATTCAACGTGAGTGTCTCGGATCTCCCACGGACATCCACGCCGGCGGCCTTCCACGAAAACGGCGCCTGGAAAATCCGTTGCCCGAGATCGCCGACAAAGAATAGGCCATTCGGCCTTTGTCCGCCCATCGCTGCCAAGAGACGAAGTTGAGCGACACCAACTTCCTGTGCCTCATCCACGACAACGAAATCATACGGTGGATGACGACGTTTGGTCAGCCCTTCAGCGAGTTTGCCACACATGCCTGACCGTGTAATTAGTCGGTGTTTCTTCAACTCAACTTTGACACCTTCAAACATAGCCCACAGCCTCGATCGCTGCTCGATGGGCAGACGCGGCTTTCGCCCGAGTCGTCTAACATCTCGATAGGCCTCCCAGCTATCCAACTGCCAAGCGTCGACGACGTTTTCCCACTCGTCCATCAGGAACGGAATGGAAAAGCGATGTGACTCCTCTTTTTTGGCGCTGTCAGACAAGAATTCTCGAATCTCCTCCATTGTCGCAATTTTTGCGACACCAAACTGGGCCCTGTACAGCCGCTCGCACACTTGATGAATCGCGACGACTTCAAGGCGTTCCATGAGTCGGGGTTCATTGCGAATCAGTCGCGTCACTCTCGAACGGAGAAAGCCCGCCAATGTCTCCGAGAAAGTAGTGAGCAGTACACGGGCGTTCGGATTATTCCGTGCCAGGTATACAGCCCTGTGAATCGCGACAACGGTTTTGCCCGTACCTGCGGGGCCTGAAACCCTGACGGGACCGTTGTAATCGCGCTCCACAAGCTTCCGCTGCGTCGGGTGTAGGAAGACCGCCCATTTCGCCCAGGGAAAGTCCAGCGCAAGCTCAAGTTCGTTCTCGTTGGAAATCGCGTGGAATCGACGCTTTGCGTCAGGATGTTCGAAGGGATCTCCGGCAGCCACCGGCGCGACAGGCTTCGGCGTTTCCCCGACAGCGATCTGTAACAGCGCCTCGGCTGCTTCTTCGGGTAGGTTTTCAGAAAGATCCAACAACCTGTCTTCGTCAGCATTACGTACGTCGTCAATCCATTCCGGCGGAACTCCGTACTGCAAGAGATCTTCTTCCGAAGTCTCGGCGAACAGGAGCGGCTTGACAGGAGCTTCCTGTTCTGCTTCCACATAAACCGGTACGACAACTTCCTTGACCGTTTCTTTGACTTCGACCAACTGCGCTGCTCCGGTCCTCGGATGGACTTCCAATTTGCGCTTTTCCGCCCACTTGTACGCGTTGTCGTGGTGGTCCACGTAGCACATCATCAGACTTTTGGGTGTCCGATGCACAATGATTCGAATATCGCGATTCACGCGAACGGACCAGAAATCCGGTTCCTTTGCTCGATCAACTCTATGGAATTTCAACCCGGGCTGAGCCGGGTTCATCTGCAAATCAAAGGCCGTGGTTTTCACGGCCTTTTGCTCGTTACCCGTCAGCCTCGCGAGGCTGTCTGTGAATGTGTCTGCTATGCGGAAGTTCATCTCAGGACTCGATTGGAACGACCCTGTGTGTGTTTGATCGCCGCATAATATTCCAACATGAACGCATGACGCCTTGCGCTATCGAATGCTGAGTCCGCTCCGAAAACGGGTGTTA
>JAAXHE010000335.1 GCA_012271065.1 Candidatus Latescibacterota bacterium
ATGCCGTGTAAGGTTTCTTCTCATGCCGCAGGCAATGAGGAATTGCATACCGGGCAAGGATTTCTTCTACCGTCTCACCTCTACCGTCTACCCGCATTTCTTCTACCGGCTTCCCTCTACCTTCTCACCGCCTTTAGAATTGTCGCCGCTGGGCGCGGGGCCTGCCTTATGCACCGCGCGAATCACGCCGCGGTCCCACCGAATCCTCTGGCCTGCCAACTTCGGAAGTATTTCAATCTTCAGTGCTGGGCGGAATAGCGCGCTCTGCTCTGGGAGTACTCGCGAGAGACTTCGCGTCTGTACACGGTGTGGTTTCCAGGGTTGGAGTAGTTTTCAGCCATCAGCCATATGCGGTTCCTGTTTCGGAGCGCTATAGCCCCAGAATCCGGTCCGCGGTTTGAATCGCCTGTCTGACGCAGTCGGGTACGGAGGATCCGCGGTAGGCGCTTCCGGTCAGGTAAAGGCCCGGATGTTCTTCGGCGAGCGATTCCAGCCCGCCAACACGGTCCATGTGCCCCACGTCGAACTGCGGCCTGCCCTTCCGCCAGCGATGAACCCGGGAGAACAACGGCTCGGCGGTCAGCCCCATCACGTGTTCAAGATCCTCCCGCACGGCGCGAACGAGCGCCTCGTCGGGCATCTCGACCACGTCTTCCTGTTCGTCTCTGCCCACGAATCCCCTGATCAGCACGCCGTCATCCGGCGCCCGGTGGTCGAGCTTGGACGACACCCACGTGCATCCCGTAATCCTGCGGCCCTCCGATCGGGGAACCAGGAAACCGAACCCGTCCAGGTCGTGCTGGGCCAGGACACCCGCTCTTCGATAGGCCAGAGACACCGTTCCCGACGACACGTAACGGATCCGGCGGAGCCGGCCCGACAGTTGCGGCGCGATACCGTCCAGCAGATCGGCCGACGCGAACGCGGGTGCGGCCAGCACGACGGCGTCGGTTTTCAGCGCGTCCCCACCCAACGTGACCTCGAAACCGCGATGGCGCTTCGCCAGACCCGTTACCGGGCAATTCGCGCGCAGGTCGCCCCTCAGCCGGTCCACGATCGCGTCAACGAGTTCTCCGAGACCTCCGATCAGGGTCTGGAACATCGGCGGCGCCTGCCCTGCATCGCCAGCGGACCTGCGTTGATTCCGGCTTGCACGCACCGCTTTGATCAGGCTGCCGTACTTGCGCTCCATTTCCGCAAACTGTGGAAACGTGGCCAGCAGGCTCAGCCGCTCCGGGTCCGCCCCGTGGATGCCCGCCAGCATCGGCCCTCCGATCTTGTCCAGGGCCTCCTGACCCATGCGCCGGCGGACGAATGACGCCAGGCTCTCATCGACCGTCGTGTTGCGCGGCGGGACGAACCGTTCCATCCCCATCCGCAGCTTGCCGCGAATGGAAAAAAGCGGTGAGCGCGCGACCGGCATGAAGTTTGCCGGTACCAGCGTGAAGTCTTCCGGAAACGGGACCAGGTTTCGCCCCTGCGCCAGGAAGGTCTTCCGCCGTTCCTCGTTCGGCGCAATCAGGCGGTCCTCAAGGTCCAGGTCCCGGCAGAGCCCGACACCCCACGGTTTTCGCGTCAAAAGCAAATCGGGCCCACCTTCGATGGTGAACCCGTCGGTCCGCTCGGTCAGAATCTCCCCGCCCCATCTCCCGGTGGCCTCCGCCAGCGTATACGCAACCTCGATGCCGTGCGCTTCCGCCTTCTCCTGCAGATAGAAGGCCGTTGCCAGTCCGGCAATCCCCCCGCCAGCGATGGTCACGTGCATATCGGCGCCTTTTACCAGGATTCGTATGTCTTCGTGGACGTTAAATCGAATATCTGCGAGTTGAAAATGGCGATTAAACTGCGGATTACCAGGA
>JAAXHE010000219.1 GCA_012271065.1 Candidatus Latescibacterota bacterium
TTCGACCACAATGGCAAGTGTTCTGTCCAGGAAATAGATTGCCAAAATTCGGCGGATGAATGGTGACATATTTCCGGGACGGGACACGATACCTCGCCTGCAGAACGACTTTATCAACGGATTGTTAGTGCGATAACGGAAGACGGATTGGAATGAATGGAAGGGTAAGCGACCCTCAGATGCAAGACCAGGACCGGATTGAAGGCGACGATCAGCTGCGCCCGGCGCGATTCGCCGATATGACCGGACAGGAGAAGGTCAAGGAGAAGCTGCGAATCGCGGTTGATGCGGCAACACACCGGGGCGACGCCATGGACCATGCGCTTCTCTACGGCCCGCCCGGGCTGGGGAAGACAACGCTTGCATATGTCGTCGCCAACGAGCTGGGAGCGGAAATCATGCCGACTTCCGGGCCCGTACTTGAACGCGCCGCGGACTTGGCCGGTCTGCTGACGAACCTGGCCGAAAAGGACGTCCTCTTCATCGATGAAATTCATCGGATGAACCGGGTCGTGGAGGAAACGCTGTATCCCGCGATGGAGGACTTCGTGCTGGATATAATGCTCGACAGCGGGCCCGGCGCACGCTCTTACAGGGTTCCTCTCGATCGGTTTACGCTCATCGGCGCAACAACGCGCTACGGCCTCCTGACCGGTCCGATGCGGGATCGTTTCGGCATCGTCGAGCGGCTGGACTTTTATAACGAATCGGAATTGCAGACCATCGTCGAACGCGCTGCGCGAATTCTGAAAATCAGGATCCAGTCCGAGGGGGCATACGAAATCGCGCGGAGGTCGCGGGGTACGGCCCGAATCGCAACCAGGTTATTGAGAAGGTCGCGGGACTACGCGCAGGCGCGTGCGCAGGGTACGATTACGCTGGACGTTGCAGGGCGCGCGCTGGAACTTGCCGACATAGACAACAAAGGACTGGACGAAATGGACCGTCGACTCCTGTCGATGCTGGTGGAGAAGTACGGCGGTGGTCCGGTGGGCCTGAATAACCTGGCGGCCGCACTGGGCGAAGAGCCGGATACCATCGAGGATGTCTACGAGCCCTATCTGATTCAGGAAGGATATCTGCTGCGTACCCACAGAGGGCGTCAGGTCACGCCGCTGGCCTATCGACACCTCGGATTCACCCCGCCGGAAGGAAAGCAGGGGCGCCTGTTGTGACGTCACGGGTGAAAAGTGCACAGCGATTGCGGCGAGAGGTCGAAGCGATGTACGTGTTGGGTATCGAAACCTCGACACCGGTGTGCAGTGTCGGTCTGGTTAACGAAAACCGGGTGTTGACTTGCTACTCGCAGAATACGGGGCTGCGGCACGCGGAACGGACGGTTGCGTTGGCGGAACGGGCACTCCAGGACGCCGGACTCACGGCCGCGGACCTGCACGGGGTGGCCGTGGGATCGGGGCCGGGCTCGTTTACTGGCCTGCGGATTGGAATGGCCGCTGCAAAGGGCCTGTGTGTCGCATTGAATCTGCCACTCCTGGCAGTGTCCACGCTGAAGGGCCTGGCGGCCCAGGTTGTCTTCGAGCGAATGCCGGTCTGTGCAATACTCGATGCACGGCGTGGCGAAGTCTACGCGGGTGTGTACAGTCTCGACGGAGGGACCCTCACGGCCCGTCTTCCGGATACCGCTCTTCCTCTTGAAGATCTGATTCCGAAGCTCCCGAAGCCGGTGTTGTTTGTCGGCGATGGCGGGATGGCATACCGGGATCGTATCGAGGCATCCCTGGGCGTAGACGCCCGGTTCGCCCCCGCATCCACCCACCCCAGCGGCGGGTCCATCGCGATTCTCGGCGCTGAAGCCCTGCGGGACGGAAATTCAGTCGACCTGGCGACGGCGGAGCCGGAGTACCATCGCCGGAGCCAGGTTGAAAGCGCGGGAACATCAGGATAACCGCAAAGGAGCCCGAATTCAATGCGGTTCGAGTCGCGGCAGGCGATTTCCGAATTCAGGCTTCTTGGAATGGGCGCGGGGCACCTCGACGCGGTCGTGGCGATTGAGCGCGAGGGGTTCGCGGATCCATGGCGAAGAAAGGACTTTGAAGACGCGTTGGACAGAGGGAACAGTTACAACCTCGTCTACTTGAACGGCAATCGGGTCGTCGCATATGCGGTTGGCTTTCTTGCGTCCAACGAATATCATCTGGCCAATCTCGCGGTGCATTCGGAATTTCGGCGCCGCGGAGTCGGTAGACGGTTTCTGGAGGCCGTACTGAACGGGTTGCCCGATCGAAATGTGGATGTCGTCACCCTCGAGGTGCGCGTTTCCAATCTGACCGCCATCGGCCTTTACAGAAAGCTCGGATTTCGGACTGTCGCGATTCGCCAGGGATATTACAAATCGCCCGCGGAAGATGCGCTCGTCTTGTTGAAGGCGCTGCATGGACGATTCACCGAATGGGTGAACGGCGGACTCGCAGTCTTGCGTTGAACTTGCGGCAGGGGACAGACGAATGTTCTGCCAGACAGTCGTGGGACAGAAACGTGTTACGGAGCGGCTCGAGCGGATGGCGGGAAGCGCAAATCTGCCGCACGCCCTCCTGTTTACCGGGCCGGAGGGCACCGGAAAGGTGGCCGCGGCCCTCGAAATGGCGAGGAGCCTTTACTGCAGTGAGCCGAATGCCGGATGCTGTGAGAACTGCCGAGGATGCAGGAAGACGGCGGGTTTGAACCACCCTGACATGTCATTGTTGTTTCCGATTTCACAGCGGTCGTCGCCCGAGATGGAGCGGGAGACGTTGGTACGGATCGCAGAGGATCCTTATGGGTACCCGCTGCCCGCCGACCACGCGACCCATTCAATCGGACAGATTCGATCCCTGCAGAAACAGTTCGCGTACGGCGCGTTCGAGGGGGGATGGCGGGTGGCGGTTGTCCTGCATGCGGATCGGATGCGCGCGGAAGCCGCCAATGCGCTGCTGAAGACGTTGGAAGAACCTCCCGCGCGGTCTCTGTTGATTCTCACGGCGGCCGCACAGGAGTCTCTGCTGCCGACGACCGTCTCCCGCTGCCAGTGGGTGGTGTTTTCGCCCGTCTCTGTTGAGGACGCGGCACGGGCATTGTCGAACGAGCCCGGAATCGACACGGACGCGGCGATGTCCGTCGCGCGAACCTGCGGAGGAAACCTCAGGCGCGCCCGCGAAATGATCGATCATCAGGTCGACGGTCTGCAAGACCGGGGGTACCGGTTTCTGGCCGCGCTCCTGTGGGACGAGGAAGCTCGAACCCATGCGGCGCTGGAGAAACTGGCAGCAGACAGGGATGAAGCCCTGCGGCTGCTCGGCAGCGCGGAGATGTGGCTCCGCGACGTCCTTCTTTTCCAATATGGCGACTCCGGCAGCGTGACACACGCCCGGAGGTTGGACGAGATTCGACGACTGTCCCGCACGCTGGGTCTGGAGGGTGTGAAGAGCACCGCCGATAAGATTGAAACGCTGCGCGAGATGAATCGTCGCAACGTCAATCTTTACGTTGGCCTCGTATCGCTCTGGCGCGAAGTCAGAGGCGCTGCGCATTAGCCGGCATGCCATGCGGATGGGAGACGTAGCCGATGAGAGCTGGTCGCCTGTTTTCGGGGCCGGAAGGTTGAATGTATGGGGCGATTCTACATAACAACACCAATATACTATGTGAATGACGAGCCGCATCTGGGGCATGCGTATACGACCATAATGGCGGATGTCTTCGCCAGGTATCACCGGGTTGCGGGCGACGACGTGCTGTTTCTGACCGGGACGGACGAACACGGTCAGAAGGTGGCCCAGGCAGCGAAGGAGCGCGGTGTCGACCCTCAGGATCACTGCGACGAGATGGTAGAGCGATTCCGGAGACTCTGGGCGACATTGAATATTTCTTACGATGATTTCATCCGAACCACTGAATCCAGGCACAGGCGCGTCGTGCAGCAGATTCTCCAGCGTCTATACGAAGCCGGAGAGATCTACCCGGACGACTACGAGGGCTGGTATTGCGTTCCGGACGAACGTTTCTGGACCGAGAAGGACCTGCTGGACGGGAAATGTCCGGAGTGCGGGCGCGAGGTGACGCGGATATCCGAGAAGAACTATTTTTTTCGCATGGGCAAATACCGTGAGTGGCTGACAGACCACATCCGAGACGACTCCCGGTTTGTGCTTCCTCCTGCGCGCAGAAACGAGATGCTCGGGTTTCTTCGCCGGCCGCTGAACGATCTGTGTATCTCCAGGCCGAAGGCCCGCCTGGCCTGGGGCATTCCATTGCCGTTCGACGAGTCATACGTGTGCTACGTCTGGTTCGATGCGCTGATCAATTACATTACGGCTGCGGGTTATCTGCAGGATGCCGACGCTTTTGGACGATGGTGGCCGGCTTCATGCCATCTGATAGGCAAAGATATCCTGACGACGCACTGCATTTACTGGCCGACGATGTTGAAGGCGATGGGCGTTGAGACCCCGGACACCGTGATGGCCCACGGATGGTGGCTGGTCGACGACGAGAAAATGAGCAAGTCTCTGGGAAACGCAATCCGGCCCCTGGATCTGGCGGACAAATATGGTGTGGACGCTTTTCGGTATTTTCTGGTACGCGAGATGGTGCTGGGAATGGACAGCAGTTTCGGTGAAACGGGGTTTGTCCACCGCTATAATTCCGAACTCGCAAACGATCTGGGTAATTTACTGAATCGCACGGTGGTCATGGCCAAACGATACCTGGGCGGGCGGGCGCCTGCTGCAGACACGAACCACCCCGACTTATCGGAGTTGAAGGTGCAGGCGCGCAGGACGCTGGACGGCGTGACCGACGCGCTGGGCAAGATGAATCCCGCGGGAATCCTCGATGCGATCTGGGACCTCGTTCGGCAGGCAAATCGCTTTGCGGAGGCACAGGCGCCGTGGAACCTGGCCAGGGATCCCGACGGCAAGGATACCCTGAAGGCGACAATCTACGGTCTTCTTGAGACGATGCGTTATCTGGCGGTTCTGTTGTTTCCGGTCATGCCGGAAAAAGCAGAGGAGATCTGGGCGCAGATTGGCGCGGACGGCGAAGTGAAAACCAGGACCATGCGGGACCTTCGTTCCTGGGGCGGGCTTCGCGCCGGGGCTGACGTGAACGCGGGGAGTCCGATTTTTCCCAGGATTGAACCGGTGGAAAAAGACCTTTCGGAGAAAGCAGACATGGCTGACGGCAAAGAAGATCTGGTCCCGTTCAAGGAATTTCAGAAGCTGGAGTTTCGCGTGGCAAGGGTGGAATCCGCCGAACGGGTTCCCGGCGCGGATCGCCTGCTGACGCTGCAGGTCAGCCTGGGCGACGAGCAGCGCCAGATTGTGGCCGGAGTCGCGGAGCAGTATCAACCGGAATCGCTGGTTGGCCGCCAGATCGTGGTGGTGGCTAATCTGGAGCCGGCGACGATCCGCGGAGTAGCATCCGAAGGAATGCTGTTGGCGGCATCGGCGGATGGCCGTGTAGCCCTGCTGCAACCGGACGCCGACGTTCCGGACGGAGCCGAGGTGGGCTGAGAAGATGCTTGTCGATACCCATGCCCATCTCAATTTCCCACAGTTTCTGGGAGACGAGGAAGCGACGATACGCCGGGCCCGGGAGGCAGGGGTAGGGAGTATTGTCAACGTCGGTACGAACCTTGACGTGAGCCGGAGGGCGCTGGACCTCGCTCGGAATCACGAAGGGGTCTATGGGACGGTGGGATTCCATCCGCACGACGTCGAACTGGCCGACCCGGACGGTTTGAATACGCTGAAGCGGCTTGTATTGAACAAAGAGATTGTGGCCGTGGGCGAGACGGGACTGGATTTCTTTCGGAACTATGCGCCCAGGTCCCTACAGGAACGGGTATTCAGGTTCCATATTCATCTCGCACGCCAGACAGGACTTCCGCTTGTTATCCACAGTCGCGGTGCGGAGGACAGGGTGATGGATATCCTTGAAGAGGAAGACGGCATTGCGGCCGGCGGAGCATTGCACTGTTTCGGCGGAGGTCCCGCGCAGGCGAAGCGGGCGGTCGACCTTGGCTTCCATCTGGGCTTCGGCGGGACGGTGACCTACAAACGCTCAACGTCGTTGTCTGTGGCGATGGGCATTCCGCCCGATCGGGTACTCCTGGAAACAGATTGTCCATATCTCGCGCCCGTCCCGCACAGGGGTCGGCGGAATGAGCCGGCCTACGTAAGGCAGATTGCCGCGTTCCTGGCGGCACGCGCGAACGAGCCGCTGGAACGTTTCGCCGCTCGAACCACGGAGAATGCCCGCCGGGTTTTCGGATTGAAGTGATGACCAAGCCCAACAAGGGCCTTGCGCAGCATTTCCTGACCGACGCCGGGGCCGTCCAGAAAATCGTCAGGGCCGCTCGTGTGCGCGCGAACGACCTGGTGGTTGAAATCGGCCCGGGGCGCGGCGCGCTGACCGGCCGGTTGCTGGCGCAGTCGGACAGCGTCGTCGGGATCGAACGGGATGAGGCGTTGTGTGATTTCCTGCGGTCACGATTCCGGTGCGGGCTGCGTTTGCGCAACCAGGATGTGTTGGAGGTTGACTTTTCCGAACTGATTAGCGGGGAAGGATTTGAACGCGCGATTCTGGTGGGAAACCTGCCGTATTACATTACGGGTGCGGTTGTACGGCGTATTCTGAATGCGCGGTCCAGGTTTAAACGGGCTGTACTCACCGTTCAGCGGGAAGTTGCCCGACGGATCGTCGCCGCGCCGGGCAACAGAGACTATGGGGTTCTGTCGATCGCCGTTCAGTTGCATGCTCATCCGAAGATTCTATTTGATCTGGCCCCCGGTGTCTTCTACCCGGCGCCCAGGGTCTATTCGTCCGTGATACGGATGGATTTCCACAGGGAGATTCGCTACCGTATACAGGATGAGCGGTTTTTCTTTCGCGTCGTCCGTACGGCTTTCGGTCAGCGGCGAAAGATGCTGAAGAATGCCCTGCTGGGAATGGTGCATGGAGAAATGGAGATCCTGAACCGCGTGGGAGCGTCGGCGGACATCGATTTCAGGTTGCGGCCGGAAGCAGTTTCCATACCGGAGTATGAGCGGATTTCCCGCGCGCTCAAGGCGTCTTTTCAATCCAGCGGGCAGATTCACGGGAGCCGATAGCCGTCATGTGAAACGTACCATCGCGGATTGCCGAAGCGAGCGATATGCCCGAGGAGGCGTCTTCCGCGGCAGATCCGTTCATCTATGGGAGAGGGAAGAGAAATGCCTCCGATGCCGAAGGCGGACAAGATCTGGTTTAACGGAAAGTTCGTGAATTGGGACGACGCAAGGATCCACGTGTTGTCGCACGTGGTACACTACGGATCCAGCGTTTTCGAGGGGATTCGCTGTTACAATACGCGAAAGGGACCGGCCTGTTTCCGGTTGGCGGATCACGTGAATCGGCTGTACGATTCGGCCAAGATCTATCGGATGCCGATCCCTTATGAACACGAGGAAATCTCCGGGGCCATTCTGGAATCCATCCGTACCAACGAACTTCAAAGGTGCTATGTGCGTCCCGTGATCTTCAGAGGATACGGCAGTCTGGGCGTAGACCCCTCAACCTGTCCCGTTGAAGTCGTGATTGCCGTCTGGGAGTGGGGCGCCTATCTGGGCGAGGAGGCGCTTGAAAAGGGGGCGGAGGTACGTTTTTCCTCGTGGAACCGGCTTGCGCCCAACACGATGCCCTCTCTGGCCAAGGTCGGCGCCAACTACATGAACTCGCAGCTGATCAAGCTGGAGGCACTCGCCGACGGATACGTGGAGGGAATCGCTCTGGATGCGCAGGGCCACGTGAGTGAAGCCAGCGGAGAGAACATCTTCATGGTGAAGAACGGCGCGATTTACACGCCCTCTACCGGGTCGTCAATTCTGCCGGGAATTACCCGCCACACCGTCATTACGCTGGCGCGCGATCTTGGCTACGCGGTAACGCAGCGCGCCATACCCAGAGAGTCGCTGTACATCGCCGACGAGGTTTTCTTCACCGGCAGCGCGGCCGAGGTGACGCCAATTGCACGAATTGATCACATTCCAGTCGGTGAGGGGACGCGAGGCCCCATCACAAAAGCGCTGCAGGACGCTTTCTTCGGCGTCGTGTCGGGCGAGACGGACGACCGGCATGGCTGGCTGACCCATGTCTATCAGTGAACCCGCGAATTCGGAGACCGGGTCACGGAAGAGATTTCAGGATCGGAATGCGCTATATGTACGATTTAAGTGACAAACGTATCGCTGTCGTTGGCGCAGGGAATATGGGCGGCGCGTTGATTGCGGGCCTGGTGCAATCAGGTGTTCTGTCGCCGGAACGGGTGACGGCGGTGGACATCGACGATGCTCTATTGGCGTCGCATCGGCGGACCCTGGGGGTCAATACCGCCCGTGACGCCGCAGCGGCGGCCTACGAACAAGACGTGGTGGTACTGGGTTTAAAGCCTCAGGTCTGGGCGTCCGTTGTCGCGCCTCTGGCGACGTCGCTTACCGGTCGGCAACTGGTGATTTCCATTATGGGAGGCGTACGGACCGGGGCTATAGAGGAAGTTCTGGGGGGTAGGATCCCGGTTGTGCGGGCGATGCCGAATATCCTTGCGCAGATCCGGACGTCGGTCACGGCCATCTGCCCGGGCCGATTCTCACAGGAAACCCATATGGCTGCGGCTGAGGCCATCCTGGAGTCGGTCGGCGCGTCTGTCCGCCTGAGCGAAGCGCAGATGGACGCGGTTACCGGGCTTTCCGGCAGCGGCCCTGCCTTTGTGTACGTGATTATAGATGCGCTTGCCGATGGGGGTGTGAGGATGGGGATTCCCAAGCCCGTTGCGCTCAAGCTGGCCGCGCAAACTGTCTTCGGCGGAGCGAAAATGGTGATCGAAAGCGGCCAGCACCCGGCGGTTTTGAAAGACCAGGTAACGTCTGCGGGTGGTACGACGATCGCCGGATTGCAGGCGTTGGAACTGGGCGGATTTCGCGCTGCGCTGATGAAGGCGGTGGAAGCGGCGACCCGGCGGTCTGAGGAACTGGGAACCTAGCAGCCCGCTGAAAAAGCCCATCCGGGCTGCGGCC
>JAAXHE010000059.1 GCA_012271065.1 Candidatus Latescibacterota bacterium
GAGACGGATGTGGAGGTCCGACTGGCCGCGAACGAGGTGTTGATCACGGAACCCGACCGCGTTTCCAGCAGAGAAGAGTTCTGGGTCCATTTCGATGTGAATGCGCCCGGCACGGACGGGCTCACATTGCCGACGGTTCTCAGCACGGATGGCAGCAGTTCGCGCGATCCCGCTTCGCTCCTGGATTTTGACATCAACGATCCCCGCTACTTTACCGCCCGCGACCGCGCGCAGGTTCGAGCCAGGCAGCAGATTCGTGAGCACACAATTGATGCTATCAGGCTGGACCTGTCCTGGGACACCGACCTGGGTTTTGTCGACAATCTAGAGGGCGGCGTGCGCCTTTCCTCCCTTCAGTACCGCACCTTCGGCGGCAATCGCAATCAAGCCGGATACAGCCTGTATGACGACGAGGACCTTGACGGCGTCCCGCACGGGAGTTCCAACACGGCCGCAGCCCGCGCCGTGGTCTTCAATGCCGCCAACAACTGCGGACAAGGCAGTTTCCCGGAGCCTGATTTCCTGTCGGAGTCCAAGGGCGGCAACGATCTCATCACGTTCGCGCACGGCATCGGTACCGGTACCGGATGGGCGACGTTCGATCATGGCTGTTTGCTCGATGAACTGCTCGCGAACTACGGTGGCAGGTCCGCAATCGGCTTCCAGAATGGTATCCAGACCAACAGTATCGACTTGACCGAAGACGTGACCGCCTTCTACTTGCAGGCGAATTACGATTCATTGATGTCCGGCAGGCCGGTTCGAGGCAATTTCGGTGTGCGGGTTGTGCAAACGGACGTCGATTCGATCGGATACCGGACCCCGCTCACCGTCACACAGGAAGATGGCTTGTATTTTGTTGAGGAGGTATCGGGTGCGGAGTACGAAAGAGTATTGCAAACCAATAGCTACACGGAAGTCTTGCCCAGTCTGACCTTCATTATGGATCTCAATGACGAATGGGTCTTCCGAGCCGGAGCATTCAGAGGCATTTCGCGGCCGGATCCTCACTCCTACGGCAATAGCCGCTCCATCAATACCAACGACTCCGACGATCCTGACTCCGGCTACGCCACCCTGGAAGAAGCCGTGCATGGCATCAGCTCACCGGGTAACCCGAAATTGCAAGCCTTGCCATCCTGGAATGTCGACCTTGGTTTGGAATGGTACGCCAACGAAGACACGTTGCTGGCGGCCGGTATCTACTGGAAACGGTTTCAGGGTGCATTTGAGAACGCCTACCAGCCGGAAGACATCTTGATTGACGGCAATGTGGTGACCGGTTCTGTGCGAACCACGCAGGTTTCCAATGAGAAGAGCAACCTCACCGGAATTGAAATCACCGCGACGCATTCGTTCGACTATCTGCCCGGATTCCTGGGCGGCTTCGGCGGGAAGTTCAGCTACAACTATGCGGATTCCGATTTTGAATTCGAAGATGGGCACGGCGGCGACGGTATTGCCTTCGATGCCAACGGCAATCCGATTCCACGCCTGGGCCTATTGCCGCCGGCCGGGTTGTGGGGGCTGTCGCGCCATACCAGCGCAACGCAGATTTACTG
>JAAXHE010000047.1 GCA_012271065.1 Candidatus Latescibacterota bacterium
TTCGCCCTGAGCGCCGCCAGCAGCCCGCCCGCCAAAGGCGCGGGAAGCTCGCCGGCGCCCATGGCATGAAGCATGGACTTCGATTCCTCCTCGGTGAGATGGATACCCGCCAGCACCTTCTCCAGCAAAGCCACCGCTTGCGAACTCATCATCGGACTCCCCGCCGTGAACCCATCATCCATCACCGCGCTGTGAACTCATCTTTCGTCGCCAAACCGCGAACTCGCCGGCAATCGCTACGCTGTGAATTCGACGTCAATAGTGCTGCCCCGCCTTGAACTCGGCGTCCATCGTCCCGTCCCACCGTGAACGCATCGTCAACCTCCTGGGGACTTCGCTTCGGCGACCCGGGTATTCAGGAAGTTTCCGAGAAGTTCCGGGCCGTGCGGGGTCAGGACGCTTTCCGGATGATACTGCACGCCTTCCACCGGCAGGCTCCTGTGGCGCACGCCCATGATCTCGCCGTCCCCGGTCCGCGCGGTGACTTTCAGAACGTCCGGCACGCGGTTGCGACGCGCCGCGAGGGAATGGTAGCGGCCGGCTTCGAAGGGATTCGGCAGTCCATGGTAAATGTCCGTTCCGTCGTGGCTGATCCGGGATGTCTTGCCGTGCATCAGGCTGCCCGCGGAGACGATCTCGCCGCCGAAGTGCTCCACGATGCACTGGTGCCCCAGGCAGACCCCGAGGATCGGTATCCGGCCGGCGAAACGCTCGATCATCGCAAGCGATACGCCGGCATCGGAAGGCCGGCCGGGTCCCGGTGAGACGACCAGGTGCGTCGGCTTGCAGGACTCGGCGGTATCGGCGTCGATGGCATCGTTGCGATACACCGTGACCTCCGCATCCAGCACCAGAAACGCCTGCACCAGGTTGTAGGTGAAGGAATCGTAGTTGTCGATCAGCAGCAGCCGCGCGCTCACAGTCCTTCCTCGGCAATTTCCATGGCCCGCCGGAGGATGGCGCTCTTGGCCATGACCTCCCGGTGCTCGAAGTCTGGATCGCTGTCGGCAACGATTCCCGCCCCCGCCTGAAAGCTGTATTCGTCATCGTGAAACACCAGGGTGCGGATGGTGATAGCCTGATCCATGTTGCCGTTCCGGGAAAGGTAGCCCACCGAGCCGCCATAGAGTCCCCTGGCGACCGGCTCCAGTTCCGCGATCAGTTCCATGGCCCGCACCTTGGGCGCTCCCACCAGGGTGCCCGCGGGAAACGTTGCGGCGAACAGGTCCAATGCGTCGTGTTCGGGCTTCAACGTGCCGAGGACACCGCTGACGATGTGCATGACGTGGCTGTAGCGCTCGATCTTGCGGTACGGGTTCACATGCACGGTGCCGCGTTCCGCGACCCGTCCCAGGTCATTTCTCGCCAGGTCCACGAGCATGACATGCTCGGCGTTCTCCTTCGGGTCCGCCAGCAGTTCCTCCTCCAGGGCCACATCCTCCCGATGGGACGAACCGCGCGGCCGCGTTCCCGCGATGGGCCTGAGCGAAGCCTGTCCGTGATCGAGCCGCACCAACGCCTCGGGAGACGCGCCCGCCACCTTGAGGGACCCGCACTCGAAGAAGAACATGTAGGGCGAGGGATTCAGGAGCCGCATCGCCCGGTAGCAGGAAAAGGGATCCAGATCGCTGGTCCCGGCGAATCGCACCGACATCACGATCTGGTAGATGTCGCCGGCTGCGATGTAGTCCTTGCAGCGACGCACGGCGTCCATGAAGTCGGCCTTTTCGAAGCTCGCGACCGCCGGTGAGAACCTGCGGCGAGGAGTGCCCGCGGCGGCACGGTCGTGAATGCCTCCGCGCAGTGCTTGAATGACTTCCTGGCGCAGTTGTGTGCGCTCCCGCTCCGAACCCGAGTGCAGCAGCGCAACCCGTCGGGTGAGGTGGTCGAATACCAGCACGGACGTAGGCGCCACCAGCGCGGCCTGGGGCAAACCGTCAAGTTCCGCGCGGTTGGGCGGTAACCGCTCGAAGTAGCGGACCACGTCATAACCGAATGCCCCGACCAGTCCGCCGGTAAACGGCAGGCCCCCGATCTGCGGCAGCAGATCCGGAGCGTCGTTCATCGCCCTGCGCAGGACGGTTGACCAATCGGAGGCCGTCGAGGGCCGGGGCGCCGCGGAGCCGTTGATCAACAAACGGTCGGGATACAGCTCCAGTGAAGGCCCCGTGCCGAAACCCAGAAACGAGTAGCGGGCGAGACGCTCGCCACCCTCGACGCTTTCCAGCAGAAACCGCGGTTCGAACGCCCTGAGCTTGAGCCAGGCCGACACCGGCGTATCGAGATCCGCCGCAATGTCAAACGGTGGTTGCATCGGAATATCCTGTTCTCTTCGGGTTCCCGCTCACTTCTGCTTCGATTGCCCGCTCTCCGCAGATCGCCAGAATGATGCCCGCCAAAATGAAAAAACCCATCCCCGGCACTCAGAGATGGGTTTGCATGACTGAAACGGACGCTTGGGTCTGATTACGTGCGCACTACCCTCTCACTGGCGTCCTCGCCACCAGCGACGTGGACGTGAATTCTTGCTCGTGGGTCTGTTCATGGCGGCAGAGTATGTTCTGATGGCCCCCGAGGGTCAAGCCCGGTGCAAGCCACTGCCACCGGCATCCCGCTCGCCCACGTGACATCGTCTATTCGCCGCACTCAAGGCTCGAAAGTGTGCACGAAATGATTAGGCGTATTCAGGCGGCCACCTTCAGGCAGGCAGCTGCGGGTCGTATCACGCCACAAGACGGTAGCACCCGGGAATTGAGCCGTCGATGCGCAGTTGGCCCCTGGCGTCCGGCGCGGATACGCACCTGGCGCTGATCTGCTCCACATTCACCTCGTCAACCCCACCCAAACCCAACTTGATCGTCGCATAGATGCGCAGCAGCGCTTCCGCTGAACCGTCCATGGCGCTTTCGTCGCGTTCCCAGCGCGAAACGGTGAGGCGCTCGCGATGGAGCAATGAGCCGAGTTGGGACTGCGTCATGCCCATTTCAGAACGCAGGAACCGCAATTCTGCACCGGTCAAACTACCGTCGGACCCCACGATCCCCTCGGCGATCAGCCTGTGCAGCCCATTCACGTTGGGGATGCGAATCGTCTCTTCACCATCGTCGTCAAACACGGGAATGCCCTGAATCCACACATTGGGCAAACCGCACTCGGTGTAGTGATAGTCTTCCACTTCAGCAATCATCGAACATCCCTCCACATGACCGTGACCATCTTGATGGCTGGCCTGCCCGGGTCCGGAATAACAACCAGGCAAATTTCCCTGGAACCCGAATTGGGGGATTTTCCGCAAATCTTGTACTTGTAGTAACCCGGTCGCGTGGACTCCGCAGGCTCTTCGTCGATACGGCCCGTCTCAAGCACACACTTGATGTCGGAGACAATGATTCCCCGCTCCGCCATGCGTTCCTTCGCGTGACGGGTCAAGGCCAGTTCAAACGCGTTGTTTGCACGGTCTGCGTAAGCGCGTATTCGCTTCTCGGCTTCCGCAATGTCCCAGCAGTCCCCACCTCCAAGCGGAATGTATCAAAATGATACGCACTTCCTTGTACAAAACAACCCAGGGTCATCCCATTGTCGTCGATATTTGTCCGAGCTCATTTATTTGACGCATATTTTCATCATTATTTGATAAATATATGCAAGATTTACGCTTATTTTAGGTGAAAAACGCAGCAATACGTCTCGATTCGGTATTTTGGGATGGCCCTGACAAAACAACCATAAGCCGTTGACGCTGCGGTCTCGGAGCTGCAAAATTGGGAGATTCGTTCTGATTATGGACACGTTCTCGCGCTCGCCAGCGCGAGCGGAGCGCTGGCATAGACGTCCGACGACGGATCTCTGCAATGGGACTTCCGCCACATGTGTACTGCGAGGAATAGGCGGACATTGGCGCTCCGTGTACCCGAGTGGGCAGTCACAAGGACGAAAACTGAAATTCCTTGACCGTCTCCAGTGTCGAAATCGAGAACGTCGCGCGGTCCAGTGCGAAAATACGAAGACATGCGCTCTGGAACGGATCCGAGTCATGACGACGATCCCGGCTGAAGGATGTGGGCACTACCCTTGCGGACGATCCGCATTTGCTCCATGAGCGGGTCGCGCGGCAGACCATAGGCGTCCAGCAGGAGGCTGTCGAGTTCCCGGACAATCGCGGGGCCGGGCGCGTCCGCCTTGTGAAAGTTGACGTTGTGCTGAGGCCCCTTGTTGTTCTTGACGACACGACAGGCATTCAGTGTGCCGCTGTCCATCAGCTGTCTTGCTAACCTCTCCGTTTTCTTTCTGATTGCATCGTCCGCCCAACCACGCGGGCGCCGAATCGTTCCGTATTCCTGCATCGTCACATGGAAGGCATCCCCGACCATCAACCAGTAGGCATGGAACAGATGCGAGTTGTACAGCCCTATCCATGGCCAACAGTCGGCATCCTGCTTGAGCCAGGACTTTCCCACGCTGAGTGACTT
>JAAXHE010000005.1 GCA_012271065.1 Candidatus Latescibacterota bacterium
TGCCCTCGCTCCGGATACTGGTGGATGATGTCGTGATAGAGAGAAGATTGTCTTCGGTCGCCGGGCGCGTGTCGAATTCGGAATGAGTGGAGGATCGCAATATGCCAGCCAAACCATTGACATTGATCGTTCTCTTTCTGGGTCTCCCGGCATGTGGGTCGGATTCGCCGGCGTCCACCGAATCTCCTGGCGACCTCAAGGGTTTTGAAGTCGTCGGAAAAATGACGATATCCCGGTTTTTGCACGTTGCTGTGCAATTGAAGAACGGTCAGGTTCTCATCGCCGGTGGTACCGAAACGGACCGCCCGGCGCATTCACAGGCGGATATGTATCACGATAGTGCGGAAATTTTCGATCCGGAAAGAGGAACCTCGTCGAAAGCGGGAAACCTGTCGCAGGCCCGCATCCAGGACAGCGCAGTCCTGCTGCGGGACGGTCGCGTACTGATCAAGGGTGGTCTTCGTTATCCCCCGGAGATTTACGACCCGCAAGCCGGACGCTTCGCAGTCCTGGCGGACGCTCACGAATTGAGAAGGAGTGCGGCGACCACGGTTCTTTCCACGGGAGACATATTTGCGACCGATGAAGGGGGCAACGCGGGCATTATCGATCCCGACACCTGGAAATACACGTCTACAGGGCGCATGATCACGCCAAGAACGAACCATAGCGCCACCCTTCTGCAGGACGGCAGGGTACTTATCGCCGGAGGGATGAGTGCAGCCGGCATGGTCAAGGCATCTGAGATTTACGATCCCGCCACCAACTCCTTTGCAGAAGTTGGCGATTTGAACGACGAACGACGGGGACACGACGGGATGCTTCTCCAGGACGGCAGGGTGTTGATCATTGGCGGACGCAAAGGTGACTTCAATTCGCAGGACGTACAGAATGTCACATCCGCCGAGTTTTATGACCCCGCAGCGAACAGGTTTGTGCCGGCTGGCGATACGGGACTATCGTCCATCGTTACCGCCTTCCTGTTGCCCGGCGGAAAGGTGTTCCTTTTGTCTGGCGGAGACGTGGCGACTTTCGATCCGGTCACCGGTACCACCACACGTACGGGACACAGTATCAGCGAGAATCGATCCTTTTATGTCGTTACGCCCCTGAACGAAGGCCGGATCATGCTCTCCGGCGGCCTGAAGGACCGGGTCTCGACGGATGAAGTGTTGGTCTATTCGCCGTAGCGTGTCAATACTCTGTGCTGCCGGAGGGAGGGGTCGCCATCCGCAAAGCGCTTGCACTGCCGGTTGAAACTGCATAACATGCTGGATCGGAACGGGGTACGATGACGAAGGGGAACGATAGCAGACACGACGTTTCGGTCCGTATGAGGTTGATGACATGGTATCATTTCTTGAATCGCCCCGTGTGGGATTGTGGCGATTGGCTTTCTTCGCCGTCGTGATCATCACGGCGTCTTTCCCTCTTGAGAATCTCGATGCGCAGGTTCGTCAGACCGCGGTTTCGGCCTCCAGCGGCGGGCAGACCGCGTGGGCGATCGGGATGGAAACCGGTTCCTCCGCCATCACCGAAATCTGGGTCGAAACCCCGGGAAGCCAGCCTCGCCATCTCGGCACCTTACCCGGCCCGCCCGGGCGCCTCGAGTGGGTTGCTGGCGGGAAACGCCTTCGCTATCGCGAAACACCCTTACGGGTCCCCCTGCATACGCTTACCATGCTCCCGGAACGGTCCGTACCGCTGGTACCACCCGGTGTATGGGAGATCTCCATCCGGGACGGGTCGATTGCGCGATCGAAAAGTGCTGTCGGCGCGGAGGCTGGAACGCAGTCGGTTGCGGAGGCCGTAAACGCGCCGCAACCGAGTCGCGCCGCAAAGGCGGTGCTGTGGG
This sequence comes from Candidatus Latescibacterota bacterium, assembly GCA_012271065.1. Next base: position 1,856 of record JAAXHE010000005.1, read on the forward strand.
GGGTCGCGGCGGTATTCAACGCCTCGGCCCTTGCCTATACGACCGTGCACCGCTGGGAATTCCGATCGGCGGTGAAGCGTTACCGGCAAGCCTCCCGGTCGTGGGCGTCCCTGTATCTCAGATTCAAAAAGCATGGGCTCTACGAAGAGCCGGTCCTGTCCTACGCGGGGGCCCTGGCCGCAACCGCGAAGAAGGCCGGCGCAAAGCGCGGCGCCCGCTGGGTCTGCCAGGACCATCTGACCGTAATCGGAGACGCCCTTCACGCCTATGAGCAGGCACACGAAAACCAGCGGCCTTCCGACCTGGCGGCGCTCAGGAACTGGATGGAAACCAACACGCTGACGCCGGCGGACTCTATCGTCATGAAGACGCTGTTTCGCTCGGCGTTGGACCCCGATAAGAAGCGCCGGTTCAGCTACACACACGGATACCGTCCTGAAGCGGAGGACGGCGAAGCCGTTGTCACCAGCTTCTTCCACGACGGTTACCTGGTTGAAGCCGTCCGCAGCGGCGCGGGATATCGTACCGTCGACCGGCGCGTGGGCAAGGCGCAGGTCGATTCCCTCCTCAACCTCGGCACGGACCTCACCCCGATCGATCCGCCCAGGGCGATCTCCACCCTGGAAATCCTCGCCGGCGTGGCTCAGAACTACGCCCTCGGGCACAGCAGGCTCGGGTTCGCCTATCTGGAGGCCGAGAAGCTGGAACGCGCCATTAAAGCCTTCGAGCGTGCGATCGAATGCGAACACACGCTGGCCGAGGCCTACTTCGGGCTGGGTCTCACCTTCCGCAAGTGGCCCAGGGGAAATTACGACGCCATCCGCTATTTCCAGAAAGCCCTCCAGTACGACCGGGACCACGTGGAATCCCGGTTCAATATTGCCGATATACGGTACAAACTGGACGAACACGACGTACGGCGGGAAGTCAAGAAAGTACTGGCAATTGACCCCCGCTACGCCCCCGCCTATCTGTTGATGGGAAAATGGGTGGAGGAATTCGAGAAGGACTACGAAAGAGCCGCGTTCTACTACGCGAAATATATGGGCTTGCGGCCCGGCGACCCGGAGGGGCGGAAGCGGCTGGGATCGATCTATCTGAGAACGAAGGACTACGGCCGTATCCTTGAAGTCCTGGAGGATTACGCCTTACAGAATCCGGACGACAACCAGGTCCTGCCCATCCTCGCCCAGGCCTGCATGAAACTGGGGGCCTACGACAGGGCCGCCGCCTTTTTCAGAGACTATCTTGAAAGGGCCGACGCGGCCGAGAAGGGGCACTACCACGATATCCGGCTGGTTGCGCCGAAGGAGACGCTGGCGGCCTTCGAAAAGACGCCGCTGGAAGAACGATGGGACTTTGTGAGAAAGTTCTGGGCGGACCAGGACCCTGACCTGACCACGGCGGCGAACGAGCGCCTCCTGGAGCACTATCGGCGGGTGTCGTTCGCCATGCAGAATTTCTCCGATGGCAGGCAGCCCTGGGACCAGCGCGGCGAAGTCTACATCCGTTTCGGCGAACCCGACCACCGCTCCACCTACAAAGAGTTGAACTTCCAGCAGTCCATGGCGGTTCAGCGGGTCAAGGAACGTCTTTCCAGGACGCTCTACGGGGCCGCGCGCCCTCCGCGCCGCGGAATCGACCTTCGCGGCGCCAGCTCAACGTTCGTCGGTCCGGTCTACCCCGTGCGTAGCCTGGGCGGCAGGGGTCCCGGGGGGTCCTACAGACCGGTCACCGCGACGTACGACGGCTCGATGGTCCCGTGGGAAACATGGACGTACGTGGACGTGGGCAGGGGAATCGAGATTACCTTTACAGACGAGTTCAGCAACGGAAACTACAACTATGCGCCCGAACCGCTGGATGCCCGGATTCCCGCCCGCCGGCTGGCCATGTTCACCCGCTACAGCCCCCGCAATATCTACCGCATGGCCGCCGCGGCGCAGCCGAACTACTTCGTGCGGCCGAAAAACACGCTGCCGATGGAATTCTATTTCAATTCGGCCGATTTCAGGAGTGAAACGGATTTCCAGACTGCGCTGGAAGTCTACGTTGGGATACCGCGGCACCAGGGGCACTATATGGTCGATGATGACCGGACGGAAATAATGGTGGACCGGACCGTCGCGCTGCGGAATCCGACAACCGGCGCCGTCTACCGGAGCGAGGACAAGGTGCATTTCGCGGCGAAAGGGGACGTGACGGCGGAACGGACCGCGTTTGTGCCGGACCTCGCGCGAATGGACGTGCCCCCGGGACGCTACCGGATGGAAGTGAAGATAAAGGATAACCTGTCCGTGCAGCACGGGCGGTATCGTCAGGACGTGGAGATCGAGTCCTATGAACGGGACAGCCTCCAGGTGAGCGACCTGGAACTGGCCTGGCGGATATCCAACCGCAAAGACGAGGACAAATTCAACAAAGGCACACTGTGGGTCATTCCAATGCCAACGCGGACCTACCGGGTGGGCCAGAA
>JAAXHE010000054.1 GCA_012271065.1 Candidatus Latescibacterota bacterium
CTCGACGAAGACCAGGTCGCCTTCTACCGCACAGACAAAACCTGAGGCCCGTCGACCTTCCCTTCCACTCCGACCCCCCCGTAGGGGCACCCCTTGTGGGTGCCCTGGTGGATCGACATAATTATAGGCCCGCATAATCCAGGCCAGACAGACGCCAACGATTTCTAGATTGTCGAATTTGAGAAAAAACTTCTGAGAGGAAATCCGCAGATCTGTGCGGTCAGTTCTCGCGATTCACCACCTACCCGCGCAGTCTCTAACCACTTACTGCTGACTACTGACTGCTGACTACTGACTGCTGACGTTCAAAAGCCCTGCGCTGGCCACAGCCGGCGCAGGCAGCCAACACGGCATCGGGCGGGGGATCGCCCTGCCGTTGGCTGAGAATGGAGCCGGCGCCGGCTCCCGTGCGCCCAGGTTTACTACTCCTCCCCTTCGTCGACATAGATGCCGGAGCCGATGACGCCCCTCTGCTCCGAGTTGGGCACCGGGAAGCTCACCGCGTAACCGAACTTCGGCGAACCGGTCTCCTCGTCACCTTCGATGGCCGGGTTATCGTAGTGATATCGCAGAAAACTCTTACCCTCGCGCCGTGCCACGCCAATCAGCAGCTCGGCGAAGCGCACACCCTTGGAGTCCGTCCGCGTCATGTCCGTGGTCTGCCCTTCGCGAAACGGCTCGGACCCGTGAAACAGGGTGACGCCGCCGCCGCTCACGACATACAGGTAGATGGAGCCTGACTTCCAGTCCCCGCCTTCCACCCGGAAAGCATTTCTGACCCCGGTGAGGGCGCTATAACCCTCGGAAAGCACCGCCTGCTGGTAGGTCTCTGCCGCCGCATCCACAAAGGCGATGAGTGTCTCCCGGTCCACCACTTCCGACGCCGTGACCGGAGGCTTCGGCAGATCCGCGATCGTGATCGGGACGTCGGAGACGTCTTTCGATAGGCCGCCGACCAGCACGAATCGTCTTCCGGTGATCCCTGAGATGTATTCGACGGCGTATGCTGTCTTCAACCCATCGTCGTGGTATTCGACGAATCCGCCGCCATCGGCAGCGGCCGCAAAGAGTTCCTCGAGGACCTTGGTTCCGTTTTCGTCCTCGACGCCCATCAGGTTTTTTCTTTCCGCTTCACGATCGTTCCCGTGAATGAACGCGTCTCCGTTCATGAGGAAGATGATGAGGAACGTCGAGCCGGATTTCCAGTAGCCCTCCGTTTTCAGCCCCTCCCTCAGCTTCGCGAATACATTCATATCCGTGATCGACTCGAAACGCGCCTTAGATCCGAGGACCCAGGCCTCGAGGCTCTCGGGGTCCGTCACATCGGCAGCGGTCACCTCGCCCATCGCGGCCTCACCGTCGGCCATCGGCGGTATTGGCTGGCACGCCGCCAGGCCTATCCCTAACGCCGCCACACCTGCCGTCTTCAGAAATGCGCGTCGAGAAACTGAAAGATCGGTCATAGTTCTTTTCCTTTCTGTAATGTGGTGAAGTAGCAATTCAGGCCAGAGCCGGCAAAGACTCGGTTCACAGTGCCGCTGTCAACCGTGAGGCCCGCAGCCAA
>JAAXHE010000306.1 GCA_012271065.1 Candidatus Latescibacterota bacterium
AGCGCTGGAAGCATGGGCCGACCTACGTTTTCGTCGACGGTCTCGAACCGTCGGGAGAGGATGCCTTCGCTTACGTCTTTCCGCCCGACCCGGCCCGCGAGGGCATGCCTTGGGGAGAGTCGATCGACGGCTTCGGGAACGATTACTACTACGAGCTGCACCGCATCATGTCGCTGGTCGACGAGGGCTGGATCTACTACGCGTTCAACAACCCGGCGACGGGGAGGGAGCAGCCGAAGAGTTCGTACGTGATCGAGGTGGACTGGAACGGGGAGCGCGCGGCGATCGGGGCCGGGATCTACGCTCCCGACTTCCCGGGCGCCTGCGAGCCGGACGAGGTCAACGCGGCGGCTCTGCGGGGCAATTCCGACGATCAGAAACTGCGGGAATTCGTGAACTGCGCGGCGATGACGGTGGAAACCTCTGGGTATTTCGCGGGTCCGGCGCTGTCAAACGATCCGCGCTGGAAGCAGGGCCCGATCTTCGTCTTCGGGATCAACGTGGAAACGGGCACGACCGTATTCAGCGGCAGCGAAAGCAGCTTCGCCGTCTCGGGACGAATCCCGGAACTGTTGTTCGACGGGCGGGACGCGGTCGAAGCCGCCTCGATCTTCGGGGAAGGGTTCTTTTACTACAACATCTACAATCCCGCGACGCAGCAGGAGGAGCCCAAGGTCGCGTTCGTGAAGCTGGTGCGGGCTGAGGGAGTGCCGCTGCTGGTCGGTTCGGGCCACAGGCCGGTGCTGCGCCAGTACCGACCGGAACGGACGGGAAACTGACCGGGAGGATTGACGAGTACAAAAGTCACATCGAGGATCCCTGAGGGTGGATCCGGAACTGCTTGGGCAACTCCTGCCATGATGATGCCTATCAGTTCGCGGTGAACCTTCGCCGACCCGTTTTCCGACCGAACGGGAACTGGAAGCCGCCGCCGAGCAAAGGGATCCAGGCAGTAGACGCTCCCCAGCGACGGAAACCCCGGCATGGAGCCGCGGCAGCGAAAGTCATGCGTCAAGGCCATCCTGACAGGCAACGATTCCTCGGGGCTGTTCCATCCTCCGAGATGGGCTCTGTCCTGAAATCCAAAGGTTGCTACCATAGCCGAGCGAAGGAGTAATTCATCATGCTTACTCTGGATTTTCACAACCTTTATTCAAAAAAATCCCTGCGGCTTTTTCTGGGGCTGATTTGCCTCATGTTGTTCGCCATGCAATCGGTATCCGGGCAGGAGGCCTGTCCGCCTCCGCCGAACTACCTCGAAAATCCGCTCTCCACACCGGGCATCACGGCTGCTGAAGTGGCGGCGAACCCTACTCCCGACAACCTGAGGATGTTCGCGGCGGCCGGCCGGGACTATTTATTGTCCATCACCACCCAGTTGGAACTCGCTCACCTCTCATGCCTCATGCGCCAGGAGGGAGGGGATTGGCGTTCCGGGGGCATCTTTCCCATCGCCATGTCATTCAACCAGGAGCTTATCGTCAACCGCCAGGCTCCCATCAACATGCGCATCCTCTTTCATGCAAGCCATATGGCATACGGGGGCAGGCTCGTCAAACCTGAGATTGCCGGAGCCATCCTGCTGGCGGCCTCGAGCGACCTGTCCAGCGGCGGCCCGGTGCCGGGATTGGGCGGCCACGCCGTGCTGTATGGCCCGTTCGTCCTGCTCGTCGGCCTCGACCTTCAAGAACCGCACCTGGACCCGCACTTCATCGACTCCCACTACATTCCGCAGGTAACGGCCAGAGAGGTCGTGGACCGCGCCAGTTTGAAGGCCTTCGTCAACGAGGCGATCCATTACGTCGGCCAACTGATCGAGACGCACGGCTTTGACGCCGCCAATGTAGTACGGGGCGCTTTCCGTGACCGGAACGGACCTTGGATCTCAGGCCCCGTCTACTTCTTCATTTTTGATCCCGTCCACGGCTATACGATCTTTCACGGGGCGTTTCCGGACCGGTACGAATATCGGGTTGCCGGCACGGCCCGCGACGTCGTCACGGGAGAGCTGATCCTGCCGCAGATCCTTGCCGCGGCCGAGCAGGA
>JAAXHE010000061.1 GCA_012271065.1 Candidatus Latescibacterota bacterium
AGAAGCAGCCCGAAGCTGGGGTTGTCCACGTTCGTGAAGGCCGGAGACCCATGACCGCGTATGCCATTGAAGTTCGTCTGATTGAAGACGTTGAACGCTTCAATCCGCAACTGCAACCGCAATCTCTCATTGATCGGAAAGAACCTGGCGAGCATCAAGTCCGTACCGGAGAAACCAGGCCCCCGCATGATACTGCGGCCCGCATTGCCGCGCGTACCCAAGGGGGGGGTCGTAAAGGCGGCCTGGTTGAAATAGCCCTTGTGGATCGCATCGTGACGGCTTACGTTGTTCAACTGCCAATCGACGCCGGGGACCACATCGGCGCGGTCGACACTGCTGTGCCCGGGCGAAAGCGAGTTGCCCCTACTGCTGACGGGAGTAAACGGGTTGCCGCTGCGAATGAAGACCAGCGACGAAATTTCCCAGTGACTCGCCAGGTATTGCAGTGCGGGTGGTCCCGATCTGACCCTCGGCAGGTCCCACACCATCGACGCGTTGACGACATGGGTGCGGTCAAACTCCGACAACCCGCGATTGAACCACGGACCGCGCGGATCCTGGTTGCCGAACGCGCCGGCCCAGCCAATGTCGTTGGACCCCGTGTCGATGGACTTCGACAAGGTGTAGTTGACGAGAAACGTCAATCCTCCGGCATAGCGCTTTTCGGCTGTCAACTGCATGGAGTGGTAGTAGGAGTCAGCGATTCCGCTGCTGACGTTGATGGCCTGGAAATTCGGATCGGGCCGGCGTTCCTGACGGTTGGCCTGAGTGGACTGCCCCGGAATGAAGACGGGGAGGTTCGTCTCATATCCGCCGATGATGTGCGTGCCGCGGCTTCCCACATAGGCGCCCCGCAGCAGGACATCGTTGCCCATGTTCCGCTCTATCGTCAGGCTCCAGTTCCACGTGTTGGGGTTTTTCGTATGCGGATCATAGGCCCATTGAGAGGGGAACGGCAGCGGGACCGCCGAAGACGAGTCGGCCGGCGGGATCGGAATACCCACGGTGCCGTTGTACGGAGGCGAATCCCAGGGATTCTTGATGCTGACGGGATTCACGATGTTGATGTTGCCGGAGGCATAAGGCGAAGCGGACGAACCGGCGCCTCCCAGCGCAAAGCCGCCCGCCTGCATCTGGCCGAAGTAGCTTCCGATACCGCCGCGGACCGCCCACTTGCCGGTCCCACTCGGGTCGTAAGCGAACCCGAGCCGGGGGGCGAACTGATTCAAGCGGGCGAATGCATTCGTGTCAGGCGTACCGGGATCACCCCAATACAACCAGCCGGGAGGCGCGTTCGGAAATCTCTGGGATTGCTGCCCCGGGAACGGCCACGACATCCACCGGGTGCCGTCGACGCGAAACTTGTCGCGGGAGTGGGTGCCCGGGTCCCAACGAACGCCCATGTTCAGCGTCAATTTACGGTTGACGCGAAAATTGTCATTCACGTATAGCGAGGCCAGAATCCGGTAACTGCCCGCGAGACGCGCCTCGCCATAACTCCCCACCCGGTACAGGCTCGCCAGACCCGCCACCGCATCCGCCGCGGCCAGCCCGGTGAAGGTGTCGGTGAACGAGAAGCCTCCTCCCGATTGCAGCGGAGGCTCATTGGGGTTCGCATTGTGGTGCTTGGAGTAGAGTCCGCCGATCGCGATGTCGTGATTTCCCCGGATCCACTTCACGGCGGTGTTGATCTCCCACGAGTGGGTGTCTTTGGCGGCGCAGCGGTCCCAGATTCGGATCCCGCCGCGGCCGGCGACACCGAAGTTCAGATCCTGACAGCCCGGATCGTTCTGGATGTCGGAGCCGTGAGCCGACCAGGAAGTCAAGAACGGATGCGGCGTCAGGGCAAAGGGGTTCTTGAGGAAACCGAAACCGCCCGTAACCAGCACGTTGGGAGAGACCGTCCAGGTGTCGGTAATCGCCCACGTCATGGCCTCCGTCGTGTTGCCCCCGTCATTGATTCCGACGTTCCACAAGGCATCCTTGGGATCATTGAAAGCGCCGCCGAACTTGTTGCCGTAGATGAAGCGGCCCATGATCGAATGGTCGCCCAGGATTGCGTCCACCCGATTGACCCACTGATACTGATCTTGCGCGGCCGGAATGAAATGGGGAATGAGGTACCCGACCGAGGGTGAATCGGGCGTGTGCTGGGACAGGATGCTACCCATGATCGGGTCCACCCTCGTGGCCGGCATGGTGTTGTTGGGATAGGGCAGACCCAGCGAGCCGCAAGCTCTGTTGGCTGACGCGGGGTCAAAGATGGCGCCCGAATCAACCGAGAGCATCGAGCCGTCGCACGCCGGGGAGGGCACCGAGCGCATCATACCGGTCAGGTGCTCGGTAAAGTCGCCTCTCTTCTCGAGAGCGGTCCAGCTCTGGTGGAAACCGGGCGACCCTGGCTTGCGGACCGGCGTTGACTGGTATGAATTCATCCAGAAAAACTTGTTGCGCCCGTCGAACACTTTCGGAATGTAAAAGGGTCCACCGATGGCCCAACCGTACTGGTTCCGCTTCAGCCCGTCGTCCTGACCTCGAGTGTCGAAGGCGTTGCGGGCGTTGAAGTACCCGTTGCGGACGAACTCGAAAATCGATCCATGAAGCTGATTGGTCCCCTTCTTGGTCACGGCGCTGAGCTGCGCCCCGGGGTTGCCGCCCATCTCGGCGGAGTATTGCGCCGTGTTCAGAGTGAACTCCTCCACGGCATCGGGATTGGGGTAGATGTTCGACACCCGGCGCTCCATGAACTGGTTCCCCATGCCGTCCAGCATGTATGAGTTACCCTGCGTCCGATTGCCGTTGACCACCGTCGTTGTCGTATCAAACCCGGACGTGCCGGCATAGAAAGCGGTGGACCTGTCGGTGACCGACGCTCCTGCGACCGTCAGGGAAAGCTGCGTGACGTCACGACCGTTCAACGGCAACTCGACCACGCGCTTCGAATCGACCGTTTGCGAGAGTTGTGAAGTATAGGTGTTCGTCAACTCGGCGGCGGCCACCACCTCGACGGTTTCGGTCACCGCGCCGAGAACCAGTTCGACGTTGCGGCGAACCGTTTCGTTGGTCTGCAGCAAGACATCCGTGACTCGAGCAACGTTGAACCCCTCCTGGGACACTTCGATGTCATAGGTGTCCGCCGTGAGCTGCTGCACGACATAGCTTCCAACAGCATTCGTTCTGACTACTCTTGTCAGACCGGTGCTGGTTGAGATCACCTTCACCTCGGCGTCCGGGATGGCCGCTGCATTCGGGTCGGTGATGGTGCCAAAGATGCTGGACCCGGCAGTCACCTGGGCAAAGCCGGCGTCCGGGGTCAGAAAACTAAAAAGCGCCGCGAGAAGCGGCGCTGCCAGGAACAGAAATCGTGAACGACTGTGCAACACTTCGAAAACCTCCAAGCCTTCTAAAGATGAACGACCGGGACTTCGAACTGCATACAGATACATACAGATGTGTTGCCCAATGATAGATTGCGATTCACCCAAAGTCAAGCCCTTTTTTCTGTCTGTCAAGCCTCGATAGAAATGTCCCCTTGTTGGTTGAGAGAGTCGTCGTCGAGGCGGTGGAAATGACGGGAGCTGCGGCGAACGGCGCTCCTCTCAAGGCCGACCGAGAACGGTGGACGGGACGTGGATACTGGCTCAGGGACAAATTTTTTCCCGGGAAATGGTGGGAAATGGTGGGTTGGGAAGCATAAAAGCCGTGATTCGTGTTTCG
>JAAXHE010000252.1 GCA_012271065.1 Candidatus Latescibacterota bacterium
GCCCCGTCGAACGAATAGTCGCCCGCAGGGATGACCACCCGCTCGTCGCCTCGCCTCCAGACCACGAAGGGCTGGGCCAGCACTTCACGGGTCGCGCTGAGATACGCATGTCCGCGGAACTGCTCGTCGGTGTCGAATTCGAAGGCCCGCAACGTGAGCACCTGTGTCTGCAGTCCGCCCTCGATCAGTTCGATGCGTTCGGCGTCGATACCCCAGTACGCCGTGCGTATCGGCGCATTCCGAAACCGGTGGATGTAACCGAAGTTGGCCGTGTGGTTCCTTATGCCGGATCGATTGACAAACCCAAGCGCGGGATAGAAGTTTTCCTCGATGGTCTTGCTTCCCAAACTCCCCAGGAAACCGGTTCTGTTGGGAGCCCGAACCCGGAACCCGTAGGCGTCGCCGTCCATATGGACTCCGTCAGTCTGCGAGCGCTGATACCAGACATCCGCTTCCAGCACCCTGCCACCTGGAAGTTGCGTATTCGAGTAGCGAAAATCCACGCCGGCCAGCGTATTGTCCCGATTCGACCGGGGGTCACCGTCGGTCACGATGATGCCGATCGTCGATTCCTCCAGGACGTTGGCCGCGGCTCGGGCGACGAGGATGTCGGTGGCCTCCACGCCCTCGAACTCATCCTGGCGAATGGCGAGCGCGCCAACGTTCCAGCGACCGATGCGTCCTGCCAATTTTCCCCCATGGGTCAGGTCCACCGGACGGCCGGCCTGGCTCAAACCGATCCGGCGCGAGAAATACGGTTGTCCGTTCTCGAGGTCGGGACGCGAGAATGTGTAGCCCAGGCCAACCCCGAAATTGCCTATGAATCCGATCTGCCCGAACTGAAAGATGTCGGAGTCGCGCAGAAAGAAATCCCTTTTTTCCGGGAAGAAGAGGTTGAAACGGGTGAACTCCACCTGGCGGTCGTCCACCTCGGTAGCCGAGAAATCGGTGTTCAGCGTCAGCGATGCATTCAGTGACGGCGTGACCTTGTAGTAGACGTCCAACGACGGTTCCGCACCGTAGTCCGTGGTTTCCGGGTTGACCGTCCTGTGTCCTTCCAGCACGACGGACGGGACGACATCAAGCCCTCGTCCAAGCTGCAGATTCGTAAACCCCGCCGCTTCCCCGGCGATGCTGGGGTTTGTATTGTTGTTTCTCGACACCCAGCCGGACGTCTCGTTGGTCCGGCCGACATCCCGAGTGAAATTGATGCCCCAGGTGTCGTTGTCCGGGTTGAAGGAAAGCGTCTTGAAGGGGATGGCCATTTCCGCCGTCCAGCCGCCGTCATCCTCCGTGGCGGCGGCGCGCCAGATTCCGGTCCAGTCCCAGTTCGTCGCCGTCGTGTTCTCGTAAATGGCTTCCATGCGTACGCCATTCGGATTCACCTGGAAGCGATAGCCGTTACGCTTGTCGTTGAACGTATCGATGATCAGCGAAAGAAAATCGTCGCTCCAGAACTCCTGGCCCTGTCGGAGAACGGTGCCGACCACGTCAAGGGTCTGGGGCATGCGTGCACCCACGTAGAGCGCGTCGTCGTCGTAGAAGACCAGGATACGCGTGGGGTCCGTAGGCGCCTGGTACTCGATCGGATCTATCTGGTGAAAGTCATCCACGACGGTCGCGTTTCCCCAGACTGCCTCATCCAGTCGGCCGTCGATCACCGGCGCGGCACCAGGCAGGCGACGCATTTCCATGGTTTTCATGGCCGCCCCTGGATGCTCTTGGCCCAGGGATCCGCTGCACTGAACGAAGACGCACAGCGCAATGGCAAGGGTACGGGCAGGGACACGGTCTGACGGATTAGTCAAGTTTGACGATCCTGCGCTCTGCCTCGTTCCGGTGGTGCGGTCGCGTAGCCGGCTGTGCATCTCCTGATTGTGCAACAAGTACCTGTGGGGCGCACGGGAATTGGCCGGCACTTCAGCGGACCCCGGAGGGCGGCATTGCGATTGTGCACGACGCTGCGTCCAGCACCTGTGAAGCCGACGGTGACGCCTCTGTGAATTGTGTATAGTTCCCGCGGTTTTTTGCGCAAAGCCAACCAGGGGAACATGAAGCCACCGATTTATTTGGGCGACGCCCGCTCCTGGCGAATCCTGGGCGTGCTGTTTGCCGGCGTTTTCATGGGGGCCCTGGATATCGCCATCGTGGGTCCTGCGTTGCCGGCCCTTCAGGCCGAATTCGCCGTGGACAGCCGCGCGCTCTCCTGGGTCTTCAACCTGTACATCCTGTTCAGCCTCCTCGGTGCTCCCATGATGGCGAAGCTGTCGGATCGATACGGCCGGCGGGCAATCTACCTGGCCGATATTGCGTTGTTCGCCGCCGGTTCGGCCATGGTGGCCATTGCGCCGAGTTTTCCCCTGCTGCTGGCGGGGCGGGCGATTCAGGCATTCGGCGCCGGCGGGTTGTTGCCCGTGGCAAGCGCCGTGATCGGGGATACGTTTCTCCCCGCGCGACGGGGACCCGCTCTGGGGCTCATTGGAGCCGTTTTCGGATTGGCCTTTCTGGTGGGCCCCCTGTTTGGCGGGGTGTTGCTGCAGTTCAGTTGGCGCTGGCTGTTTCTGATCAACCTGCCCGTAGCGGGGATTGTGTTCTGGCAGGCGGCGGCCGTCCTGCCCAGCGACCGGGATCCCGATCGCCGTCCATTCGACGCGGTGGGTACGGGACTGCTGTGCATTGTGCTTGCGTGTGTGGCGTGGTCGATCAGCGAACTGGATACGACGGCGCTGGCGGGCAGCGTCGCGTCGCCACAGGTGTTGCCTTTCCTCGTTGTCGCCTTGGTTTCGGCCGTGCTGTTCTGGAAGGTGGAAACCCGCGCCGAGGATCCTGTCCTGCATCCCGATCTCCTGCGCTCCAGGGAGCTGCGGCTGGTGGGCTGCATTGCGGCGGGCACGGGCCTGGCGGAAGC
>JAAXHE010000269.1 GCA_012271065.1 Candidatus Latescibacterota bacterium
ACAGGCTCAGGACAACGGCTCAGGGAGCGACTACGGGTCCAAGGCCAAAGATTGGAAATATTGTAAACAACAGGATGATCATTCGTCGCAAGGACGCCAATCAGAGTCTTTCACCGGGTCTTAATCCGCCTTTAATCCTGATCTAATCCTGCTTAATCCTGGTCCGGTTTTTGTTCCCCACGCGCCGGTCTTCGATTTCTCGATCAACATTTCCAGTTAAATCATTCTCCCTGAGTTCGATACGTCCTGATTTCTCGCCGATTACGATGCCTGTTCGCTGCCTGCCGCCGGGTGAGTTGCCGATGCGGTTGTTGACGAAGGTCAGGTCCCGGGTCTCGCCCTGGATGCGGACGCCGCAGCCGTCAGGCCCCTCTCCGTTGTCCAGGATTTCGTTCCGCTCAAAGTAATTCCGGTGCCCTGCCATCGGTTCGGACTCGTCGCGGAACAGCACGCCCTCCCGTCCGTTTCCGATTGCCTCGTTGCTCAGAAACGTATTGTCGGTATCCTTGTGGCCGATGGAGATTCCCGTCTCGCCATTGTCATTGAGACGGTTGTTCTCAAAGATCCCGTTTCTGACCCGCCAGCAGAGAAACAGGCCGATGCGCCCGTTTCCGGTCGACCGGCAGTTGCGGATGGCGGGCNNGGGCGAGCCGCTTCCGCTGCCCGGGTGCAGCCCCAGGTGGGTATTCCCGCTGCATATGCAGTCTTCCACCGACACATCGTTGCTTTGCTGGAAGCTGATCCCGTCGCCGTTGTAGTCTTCGATCGTACAGCCGATGATTTTCGTTCCATGGCTGCGGTACAGAAAAATGCCCGCGCCCCTGCAACCGTTGAGGTAGGGGTTGTTTTCCATGTTGCCCTGGATCGCCAGGTTTTCGATGCAAGCTCCGGTGACGCCGTAGCCACTGATGACCGGAAACGTGGTTGCCGCGCGGGCGTTTCGGGAAACGAGATAATCGCCCAGCATGGGCTTGCTGGCGCCGAATGTGGCGCCGTCCGCCCAGATCAGCGTACAGACGACGGTGTGAAATCCGCCCGAGTTGTCGTCCGTTACGCTGACGCCGACACCTGGTGCGAAACCCGCTGGGTGGGCAACTGTGATCTGTTCCTCGCCGTAGTCCCCGTCGAGCGTGAGAGGACTCTCGACGGCATCCGCCTTGAGGAGAACGGATTCCGGTCCATGACCGCGGACGGTGACACGATTCCTCAGGTGCAGCGAGTCCCGCATCGTATAGGTTCCGGGGCCGATATCGACGGTCCCGCCGCCCAAGCCCGCAATGTAGTCCACGGCCGCCTGGAGCGCACGGTTGTCGTTCCCGGTTATATCGGCATCTGCCAGACCCACGGTGACGGTGGGGGTTCGACGATGGGTTGCCATTGTGGCTCCTCTACTGTTTCACGTCGGCGGGACAGTCTACCTTATCCTGATATCATACTTCCCGGGCACGGTGATGGGCAGGTCTCCGCTGTCGATCATGCGGTGCAGCGGCGAGGGTCCGGATTCGAGGGGGAAGGTGACCGTGTCGCGGATTCGGGCGGATTCGTAGATCCCCATGAGGATCTCGATGGTCCCGCGGTTCGTCCGGATGGCGTTGCGGTGCTCGTTTACGCGGCCTTCCAGCCAGTCCACGAGTTCCGCGGCCTGCAGGATCCCGACGTCTGTCTCCTGCTCGGCGTCGACATCCTGCCCCCCGGCGCCGTTGAGCAGTCGCGCGCCTTTGGATGTGACGACCAGCGTGCCCTCCGTTCCCTGCAGCGTCATCGCGCCGTCCGGCGGCGCCGGTTTGGGCATATCGCTTTCGATCTGGATGCGCGCGCCGTTATTCAGCGCGACGATACCCGCGCAAAGATCTTCGATGGGGTCGTGGCGCTCGTGCCGGTCGGTGTGCCGCACCACCTGGCCGATCGCCCAGACTGGATCCGGATCGTCCATCAGGTACCGCGCGATGTCGACAAAGTGGGTGCCGTTGTTGAGCAGGCCGCCGGTCGTGTGGCCGTAAAAGAGTACGGGCTGCCCGATCGCGCCGCCCTGCACGAGTTCCCGTCCATTTTCGCAGGCGCCGCGGAACCGGTGATGGTGGCCCACGGCAATGCGCGTACCGTTTCTGTTTGCGGCCTCGATGATGCGGTCCACTTCCACCAGGCTGCCGGCCAGCGGTTTTTCGCACAGGATGGCGGCGATACCGGCCTCTGCCGCGGCAACCGCGATATCCGCGTGCGTATTCATCCACGTGCAGATGCTGAGGATCTCGATATGTTCCTTGCTGAACATTTCCATAAGGCTGGTATAGCGGTTCCGGATGCCGAATTCATCCGCGCGGCTGTTCGCGGCCTGCTCGCTGATGTCCGCAATGCAGGTCAGGTCCACGTCGGGATGGGCCTGCCACGCACTGATGTGTCTTCGGGAGATACTTCCTGCGCCTGCCACACCGGCACGAAAAGATGCCATAGCGTTCCTTTCCGGTTGATCGTTTCCGTGTCCAAATCTCTGGCGGCCAATTCGCTTGACTGGCCGCCTCAGGTCCTGTTATCATACGAAAAAGACGGAAGTCTGAACAGCAAAACACGGCTGACAGGGAAAGGAGTCCATTTCATGTTGACGCTGGAAGGCTGCAGCGACCGGCAGGAAAGGCTGCGTGCCAGACTGAGTGCGGAATGTGTTGACGCGGTCGTCCTGACGGACCATCTCGAGATATACTATCTGACCGGCGTGCTGTTGTGTGGATTCCCTGCGTTCCAGTTCCCGGCTTTCCTGTTCTTCGAGACGGATGGCGGTTCCTGGCTGGCCGCCCATACGGAGGAGGGCGAAGCGCTGGTGGACGACCGGATCGCCTACGAATGGCACGTCATGAGCACGATGAATCCCGATCCCGGCCGGCAGCTCAATGAGGCCGTGTCGTCAGGATTGAGCGGCAGGAAGCCGATCTCCCGCATCGGATGGCAGGAGGAGGGGCTCGACCGGCTGCTGGCGGAAACGGTGGACGCGCGGCTGGCGCCGGATGCCTGGGTGCCGGTCGATGACATTCTGGCAGGCCTCCACAAGCGTAAGGACGCCGACGAACTGGCGCTGTTGCGAAAGAGCGTCGAGGTCGACCTGGCGGCCTATACGCGCGCCCGGGAAGTGATTGAACCCGGGGTGAACGAGCTCGACGTGCTGGCGGAGGCGCAGCAGGCGGCAATGAAGGCCGCGGGGGAGGTCGTCTATCATGGCGGCGACTATCAGGCCGGTGTCATCGGAGGGACCGCGAGGGACCGAACGATAGAGGCGGGCGAACTCTACATCATAGACGCCCAGTCCACGTATCGCGGATACTGGTCCGATCTGGCGCGAACCTTCGCGGTGGGAGGGGCGCCCACCGACCTGCAGATGTCGGTCTACAAGCACCTTGCGGGCATTCTGCGCGACGTTCCGGACCTGGTGAGGCCCGGAGAGAGCGCATCCGCGCTGTGGAAGACGATCGACGCGCGCATTCGCGAGCACCCGCATCTGTCCGAAGCCGGCCTGATCCACCATGGCGGCCACGGCGTGGGGCTGCGGGCGCATGAGGCGCCGGACATCAACCGCGACCGCGACGCGGTATTTGAAGTTGGCGATGTGTTCTCCTGCGAGCCTGGGGCATACAGTGACGAACTGCGCGCGGGAATCCGTCTGGAAAACACGTTCGTGATCACCCCCACCGGCGTGGAAACCCTATCTGAATATCCGCTGGATATCAGGCCTTTCAAGGGGTGAAAATCCCGGTGAACGGATGCGTCGGACGACGAATCCGGTATGGGGGTCCAAACGCGGTCGCGTGCAATTTCGGTTGACTTCCATTCGCCGACCGGCCTAATTCTAACGGAAGCGTGTTTCGCCGCGGCACTGCTCGATTCCAGCTCGTTTTGTATGCGAAAGATGCGGCGTCCGAGGGACTATCGTGGCCATTATCGTAGATAGCGGAAGGCGCATTCCCTTCCTGAGAGGAATGCTGACGCACTACCTGCTGGAGCAGGGGTTCTCCTTCCGGGAGGCATATCAGGTCGCGGACCGGGTCAGAAGTTCCATTCAGAAGCAGAAAAAGGTGCCCGCGGGCAAGATGATCGACCTGGTACATACCCACGCGCGCGAACTCTTCGCCGACCGTCCGGTGGGAGACGGCGTCTTCTGGGCGCCTCGGTCCAGGCAGATACTGGTCGAAGACGACCTGGGCACCCGGCCTTTTTCAAAGGACCATCTCTCCGACTCGCTGGCCATAACCGGCGTTGACGAAAGCCAGGCCTATCGGATCGCCGAGCGGATCGAGGGCGATTTCATCCAGAACGACAGTACGGTGGTTTCCCGCGACGACATCCTGAAAGCCACGCTGAACATGCTTCGCAGCGATTCAGGCGATGCGTTCGCGGAGCGGTACGGCATCTGGAACCGGTTTCGCAATGGCGGGCGGACGATGCCCCTGATCGTGCTGATCGGCGGGGGGACGGGCGTCGGCAAGACAACGGTCGGCGTGGCGCTCGCCAATCTGCTGCGGGTGTCGCGCGTCGCGTCGACCGACGAAATCCGGCAGGTGATGCGACTGATGATCTCGTCCGATCTCATGCCCGAATTACAGGTCTCGTCATACGCGGCGTGGGAGGCGATCCCCGTGCCCGCCGACGAGGCGCCCGATCCCGTCGTCTACGGGTTCCGCGAACAGGCGGCCCGCGTCTCCGTGGGCGTCCGCGCGACCATCGCACGGGCGATCGACGAAAACGTGAGTCTGATCGTCGACGGCGTTCATCTGATGCCCGATCTGCTCGAACTGGAAGCGTTTTCCGGAAAAGCGCTGTTTATCCATTTGAATCTATATCTTACTGATTTACAGCAATTTACGGACAGATTTGAAAGTCGGGGCAAGAAGGCTTTCGGACGCACGCGGCACCGGTACGTCAAATCACTGGACCAGATCATGAAGATCCAGCAGCACATTCTGGATGTTGGCGACGGCGCCGGCGTGCCGTCGTTCGAGAATGCGGATCTGGACGAGACCGTGCAGTCGATTTCGCTTCTGATCATGGATACGCTGCGGAAGGGTTCGAAAGGCGGGTAGGCCCCCGGGATCGCGACGCGGGCCGAAGACGCGGTAGCGGTGCGCTTTCGAGAGGAGATAACATCCATGATCGACACACACGTTCATCTGGGACAACTTCTGTTCGACAACCCCGGGTTGACACCCGCCAAACTCCTTCGCTGGATGGACCGGCAGGGAATCGAAAAAGCGGTGGTGATGGCAGTTGAAGTCCCGGAGGAGCTGGACTTCTTCGTGACGACTAAGGAACTGCTGAGAATGACGCGCCCCCATCGCGACAGACTGAAACCCCTTTGCGCCGTAGACCCGCGTCACCGGTATCCCGGCCGTTTCCAGCCGTACCCGATCATCGCGAGTTACATGGACCAGGGTTGCGTCGGATACGGAGAAAACCTGTGCGGTCTGCCCGTGGACGATCCGATGCAGGAACGCGTCTACGAGGCGTGCGACCGGTTGAACATCGCCATCGTGATGCACTTCGATTCCTGGATTAATCGCGACAAGCCGGGGCTCACCGGGTTTGAACGCATGCTGAAGACCTACCGAAACGCAAAATTCATCGGACATTCTCCCCACTTCTGGCGCGAGGTCTCAGGAAACGTGGATGGGGGAGTGGGTTACCCCGGGGGACCAGTGGCCCCGGGCGGCAGGGTTGAAGCGCTTTTTCGTAAGTACAGGAATCTGTACGCGGACCTCTCCGCGGGATCCGGGTACGGGGCCATCACGCGGGACCCCGAGTTCGGTCTATCGTTCCTGAAGCGATGGAAACATCGGCTGTTGTTCGCCACCGACTATCTGCGTGTGGGGCAGGAAACACCCATCGTGGACTATATCAGGAATGCGCCGTTGTCGAGAGACGCGTTCGAACGCATTACACGGACAAATGCCGAGAAGGTATTCCGGCTCTGAGGGGCTGTCGAGAGCGTGCTCGGGCAGCCCATCGGTGCGCACGGGAGAACAGACAATGATCGACACGCACCTGCATCTGGGACAACTCGTAATGGAAGACCCGGGGCTCACCCCCGGCAGGCTGTTGCGCTGGATGGACCGCCATGGGATCGAGAAGGGGATTGTGATGGCGGTGGAGGTGCCCGAGGAGCTCGACTTCTACATGACGACGAAAGAGTTGCTGAGGCTCACAGGGCCGCACCGGGACCGGCTGCTGCCGCTGTGCGCCGTCGATCCGAGGCATCGATACCCCGGAAGTTTCGAGCCGCACCCGATTCTCGAGCATTATATGGACCGGGGATGCGTGGGATACGGCGAGAACCTTTGCGGACTTCCGGTGGACGACCCGATGCAGCAGCGCGTGTACGAGGCGTGCGACCGGCTGGGATTGGCAATCGTCATGCATATCGACCACTGGATCAACCGTGACGACACCGGACTGCCGGGATTCGAACGGATGGTAAAGACCTACCGGAACGTAAAATGGGTGGGCCACGCGCAATACTTCTGGCGGGAAATCTCAGGTGAGGTGGGGCAGGGCGAACGCTATCCGGAGGGCCCGGTGGCGCCTGGCGGGCGTCTGGACCCGTTGTTTCGGAAATACTCGAATCTGTATGCCGACCTCTCGGCGCAGTCGGGCTATAACGCCATCACGCGAGACCCGGCATTCGGGCTGAGTTTCCTGAAGCGCTGGAAGCATCGGCTGATGTTCGCCACGGATACCATCCACACCCGGCCGTCGCCGGCGTGTTCCATCGTCGGTACCCCGCCGATGCTGGACTACATCCGGAAAGCCGATCTTTCAAAGGATGCCTTTGAACGCATCACGACCATAAACGCGGAATCGGTGTTCCGGATATCGTAGGACAACCTGATGGAAGAGGATGGAGATGGACCTACCCCGGATGTTTCCGTTGCGGCAGACGTTTGACGCGGAGAGTCTGGACGACCCCGTTGCCGGGACGCGCGCGTGTGTTCTGAACTCGTCGCTGGGCGAACGCATTTCCCGAGGCGACCGGGTTGCGATTACGGCCGGCAGCAGGGGTATTCACCGGATTGCACAGATGACCCGGGCGATTGCGGACTGCGTCCGGGAACTGGGGGGCGATCCATTCATCCTGGCGTCGATGGGCAGTCACGGCGGGGCGACTGCCGACGGACAGAAAGCGATTCTCGCCTCGTATGGCATTGAGGAATCCACGATGGGAGCGCCCGTCGATGCCACGATGGACGTGGTGGAGGTCGGGAAGACGGAAGATGGCGTTCCGGTCGTTCTGAACCGGTTGGCAAAAGAGGCCGACGCGGTGGTGCTGGTGAACCGGATCAAGCCGCATACGTCCTTTCGCGGGCCGTACGAAAGCGGATTGATGAAGATGATGACGATCGGATTGGGGTCCCACAGGGGGGCCACTCTGGCGCATTCGATGGGTGCGGACGGATTGCCGCTGATGATCTCTGACTGGGGGCGGATCATACTTCGGGAGGCCCCCATCGCGCTCGGCGTCGCGATCCTGGAAAACGCCTGCGAGCAGACGGCAAAAGTGGTTGCCGTGGAGCCGGACGAGCTTCCGACGGTGGAACCGGAACTGCTGGATGAGGCACGGGAACTGATGCCCCGGATACCCGC
>JAAXHE010000262.1 GCA_012271065.1 Candidatus Latescibacterota bacterium
GATCGTCATACGGCAACTTGAGTTCGACGATGGACGAATACGACATGCCGAGACCGAATGCGCCGATAGCTTCAGCCCCGGGGATGGTTCCGGCTCGATTGTTGTGAACTGTCAGATCGCCGGGCCCGGGGAGATCGTCGACCTTGATGAAGTGCGGATCATGCTGAGCGCCAAAAATCCGACTGTCAGCGTCGCCGTAGCCATACACGGCCGGGTTGCCGAATCGGAAGAGTATCCTCCCGCCTTTACCGCAACGCCCGCCCTGGCCTGTCTTGGCCTCCGCTGTCGTGGTGCTGTGGTCGATGATATAGATTTCGTTGTGATTGACACTGCTGAATACGATCAAGTCCCGCTCAGGATCGTAATCAATGCCATTCGAGTGGAAGTGCCTTTGTGCATTCCCGGGATAGTTGATGTCGAATCGATCATGGTTTTCGCGTATGTCGCCATAGTTTGGCCGGTCCGGGAATTCGTCCTGGACCATATGATCAAGGTCCGACCACATCCACACGATCCCGGTCGAACCATCCTCCAGGTTCGGTTTCAATTCCAGAATTCGCTCGAACCATCGCACTTCCCGTTCATTCTGTCGAGGCGTACGGCCATAGAATTCGAGTTCCGCTCTTGGTACCGCGTTGTATTCCGTCACGAGAATGTTGCCATTCGGCATGGGAGCGAAGTCATGATGCAGGCACACGTTGTTCTCGATACAGTGATGGAATTCCCAGAGAATCTCACCGTTCGGCGCAACGATTTCCAGTACTCCGTGGGCCGCGACCGGAAAGCTCCGCATATCTAGGAAATCTCCAATCCCCGCTTGCCGAAGGAGATTGCCATCCGGAAGAAGATGGGAATGGACGCCTTCCGGCCCATGTTCGGATGGCCACTCATGAACCAGGTTGCCCTGCGGATCCAGCAGCTTGGTCCCGGAGTTAATGGTGGTATCGCCGGCAGATCCCGACTCCGTATAGAGCATGTAGGCTGCATACTGGCGAGGGTCCTCACCGGGCAGGATCGGATCGACAACATCCGATAGACCCAGCATCGCGACAAATTGCCTGACATTCGCCAGGCCCTCCGGCGATGGGGGCACCGCACGCCGATCGTACAGCTCTGTATTGCTCAGTACCCAGTCGCCGTCCAGATCGGCGCGGCGAAGCGCAGCGGCGGCTTGTTCCAGCTCATTGAAGTCAATCTGATCGTCACCATCCTTGTCTATGACCTTGATCGGCGTTTGCAGGCGGAGCCAGCCCGGGATTGGGCCCGGGCCGCCAAGTTCACGCCTGTCCAGCAATTCGTCGCCGTTGGTGTCAAGGGTCGCGAGTGACTCCCGAGCGGCCGCGATTTCAACAGCATCAAGCTGCCCATCCCCGTCCCGGTCCAGGCTCTCCAGCACCGGAACCCGGGGAAGTGACCACTCGTACGCATCGTAGTCGGGGGGTTCCGCTGAGGCTGCCCCTGCTTCCACGGCTGAAATGTTGTTGCCCTGCGCACGGACTGCAAACGGGAACGTGCAAATCACACCGAGCACTGCAACTAATGCATTGGTGAAGGAATGGTGCCTTGCCAGTCTATTGTCGATGTTCACCGCAGACCTCTACTACCTCTCGAGTGCATACGCTAGCCCGGGATCTTTGGGCAATCGAGGCGTTCTCAGCGCCGCACTCATTCAGCAATTCGCAGAACTTCGCTTGAGAACAACCGGCACTCTGCCCGAAAAATCCGAACCTCCATAACGCCAATGGTATACGAAAAACTGCACCGCATTATTCGTGATCTGGAAATACAGAGTGAGCGAAACCTCTGATTATCATTGAATCTCTTGTGGTGTAGGCTCTAGTGAACACGCTGAAGGACTCTGGTTCACTTTCAAGCAGATAGCTTTGAATATTACAGTTATCCCTCAATAAGTATCGATAACTTATTGACTGGGGTATGAAGAAATTGAACGTCATTCGTTAAACCTCGCAGGAGCGGTTGCTCTTGCGGTGGAGGAATCGAAGAAACGCCGCAACGCTCACGGTAACCCCTCTTAATGGCGATTCACCACCGAGGATGTCCGCTTGAAATTGCGCAGCCTCTATCCGAACCTATCGCATTGATAAAGTACCAAGGAGTCGGAACGCCAAAATTGACTCATCTCTATGCGGTATACCGTCGTCGCATTGGGAGTTGGTTATAAAAGCTGGAATCTGGGGAGAGCCTGATGACCAAGTATGTTTTATGCACAGTACAGTTCTTCGCGCCTTTATCGTTGTTCTTTTTTCACTCGCAGTCGTTTGCACAAGACAGTGAAGATTCGGCGGCAGTGCGAGAACTGGTTGAGATCACTGTAACGGGCACTCGAATAACCGGAAACGACGATTCGGCATCGGCATTCGTTCAAGTGGATTTTGAAGAGCAATACGACAACCCCAGTGCGACAATATCCGAGTTCCTGAGAGAAAACGTTACGGCAAACTTCAGTCAGGAAGTCATCGAGGATGAAGGTCTGCGTGTTGGTCGTGTCAACGGCAATCGTGTTGCCGGGCCAAATATCTGGGGGCTTGGCGAAGAAAACACGCTTACCTTCATTAACGGGTCACGGCTCGCACTCAATCCCCTGCCGTCGGGGCGCGGATGGTTCGATACCGATGTAAACTCAATCTTGCCCGGGATTGCCATTCAGCGCACGGACGTTCTCCTGAATGGCGGCTCAGCCATTTACGGTACCGATGCTGTGGCAGGTGTCGTGAACCTGATTCCTCGCTACAGGTTCACAGGATTTGAAGTTCGTGGTCAGACCGAGGTCATTCCAAGCGAAATCTCAAAATCCGGATCGCGAAATATCGAAGCCATCTTCGGCACTGACTTCAACGATGGGAGAGGCAGCTTCATCATCGCCGGCAATTTCACGAACACCTACTTGAATGACGCCGACGCGCTGGGTCTGAATGGCCAAAACACGCCGGAGTTCACGTCACCCGTTACCGCTGACGATGTGGGCAATGATCCTGGGCAGATTGCGGCTGGAAGCGGGTATGGAAATTACGGTGGCGGCATGGGGCGCGTAGCCGACCCCCGGTTGACAGATCCGCTTTGCGGTGCTGTAGATGCGTTTCCCGACCAACCGTATTGGTATTTCGGGGAGGTGGCTCCCGCCGGCGTGGCAAGGCGCGGCGAGTGCTTGCAGTACGATGCACGAAGGACAGACGGTCGCGATTCCGGGCGCTGGACGGTGTTCAGCGCGCTTCAATACGACGTAAGCGATACCCTGCAATTGAGTGCGGAATTGTCTCATCATCAACGCACGCAATTCGATCTGATTCGTTTTGGTGACGCCGCAGCATTGCGAATCCGCAATGACATTCCATCCAGCCATCCAGGAATTCTTTACAACCGGTCGATAGATCCGGCCTGGGCCAGAGCTGCAATTGGTCCTTCCCTGTTCTATGCCTCAAGTATCGATCGCCCGGTCGGTTATGAAACTGAGCAGAAATACGAGACCGATTCGACATTTGTGAAGCTTTCATCGGACTGGATGATCAGTGACGCGCTACAACTCGAATTGTCTGCTGTCATCGGGGACAGCCAGGCGACCCATCCGCAAACCCGAACGAGAAAGGACAGGTACAGAAACGCCCTGGCCGGGCTTGGCGGACCTGGCTGCGACCCGACTTCCGGGACACCGGGTGCGGGAGGCTGTGAGTACTATAACCCTTTCTTCAGCGCGCTCCTACCCGATGCGGCAAGCCTCGGTTTGGCCAATTCCGACGAGTTACTTGAGTGGCTGATTCCTACGGACGACGCGATTCGGATTGGTGATTCGAATCTCGTATCGATCGATGCGCTGCTGAATGTCACCACAGGCATTGGCTTGCCGGGCGGCGACATCAGCGTTGCTCTCGGTGCGAGCTACAAGGAAGAGGAGAATTCCGTCCGCTATTCGGTGGGTTTTCAGTCCGCTGCATACCTGGGGCTTGACTCTGCGTTAGAGGATTTTCATGGGACGCGAGAAAATCAGGCGTTGTTCGCGGAGTTCCTCTTTCCCATTGCAAATGACTTCAATGTGCAACTGGCAGGACGCCTGGATGACTACTCGGACGTAGGCAGCACCTTTAACCCGAAGGTGGGAGTCGTGTGGGATATTGGCGACCGCGCAACATTGCGTGCGTCGTATGGAGAGTCGTTCAAGGCGCCAACGGTACTTCATACCGAAAGAAATGTAATCACTCTGACTTTCCCGCCACAGCCCGTCGGAGGCCGAAATTTCCCCCGAACGCCGCTATCGGGGGTATCGGGACCACTTGGCGCCAGTCTGGAACCGCAAACTGCGGAAATCCTCAGCCTCGGCGGTGATTTCGTCCTGATCGATGGCTGGAATTGGGTGGAAGACCTGTCGCTCAGTGTGTCGTATGTGGATATTTCATTTGAAAATCAGATTGGTTTTCTAAACGAGAGATCCCGAGTACCGCCTGTCCAGGCTCGTGGCGTCAGCGAGTTAGGCGATTGCGGCCGAACCACGGGAAGTGATTTCGATGGGTTTCGCGAGGTGGGTATCGATACCGGAGCACCATGCTTCGAATTCACGCAGGGAGCAGTGCCAATTGGCACGGACCCCAGAGACGGCGCAGACCTTTTCGCCGCGTCAGACTTGACGGTTGCCTACCGCCTGTATTCGAACTTCTCGGGAGCAGATCTTGAAGGTGTCGATTTCCGTCTGAGTTCGATAATGGATACACCAATTGGGAGTCTTCGGGCGGGTCTGAATCTGACCTACATGATCGAGTATACGGTCGGACAATTGGGTGGCAGGACGGGGCTATTTGACGTCGTTGGCATAGCTGGCGCAACCGGCGGCGCGAATCGCGACGTTCCTGAATTCAACATCAACATGCCGCTGAGAATGCGCTGGTCCGATGATGGCTGGCTTGGAGGACACAGTACAAGCCTCACCGCACGTTATTCCAGCGAAATCAGGAACCAGATCGGAACCACGAATACCGGTGCGGTGACGACCGTGGATCTTCAGCATAGTTGGGACATTACCGACAGCTCATCGCTAAGGCTCACGGTTCGCAATCTCGGCGAGAGCAAACCCGATCGCCCCGGCGACCCTTTCATGTGGGTTAGAGAGGGCGTAAGAACGTATTTCCTGAATTTTGCTTTGACATACTGACGGCCCTCATCAGTGAGCCCCCAAGCTTCCTTGGGGGCTCATTGTAGGGAATGGTAGTCTGGTTACGCCTAGGCGTCTTTGTTCATTGGTGACATTACATGAGTAGTCGTTTATGGAGAATAAATTTTCAAAGTCTTCCCGCGTCACGGCGGTCGTTTACCCACTGGTAGCATTCTTTTCTTTACCCGGGCTACTGGCGGCTCAACCAGAGAATCCGAACATCATCCTGGTTCTGGTCGATGATCAAGGATGGACTGGTACGTCTGTACAGATGGCCGACAGCGTTCAGTCGTCAAAGAGTGATCTCTATTTGACACCTTCGCTTGAGGAGTTCGCCGAACACGGAGTCAAATTTTCCAGCGGTTATTCATCAGCGCCAAATTGTTCGCCGGCGCGTATGAGTATCCAGACTGGAAAAACGGCACCACGGCTCAAGGCAACTGACATTACGACTGTTCATCCCGCGAACTATGACCAGGAGCCTTACGGAGAACGTATGTACCAACGCGCATACGTAAACAAGCCGTTGATTATTGAGCTCCCCGTGAGCGAGTTGTCGAAGGATGAGCAGACTATTGCTGAGGTCCTGAAGGCCGCCAAACCGCAATATGTCTCTGCGCATTTTGGCAAATGGCATCTCGGCACATCTCCAGACTTGCACGGTTACGATGTGCACAGTGGAAATACAACAAATGTTGAAGGGAACATTGGGGAGCCCGATCCAAAACGAACCGCTGAAGTAACGGATGAGGCGATTGAGTTCCTGAGTGAACAAGCGGCATCCGGTAGACCCTTCTTCATGCAGGTCTCCTACTATGCCGTACATACTCCTTTACTTGCGCGCGAATCGAACATAGAGAAAGTTCAACGTCGGCAAAACGATCAGCGCATACATGGTACGCGCAATCAGTTGTTCACACATCGTGATCCCGTTTATGCGGCCATGACAGAGGAACTTGACAGTGCCGTGGGATCGCTAATGGACGTTGTTGACGATCTGGGACTGACAAACACCACATACGTGATCTATACGTCGGACAACGGTGCAGAAATTCTGAATTCCATCACAAGCAACGCTCCCCTTGCACGAGGAAAAACATCTGTTTGGGAAGGCGGCATCAGGGTTCCCTTTTTGGTGAAGGGTCCGGGCGTGAAAACGAACAGTCAGATTGACTGGCCAGTCGTTGGTCATGACATTCTTCCGACTATTGCCGACTGGGTAGGCATCGAAGATTTGCCACCTGATCTAGATGGTCAGAGTTTTGCAGAAGTGCTTACGGAGACTGGTTCCTCAACCCGAAATAGGGAAAATGGACTGATTTGGTATTATGGTGCCTACCGCAATGTCAAGAGCGTCTCTCCTCAGATGGCGATACGCAAAGGCGACTATAAGCTGTATTGGGATATCCAAAACGACAGGGTTAACCTGTTTGATCTCTCACTGGATCTTGGGGAAACGACCAATCTCTCTGATTTCTTCCCTTCCGTTGCGGACTCGCTCTTGAGTGAGTTGAAAGCCTATATGAATGATGTCGGAATAGTTCTGCCCAGACGCAATTCTGACTACGACCCGTCGACTGATCCCGGACTGACATTACGGGTCCTCGGACTGCAAGAATCCATTTCACAAGAGTAAGACAGGCCGGAAAACAGCGGGTGGGAAAATGAGCAGTCAACAAAAGTGGAACGCTGACCTTTGCGTCCGCTCATCGCCACATCCTTCGCAAGAACCTGAGCGAGTCAGAATTGGAAGAGTTCCTTGCGAATACACCGCCAAACTCGGTGACCAAGGATTGGGCCGGGCGCAAAAAACAGCTGGACGAATTTGGCTTGGCCGACGTATCGCTCATGCCTTATGTGAATCGAATTGCGATGCTGGGTATGAGTGAGTGGTGGGAGCGAGGGCGATACCCGTTCCTCGAGAACTGGTGGCAACGAATACAGGGTCGGAACACATTCAAGTCGAGCATTCTGGACTGGTGCCCGGAGGACCTGACGAATGATCTCATGACCTATGGCAGCAAGAGCTGGCCTGAGGTGCGGCAAATATTAATGGGCGACGGAAGTACTGCGACGAGATAAGGACGAGTTTGCGCAGATACTGATTGATGAAGTCGGCTCACCGACGCTCAAGGCTTCTTTCGAAAAGGAGATTGTAAGGCTGGAATTCAACACATATTGAGCTATAAAATAGCAGAATTGGAGCATTTAATTCGCCCATGGAGAATAATGGGTGGGGCATGAACCAATTGAATTGCATGCGGGCCTTCGTCAACGTCGTGGAAGCCGGCAGTTTCGCCGGCGCCGCCAGAATGGCAAATGTTTCGCCATCGGTGATTACCAAGCGCATCAATCAACTTGAGGATCACCTCGATGTCGAATTGCTGCGCCGGTCCACCCGACAACTCACAATCACCGATCTGGGTGCCGCCTACTATGAACGCTGCACAAGGGTGCTGAACGAAATCGATGAGGCCCGCTCGGCCGTCCATTCCATGAACTGGGAACTGGCTGGACTGCTTCGAATCAGTTGTACCAGTTCGTTTGCCTCACGCTACCTGGTCCGAGACGTTTGTGAATTCCAGTTGGAGCATCCGCAACTCAAGATTGATTTTCGGCAAAACGACTACATCTATAACCCGATTGCCGAGGGATACGATCTCTGTATTCAGACTCGCGACATTCTGAGCGACGTCATCACCAAGCGCCTGATCGCCCGCCTGCATCGGCTTATGATCGCGACGCCCGAATACCTGAAAAAGTATGGCGAACCGAAACACCCGAACGATCTGGCCCGACACCGAATCGCCTTCAACAATTTCGTCACGCCGAAAATGGAAATCGAGTTTTCAGGGCGCCGCGAGAAGATCGACGTGCCGATCAGCCCGGTGCTGCTGACTAACAGCATATGGCTGCTCAAATCTGCGGTTATGGACGGCGAATGTATCGCGGTGATCCCAATCTTCTATTTTGCGGACGAACTGGCGGCAGGCACTGTTGTTCCCTTGCTTGACAACTACCGCCTCCCCAGTGCGGAATTGTCGGCCTACTACCGCCGGTCGCACCATGTGCCAATGAAGGTTCGATCGTTTCTCAACTTCATCAGTTCAGTTTACCAACCGACACCACCGTGGATTGCACCTATTCTTAAAAGCACGCCCGAACTGGCTTCGCACTTCGTCTGATCGCGTATTCAGGGCGACATCCCCTGACGATCAGCCTCCACCACTGGTCGGATAGAGCCCCGGAATCGTCAGACCGCCGACCACGGCCGCGGCGGATCGTGCCATGGGCCGGATGCAGCGCGATTGACTTTAGGGCCTGTTAACACTACCCGAGATGGCGAACCGCCCCGAATCGACGTGGTCAGAAAAAACGGACCAAACCTACGATTACCCCCGCGATCAACGCCATCTGGGCGGTCACGGCGGCCAACATCCATTTCATCAGATCGGCCTTGACGGAGTCGATCCGCGTTTCAAGATTGGCGTTGACCTTTTGGATCCGTACTTCAAGGTCGGCCTTGACCTGCCTTGTCCGAACCTGAATCTCGGCCTGAAGTTCGCCCTTGATTCTCTCCAGGTCGGCCTTGGTGGCCAAGTTGCCGTCGAGCAGCCGGATCTGCTCGTCCGCCAGACCCCCGGCCTGCTTCTCGGTGAATCCGCAGGCGGTCAGTTTCTTGACGAACCGGTGGGAATCGAATGCGATGGCTTCGTTCATGGGGCCATCCTAATCCCGGAGTGACGCGCGGGCAATTCCCGAATCACCGTAAATCGGCCAGAAACAAGGCTTCCCTTTTGGCCTCAATCCTCTTACGGCATGGGAATGCCTAATCCGGGTAAAGACTCGGGATCATCAGGCCGCCGTACATCCCCCAGTTGATGGTTTCGCCGGGATCGTGCATTTCAAGCTCGAAGACGACCTCCGATGAGCCGTTGCGGGCGTACTCGCGCAGCAGGGAAGGCATGTGGAAGTCATTGAAGAAGGCGCCGCTCGAATCCTTGTTGCTGTAGACCTGTCCCGGCGCGCCCGCGACGCAGTGGGCCCAGACCACCATCATGTTGCCGGTTCGCGGCAACTTGTGGGTGTCGCCCATGTCGGGGGAGTGGCGTGACGCCGACGAGAAGCGCGTATCCGACGCCCATACTTCCTCCACCGTCATCTTCTGCTCGTCCACACGGTACTCCACCCCTCGGCTGAAGTTCCGTTCCGGCGAGATCGGAGGCTTCGGCGGGCGGGCGCCCCAGGTGCCGTTGTCGAAAAAGACGATGGTGCCCTCCGGCGTCATGCGCGGGTTATGGCCGTGGTAGGGCCACCGCGCCAGGTTGAGTGGCTTGAGCACGCGGTCGGCGAGCGGTCCCCAACCGGTCGGTTCACCCAGGATCCACCTGATCCCGCCGCTGGCCCGGTCGACCTTGACCAGGGCGTCCTGGTGCCTCAGCGAGACGATCACGGAGTCGTCTCGGGCGTCGTAGGTGGCGCCGTTGCCGTGGGTCCAATCCAGCGCGCCCTCGAAGCCCCTCAGGGCCCAGTAGTCGTCGGTCCCCCCGTAGCCTATGCGGAAGGGATCCATGTGGTCGAATGCCGACCACTCCCACAGCAGTTCGCCGGTCCCGCGGTCCATTTCGGCCACCCCGTCGCCGACGACGACGGCGCGGCGGCGGGGCGCATCGAGGTCGTACTGATCCGTGTAGTAGTGATCGATCTCGCGGGCCGAGGCGGTGAAGATCAGGAAATTGCCGTTAGGCATCTCCTCCGGCTGATGGTGCAAACCGGCGGTATCCACGGCGATGGCGCCGGCGGCCGGCCCTTGTGGCCGCCGGGCCGCGTACCACTGGTTGACGGTGTTGCCGAGCATGTCGATTTCGAAGGTGTGGAAGTCCCAGCGGTGGAAGATCAGGTTGCCGTTGCCGAGCCGGTCGATGCCTTCCAGAAAGCTGTCCGTCTCGTAGTACCAGCACACTTCGTTGTCGGCATCCAGCGCGACGATGATGCCCCAGGCGAAACCGAAATCCATTGCCTCCTTCGACCACTTGTTGTACCGCCCCCTGGGTATTCGATGCACGGACAGCAGCAGCACGCCCGGCTCGCGGCGGCCGCGGTCGTCTCGGTTGATGCGGATGCCATGGGGAAAATCATGACCGCTCGGCAAGGGGGGCGTGCGGTAGCGCAGAGGCGCGGGCGTAGTCACTTCACCACCGGATTCCGCGATCAGCGTCACGCGGAGCTCGTGGTCGCGGTCCGGACGCATGCCGAGAATGGGCAGCCCCTCGGCCGGCGGCCGTTCGGGGCCGAATTCCACGCTCCATTGGCGTTCCGGATCGCAAATGTCAATTCGGGTTCGGCCGGGCTCGCTGGACCGGAAGCGGACCACGGCGGCCAGCGGCACGCGGGGATTGGGATTTTTGATGATCGTCGGTTGCGTCAGAAATCGCATGGGCACGGCCCTTTGTATGGAACATGTGTAAGCCATTGATTCATGTTCCGTCTAGGACAGCGGGGCGGCGTGCCGCCATGATCGCCTGTTCATCAGTCCAATTCCCATCGCCTCAACCCCCCGTCACTCTTGCGATTTCATCGACGAACCGGCAGAAGGGGCGGAAATCTCACCGGCGCCATTTCTCGCGGATCCGTGCCCGGACGCTTACCGGGCCGTCAGGTGCGCCGGGATCGACTGGATGGTGCGGACCATGCCCGGCCCTCCCCAGTCGGGTTCGTCCACCAGCAGTTCGATGGACGCGAGCCGCTCAAGCAGAACGCGCAGCGCGATTTCGCCCTCCAGCATGGCCAGGTGACGGCCCTTGCAGATTCGCGGGCCGCCGCCGAATCCCAGCGTGCGCCGCTTCGGTCGCCGGATGTCGAAGCGGTCGGGATTCTCGAACACCCGGGGATCCCTGTTGGCCGCTCCCCATGCCATCAGCAGATTGGTGCCGGCGGCGATCCGGACGCCTTCGTATTCGGTGTCCTCATGCGCCCCGCGGTGAAGGCCGAAGAACGGCGGCTCCAGGCGTATCGCTTCACGCCAGGCATCATGGACCAGGCCCGGGTTCTCCTCCATCAGGGCCCATTGGTCGGGATGGCTCAGACAGGTATAGACGACGTTGGCGGTGCCGCCCGCCGCGGAGTCGATGCCGTCGAATGAAATTGCGGCCGCCGTCGTGGCGGCGCTCCTCGGCACGTCGCTCCAGTTGCTGTCGGCCAGCGCGGACTCGAAGAGATGAAAAAACGTCTCGCCGGGCGAGTCCGCGGCCATCCCATGGTGCGCCTCCAGGTAGTCCCGCATGGTCTGCGCAGCGCGATTCGCGGCGTCCACCTCCTCGGGCGTGTTTTCGAAGTTCAACATGGGAACGATGGCGGCGGAACACCGGTCCAGGAGCGGCCCCGCCTCCGGCGGAAGTCCCAGGAACCGGGTCCAGAAGTCGCGGGCGATGACACGGGCATAGTCCCGCCGCAGATCGACGACACCGCCGCGGTCGAGCATGTCGTCCACGGCGCGCTCGGCGACGGCCGTGATCGCCTCGACCAGCGGTTGGTTTCGCGCGGGGCTCATGGGCCGATAGGTAGCGATCGCAATGGGCGTATGGGCGGGTTCGTTCATGAAGAACGGGCTGTAGCTGTCCATCCGGGCCAGGGCGCCCTCGGCCCCGGCGCCCGCGCGGCGTTCACGGCGGTGCTGCGTTTCCAGGGCGGGATGATGCATCAGGTCCACAAGCGTCTTATGGGCCGTGGCGATCAGCCCGTCGCCGGCAGGCATGCGAAACAGGCCGGGTCCCGGCTGCGCGTGGGCGGCCCGGTAGGCAAACGCCGGATCCCGGGCGAATCGTTCGTCAGCCAACTCCGAAAGCGTCGCCAGGTCTTGCGCCACCCGGACCGTCATGCCGAAAATCCCGACGCTAACCGTCTTTGTACAACAATTACTTGGGTCATGCCGTGCATGGTGCATCAATTCTCTCGCGAGAACGGACTATAGTTGTACAATCCACGAAAGTGAAAGGGACCCGATACCCGATCCTCCACCCGGCACTGGACCGAAAACTTGCTGAAGACCCTCCTGAATCCCGACAGACCCGTTTCCGTTAACGGCGTCGGGTTGATTCTGACGCTGATGTTCATGCACCTGGTGGGTCCTCAGGCAGTCATCCTGCAGCCGGCATTCGTCGACGGCATGGTCGGTCAACTGGGATTCGACCCGGTGCAGGCGGGCTACGTGGCAGCCTCCGAGAACACCGGCAAGGCCGTGCAGAGCCTGCTGATGATGATTCTCGTCACCCGCGTCAACTGGCGTTACCTGTTCTACGGTGCGCTCGCCGTGCTCATCGCCGGCAATCTGATCTGCACCGTGGTGGACGACTATCAGACCTTTCGCGTGGTGCGGTTCTTCACGGGCGTGGCCAATGGCACCATCGTCCCCCTGTGCTACGTGGTTGTCGGTCTGACGGCCGCTGCGGACCGAAATTTCGGGCTGCTGATGGTCTCCCTGATGACCTATGCCGCAGTGATCTTCTTCGCGATCCCCACGATCTTTGCGATGGCGGGTCTCGTCGGACTCCTGCTGGTTTTCGCGGCATTCGCCAGCTTTGCGATTCCGTTGGTTCGGAACGTGCCCACCCACGGCGAACAGCCATCCGGCGCCAATGAAGGCATGCTCACATTGTCCTGGGGCTTTCGCGGCATGGCGCTGGGCGCCATGTTCTTCTATTTCGTAGCCACCTTCGCCGTCTGGACCTACATGTCGCTGATCGGCCGCGACGCCGGGATTCCCGAGCAGCAGGTGGCCAATGCCCTCACGCTGTCGCAGTTCGCAGGCATCGCAGGGGCCGGCATCGCGGTCTTGCTGGGCAGCCGATTCGGGCGGGCATGGCCGCTGGCAATTTCACTCATCGGTTCCATGGTCTCCCTGGCGATATTGGGCAGCTACCGCACCGCCATGGGATTCGCCGTCGCCGCGTGCATTTTCCAGCTGCTCTGGAATACCACGCATCCGTACCTGTTGGCCGCCCACGCCAGCTTCGACCGCAGCGGCCGCCAGGTGACCTATGCGGTGGCCATGCAGATGATGGGGATCGCTGCAGGACCCGCTATCGCCGCCTGGATCCTGACCCTGCCCGGCGGCAGCTATGCCAGGATCATTGCCCTGTCCACGGCGCTCCTGGCGATTACCGCGTTGCTGATCCAGCCGCCGGTGCTCAGGGAGTCCAATCTGTCAGGGAAGCGGAAGCTCGCTGCGGCTCCGAGTCATTGAGGAGCCCTCCGGGTCCGCGCCCGCGAATCCGCTTCAGGCGATCATCACCGTTCTGGGAAACTGCGCGTAATTCTCCCAGCGGGTGGGCTTCTCGGGCACTTGGTCCACCGTGGCCTGGACCTGGCCGTTGACGTCGGTGACCCGCGAGACGATCGTGCGCTCACCCGGTTCGGCATCCTGCCAGGCGTACCGGAACAGCTTCCAGGAGTATTGGGTGGACTCGGGGTCGATCGCCGCGGGCTGCCAGGCGCCATCGTCGACGCGAATATCCACGGACCTCAGCGGCGTACCATCGTTTAGCACGAAACCCATGATCTCGTGCCCATCGGCGTTGCGCGTGACGCGCACGATGGATGACTTGAGCCGCATCCGGGTCACCGAGCGTTCCTCCCAGCGCTCCACGCCGCCGATGTCCCGGCGGCTCAGGGTGACGTAGTCCCGCGCCATGAAGCGGCCCATGTAGCGGCGGTCCTGCACGTGGATCTGGGTCAGCCATTTCACGTTGCAAATGCCGTACCAGCCGGGAACGATCAACCGTACCGGCGCGCCGTGGTAAAGGTTCAGCGGCTCGCCGTTCATTTCCCAGGCCAGCATCATCTCCGGGCGAAGCGCATCGTCGCGGTGCATGCTGCGGCCGAAATTCTGCTCGACCCTCCGGTCGCGGATGCTTTCGGTACCCGAATCGGCCCCGTAAAACACCACTTCGAGCCCCGGATCCTGAATGGCCGCCTCCAGCAGCAACTCCCGCAGGCTGACGCCGCCCCAGCGCGCATTGCCGATCAGGCCGTGGAAGATCTCGGCACGATTGCCTCCGCACTCGAAGCCGGCATCGATTTCGACCTTCGGCCGGGCTTGCAACTCCGCCAGAGTGAACTCCATGGGCCGGTCCACCATGCCCGAGATCCGCAGCCGATAGTCTTCCTCGGCGATCTCCGGCTGGTTGTAGTGCTGAACGATGTAGAACTCGCCCACCGGCGTGTAGAAGGAGTCGATGAAACGCGTGTCCTGGAAGAGGATCCCGCCGGGCACCACGGGAGGCGCCGCGAACGTCTCGGGCACGTCGGTGAATGGGACGATTTCCTCCCCCTGGGCCAGGGCGAGCTTCGACCAGAACGGCATGCCGGCCGTGGCGGCCATTCCGCCCAGAGCGATACCGCCTTTGAGAACGTCTCGTCTCCGCGCCGCTGAATCATCACCCGCTGGTTTGAAGTAGCGCCCGTGGGCCTCGATCTTCCGTGACATGTCTGCTCCCCGGTTGTCGATCAACACGGATTGTATACGTTGCAGCGTGCCGCATCGCCAGGATGTCAAGCATCAACGACTACCGTGCCGTGGCTTCCCGACGCATCTGGTCCAGGGCCGCGCGAGCAAGAAATCCACTCCTGGTTTCGCCCTGGCGGCGCGCGTGCGCATCAATCGCACGGAGCACCCGGTGCGGGAGCGTGACATTGACGCGTTCGGACTTGTCGTCGAGCTTTGCCAGATCGACGTCTACAAAACCCCAAAGCCAGCCCGCCATGTCGGAATCCTGCTGGTGTCTCGAAAGAGTTTCCATGGCCGGAATGCCCATCCCTGTGTCCAGCGCAGTCTCGATCCACAGTTCGATTGCCTCGACCGCGTTCTCGTACGCTTCGTCCAGCGTATCGCCGGCCGAAAAACACCCGGGAAGATCCGGCACGACAACCCCGAATGCCGTCTTCTCGTCACCCGCCTCTATTGCAATCGGAAATTTCACTCTCTGTCCTCACTTCAATCCCGCATGCTTGAGCAGCTTGTTCAATAGTCCTTTTCCCAGGTCCTTGCGCGGATGCGGCACGCTGATATGCCCCGGTCTCGACGGATGGACATAAATGTGATGCGAGCCGCGTACTCTGTCGAGAACCCATCCATCCCGTTTGAGTTCCTTGATCAACGCCGAACTCTTCATTGTGTGTATTATACACACTAGCAAATCCTGGGGATTTTGCCGGCGTGAACGGCGTCGCGCGCGGGTCACGTGCAGAGCCGGATCACCAATCATGATAGTCTTCGACCCTGGGGATGTGGCGTTGGGCAACACCCCGCCACCGAACCGATACCAAGGGGAGCACGCCATGGCGTATACGTTGTTGGGCAGGGATTTCGTGCCGCCGGATGTGCGCGGCAAGGTCACCGGGCAGGCCAAGTACGCGGAGGACTTTCGCGCCGAGGGCATGCTGTTCTGCAAGCTGCTGACCAGTCCCATGCCCCACGCGCGGGTGCGGAGCATCGACGCCTCCGTGGCGCTGGCCCTGGAAGGCGTCCATGCCGTCCTGACCGCCGACGACATCCCGGCCGCGCAAGCTCCCCGTTCACCGGCAACACCCATTCTTACCAACGAGCCCTGCTACGTGGGCGAGCCCATCCTTGCGGTGGCCGCTGTGGACGAGACCACAGCCCAGGATGCCATCGACCTGATCGAACTGGACCTGGAACCCCTGCCCTTCACCTTCGATCCGCTGGAGAGCCTGTACCCAGGCGGGCCGAATGCCCGCAGTGACGGCAACGTGGCCGGCCGACGCATTCCAGTGCAGACTGTCAAGTGGACCGCCGGGGATTTTGCGGCCGTCGAAGAGGGCCAGCTTCCCATGGGCCAGCCGATCACCGAATGGGCCTACGGAGACGTGGACGGAGGTTTCGGGGAAGCCGCCGTGGTGATCGATGAAAGCTTCGTCACCGCCAGCCTCTCCCACCACTGCATGGAACCGCGCAGTTGCATGGCGTATTGGGAGAACGGCAAGTGCGTCCTGTACGGCTCCTCCCAGAGCCAGACGGCCATGGTCCCCGGGCTCTGCCAGTTACTGGGCGTGGAGCAGGAAGACCTCGTGTACGTCGCGGAGACCTGCGGCGGCGGATTCGGCTCCAAGGGCGGCCCGTACCCGATCATGGCCGTGCCCGCCCTGCTGAGCCAACAGACCGGCCGTCCGGTCATGCTGCGGATCACCCGCGCCGAGGAATACGGACTCGGCATCGCTCGGGCCGGCTTCCAGGGCAGGTTTCGTATGGGCCTGCGGGAGGATGGCCGCATACTCGCCGTGGACCTGTCCATCGTACACGAGAACGGTCCCCACACCGGCTGGAACGACAACGATTCGGCCGCGGACTCGGTTTCCATCCTCTACCAACCGCTGGCGATGCGCTACCGGGGTATTCCGGTGCAGACCAACACGCCGCCGCGGGGACCCCAGCGCGGCCCCGGGCAGAACCAGATCGCCGAAGCCGTCGAGCCTATCCTCGACAAGGCCGCGCGGGAACTGGGTATCGACCGGTTGTCGATACGTCGCATCAATTCGGCCGGCAATGACGCCAGGATCGGTGGCCGCCAGGGACCCGTCACCAGCGCCTACCAGGACGAAACGCTGGTCATGGGCGCCGAGCTCTTCAACTGGGAGGAGAAACAGGCCCGCAGCGGCCAGCGCAACGGTTCGAAGGTCATCGGTATCGGGATCGGCCAGTGTTACCACTCGGCCGGCCGCAACAGCTACGACGGCCTGGTGCGGATCACGCCCGACGGCGTACTGCACATCCATACCGGCTGCGGCAACCTCGGCACGTACTCCCACACCGCCACCTCACGGGTCGCGGCGGAGATACTCAAGTACGACTGGGAAAACTGCGTCATCGAAAGGGGCGACAGCCGCCGGCACCTGCCGTGGGCGCCGACCCAGACCGGCAGCAACACCTCCTTCACCTGCACCCGCACCAACTACGTGGCGGCCATGGACGCGCTGCAGAAACTCAGGGAGATCGCCGCCATGGACCTGGGCGGCGCACCGGAGGACTACGACATCGGCGACGAAACCGTGTTCGCCGCGGATGACCCCTCACGGTCGATGACCTACGCCGCCGCCGCGCAGCGCGCCATCGAACTCGGCGGGCGCTACTCCGGCGAAGAGGCCCCGGAAGACATTCACGATGTCACGCGGATGGCCGTCGCGGGGCTCGCGGGCACGGGCCTGGTCGGGGTTGCCAAGGACAACCTGCGCCACGAAGGCGTGGTGCCGGCTATCGCCAGCGGCTTCATCGAGATCGAACTCGAACTGGAGACCGGCAAGTTCGACATCCTCGACTACGCGAGCGTCGCCGACTGCGGCACGGTGCTGCACCCCCAGGGCCTGTCGAACCAGGTCAAGGGTGGCGCGGTCATGGGGCTGGGCATGGCCTGTACCGAGCGGCACGTCTACGATTCCCAGAATGGCCTGCCAGCCAACGTCGGCTTCCACCAGGTCAAACCCATGTCCTACCTGGATGTTCCCTCCACCATGCAGTGGGCGGGTGTGGATATTGCCGATCCGCAGAATCCCGTGGGCGCCAAGGGCGTCGGCGAGCCCATCCAGGGCTGCGCATCGGCCGCGGTGCTGTGCGCGATTTCCGATGCACTGGGCGGCTACGACTTCAACCGCGCACCGGTCAGCCCGGACATGGTGGTCAATGCCGCCGCCGGACAACCGCAGTCCCACGGGCCGTTGCAGGTGAATACGGTCTAGACAGCCCGTGGCAAGAGTCCGCAAACGCCGTTGAAACCGATCTCAACGATATTCCTCAGGCCGACTCCCTGAAGCCGTCAGTCAGTCGTCAGTCTGTCAGTCAGTCAGCGTTTTCCAATGAGAAAGTGAGCCTGAACGGGCCGATCCCCAAGCCGGGGGCGGGGTCTTGATCGCGCCCGTTGTCAAAGCGTAGACTGCCGGAACCATTTCAAGCGGACGTGACAGCATGTTCAATTCCCCCACGACTCGCGCGGCACTCCTGGCGGTGATCTCATCCACAGTTGCCGCTCCGGCGTTAGCGCAGAACTTCCTGACCGACATCCCGGCAGGCAGTCGAGGCATGGTCAGCGGGCCCGAAATCGGCGACCAGATCCCGGATTTCTCCGCCTACGACCAGAACGGCAACCTGGTCGGCCTGGGCGACGTGATGGGCCCGAACGGCGCCATGGTGGTATTTCACCGTTCGGCGGATTGGTGACCCTTCTGCAAGACCCAACTCGTGCAGTTGGAAGAATCTCTGGACGATTACACGGCAGCAGGCCTCGGCGTGGTCGCCATCAGTTACGACTCGGTGGAGATCCTCGAGAGCTTCTCAGATCGAATGGGCGGATTCCGCTACTCCATGCTGGCGGATCCGGACTCGGAGATCATCGAAGCCTACGGAATCCGCAACCCCAATCCCGAGCCGGGCAGCCGCACAGACGGCATGGCCTTCCCCGGGACCTACATCGTCGATGCGAACGGCATCGTGACGGACAAGTGGTTCGAGGACAGCCACCGCATCCGGCCCACCGCGCAGACCGTTCTCATGAGGACGTTCGGAGCCGACGGCGGCCGCCGCACCGAAGTGCGGATGCCGCAGTTCGACTTCACCGCCTACGCGTCGCAGGATGGGATTCGGCCGGGGAACACGGTCCTGGTGGTGGCGGACATCGTTCTTCCCGACCGCATGCACCTCTACGCACCCGGATCGGACTACGTCGCCGCGGACCTCAACATCGTCGAGACCGAGCACGTGCTGCAAGGCGCCCTGGAGCTTCCCGAGCACGAAATCCTCTACCTCGAGCCCATCGACGAGAGCGTCCCGGTCTACTACGGAACCGCCCGGCTGACGCGTGAAGTGTCGCTGTCGCCGGCGTACCGGGAAGCGTCGGTCGCCGTGAACGTTGTGCTCAGCTACCAGACATGCGACGACGAGATCTGCTATCCGCCGGACGATTTCCAGTTCACGATGCACTTCG
The DNA here is from genome assembly GCA_012271065.1 of Candidatus Latescibacterota bacterium. The sequence continues at coordinate 19,147 of JAAXHE010000262.1, forward strand.
ACGTACTGCCAAACGACCGGCAACGGGCACCGGAGGGAATCCGCCACGAGGGCTGACAAGCGCGAAGGATTGGTACGGCAGCTTGTCCCGGTCAGTCGGACAAGTTGCCCATGAGTGCGGCAGCGCTGCCGTCCCATTCCGACAACCTCATCACGAAACCGGCTTCGCTTGCCCTGCTGACATACCGTTCGTCCGCGGTAATCAGCACGCCGCGCTCGACAATCGCGTGGGCGTGGTACGCGGCATCGTAGAAAGTGACACCGTAGAGTTTCGTCAGTTCGAGCGTGCGACCGAGCCAAATGGATGATTGGGGGGCGCTTCTCATACCAAAGCGCAGTAGCGTTTCGAGCAATCGTCTCGCATCGCCGGGGCGCTCTCGCGCCAGCGTGTTACCAACTTCGTGTATCCACAGCGCGGGTACGCGCGTGTGGACGTGGCCAGCGGCGATGGCGTCGCGCAGCGCGAGTGCGCGTTCAAAGTCGGGTTCATTCGCCGGAGGCAGCACCCACTTCAGAATGACCGAGGCATCCGGCACCACGAGCGGTGCCGCCATCAATGCCCTCCATCTCGGTCAGCCCTGATCCAGCTAACGATCTCGGCGGTGGTGACGGGATTCGCCGCCATCTCATCCCGCAATCGATCCATCTCGGCAGCCGCGTCGATCCTGCGCCTTTTGAGCGCCCACTCTCGCAACGCCTGGTTGATCGTACGGCTGCGCTGTCCCGGAGGAATGCTCTGAAGCAAGCGCCATGTATCGTCCTGTACGATGACATTGATTCGATGGGTCATGATTGGCAGCCCTGAAGTGTGTAGTCGGTTACACACCGTAACCGAGAACGTTTCGGCACTCAAGCGCAGTATCCCGGCAACCGCCCTGTTTCGCTCAAACTGACTCACGCAGGACTTCCGATGTATATTCGCTGCACCATGAGCGGCGCGACCTGATCCAATGCAGACGGCACCGGTCATCAGGGAC
>JAAXHE010000056.1 GCA_012271065.1 Candidatus Latescibacterota bacterium
CTGAGTGGGCGACCGGCCGGTCGCCCCTACAAGAACGACGACAGCGCGGGAGCCAGCGAGATCGATTCGTGGATTGTTGGTTATTGTAGGGGCGATTCGCGAACCGCCCGGCCTTTGCGCGGAAACACCGCATGTCACGCGAGGGTCCTTTCGCGTCCATCAGACGTCCGTCCGGAGGTGGTGACGGGGGTTTGTTCGCGGAAAAACCCACGCCGCTCACGATCAGCGAAAGCATGCCAGGCAGCATACCCAAGGAAAGTTGCGGCACCTAGATCACCCGCTTCGCGCAGACCTCTCCCCCCGACCCCCTCTCCTGCGAGGAGAGGGGGAGGAAGATCAGGCGATATATCATGCAAGGAAATAGGGGAATTTAGACGGGAGGGGTAGAAGTAAAGAGAACTCAAGAACGAAATTGGGAGATTCAACATCCACATTTCGGCAGGATCCCTGCCTTCGGCCGAGAAAACCGGCCCTTTGATTCGCCAGGATGTTTTTGACAGGAGAACCCTTATGCTGATCGTCGATTCTCACCTGGATATCGCCCACAACGCGCTCGAATGGGACCGGGACCTGCTCCGGCCCATCGCCGGAATACGCGAGGCGGAAGCCGGAATGGCGCAGAAGGGCCGCGGTCAGAACGCAGTGAATTTCGCCGAACTGCGGCGCGGCGGGATCGGCCTGTTCTTCGTCACGGTGCACTCCCGGCTCGCCTCGATGGGCAAGCGCTTTCCCGGGGTGCGCACGCAGGACATCGCCTACGCCAGATGCAAGGGCGAGTTGGCCTACTACCGCCTGATGGAGGCCAGGGGCGTCTTGCGCCAGGTACGCAATCGCGCCGAACTCGACGCCCATCTGGCCGAGTGGGATAACGATCCGCCGACGACCCCGCTGGGATTCGTCCTCAGCATGGAAGGGGCGGACGGCATTGTGGCGCCGGATCAGGTACCGGAGTGGTGGGATGAAGGCCTGAGGATTGTGAGCCTGTGCCACTACGGGGTCAGCGCCTACTCACACGGGACCCAGGCTCCCGGCGGACTGACGGCCAGAGGCCGCCCCATGCTCGAAGCCCTGGAGGCTGCCGGGATCATCCTCGATGTGAGCCACCTGGCCGAGCAGGCATTCCGGGAAGCCCTGGAGGTCTTCAACGGTCCCGTGGTGGCCACGCACAACTGCTGCCGGACCCTGTGCGACCACGACCGCCAGCTCGACGATCGACAGATCAAGACGCTGGCGCAGCGCGGGGGCGTCATTGGCACAGCCATGGACGTCTGGATGGTCTCTCCCCTATGGGACCCGGCCGCCATGGACAACACGGGCATCACGCTGGAGACCGTGGTGGACCACATCGACCACGTCTGCCAGCTGACCGGGAACTCGCGCCACGCCGCCATCGGCACCGACCTGGACGGCGGTTTCGGCAAGGAGCAGTGCCCGTCCGACCTCGACACGATCGCCGACCTGCGGAAGATTCCCGCCATCCTCGAAAGGCGCGGTTACTCGCAGGCCGCCGTTGCCGACGTCATGCACGAAAACTGGGTCCGCCTGCTGCGCGCGGCGTGGAGATGACCGGGATCGGTGTTCTGTCCCGGAAGTAAGTTGCCAGGATTCGGCCGTCGAGTCGCCCGTTTCGCAAGGCGCCTGAACGCAGGCGACCTGCGTAAGGTCGGCGAGCGAAGGCAACGCCGCGGGGCGGGATGAATCGGCGGTCGAATGGTGAGGTAGTTCTGGGACAGGACACTTGACGGAGGAGTTTTGAAAAATGTCGAAAGAGAGCAGTTTCTGTTTTGCGCTCGATGCCGCTGCGCTCGAAGCGCGGGGCCAGTTCGATCAACTCCATTACTGCGAGCTGAAAGAGGCGATCGTTCTCAATGATATGCTCCTGGTCGAAGACGATGCGCCGGCGATCGGCCGCCCCGAGGGCGCTGAGGACCGGTCGTGGTTTGAGATATTGCAGGAAGGCGTGATGGTCCGCAAAGATCTGGTCCTGGACGATCCTCGCGCAAAAGCTGCCTATCTGATCTTCAACGGACGGGAGATGGACGACAATGACCATGCGCTCCACATCTCCATCAATGGTCACCACATAATCCGACCACCGAGCAAGATAGCCCACCCAACGGCTCGCCAATACTATACCAGCGACTGGGGCGGCTCGCACTTCGACAACTGGTTCGAGGTGCCCGTGCCGGTGGATGCCCTGCGGCAGGGTACCAATGAGTTCGTCCTGTGGGCCGATTCGGAGGAGGCCAGTTGGGAAATCATGCTGGGCGCTGATGGAGAATATAAGCGTGGCTCCGAAACGCGACTCTGCCACCCGAACCGCAGCGCCAAGAGCCGGGACGGTGGCCGCACCTGGGACTTTGAGCACCTGGGCTGTAAAGATGAAATCGACGGGGAGTACGCCATCCGCCTCAGTCTGGATCGCAGCGTACCGCAGGGCGCCTTTGTCTCATCCGTGATCGACCTGGCTACCGGAGGAGACCCGAAGGGAATCGGGAAATTGCTCGAAATAGAAGCGTGCGAGGTAGGATGGGAGGTGGATGTGCCCGAGGGAAGCCAGGTGGAAATAGAGGCACGACTGGGCGATAATCCAGTGCCAGGCGCCGCCGCATGGTCCTCTTTCGAATCCGTATCGGATTTCTCGAGGACATGGTGCGATCGGGCCGGACGCTACCTGCAGTTCAGGATTGTCATGCGCGCCCGCAGTCCGCTGGTGACGCCGGTGTTCAAAGGTATTTCCGTGGAAGTGAAGTGCCGCGAGCACGAACACCGGCCGACTGGATGTTACCACCTTCACCGGTTCCGCAACGGTCGCGTGATCCGCCCTTCCCTGCCCTACGTCCACGAAGATTTCGCCCGCCTTAACGAACTGCGCCACCGGTTTGAACTGGACGCGGTGATCTCTGACGCGGCGACCGAATTCGAAGCCCAACTGAAACTCATGCACTGGGCCTACAAAGTGCCGCTCGGTCGCCTGGACGCGTACCAATGGAATTACTTCGATCTGCCTCAACTCGAAAGGGATGCAAGCGGACGCCCCACCCTGCTCGGCGACTACCGGATGCGCCGGCGCGACGGCCACTGCCTCTACTGTAACCTGACCTTGATCGCCGCCTGTCTGGCCATGGGCTTTCCAGCACGCTGGGTCAACATCTCGACTAAACACACTTACGGGCACGAAGTGGCGGAAGTATGGTCCAACGAGTACGACAAGTGGATTTTCCTGGATGCGACGCCCGATTACTACATTTACGATCCCGACACGGGAATTCCCCTGAGTCTGGTGGAAATCAGCGAGCGCCTGGGCGAAATCATGCCCGGGCCGGCAACCTGGGAATATCCCATCCAGTGGCGCCTGCCGAACCTCGAAATGCTCCGTGCCGCTCGCGTTGCCTATCGCCAGGGCGACAATGCGTTTTCAATTGATGACCTGAACGGAGGACCCGAGCATCTGATGCTCAAAGGACACCTGCAAATGGTTCGGCGCAACGACTTTGCCAGCCGGCCATGGCCGCTGCCGTGGCGACTCTCCAGCAACTGGGGAAGCGATCTCTTCTATTGTTTCTACAGCGATGCGTTCCCCCGCAAACGCGAATACCCCC
>JAAXHE010000116.1 GCA_012271065.1 Candidatus Latescibacterota bacterium
GCTGGTCGTGCGCCCGTTCGGCGAAATCCCTGTCGTACATCCGCCCTCCGTTCCCATCCTGCCGCAGTTCGGCATTCCGCAGCCCTCTGCGCAGAAGCGCGGCGGCGTCCGGGTCATCAAAGTACACGGCGGCAGCCGAATGCGGGGTCTCGCTTCCGGTGGTTGGCAAATAGTGCCAATCCATCCCCTGCACGGCCTGGGCGTATCCCGATCCATCGGTAATCGCCTTCAGATTTTCGTACACCCTGCGGCGGTTCCAGAGCAACTCCGGCGGCAGTTCCCGTCCCCACAGCTTCAAATGCACCCCGGCCACCATGAGCGGGCGGACGCCCGATGAGGTGTAGTTCGGATGCACCATTCCGTGGTTTTCCGCCCAGTAATCCGGCAGCGCCGTAAAGGTCTTCCCCGCCAGCGACCCCGCCGTCCTCCGGCCGACTGCGCCGCGGTCCTTTGCGTCCTGGGGCGCCGCGCACGTGGAATACATCCAACGCCTGCAGGTTGCCTCCCATTCGGCGGCGTTTTCGTGGCGCTCAAGGAACAAGTGACACGACGTCAATCCGTAGGACGTCCAGGCATTCTCTTCCATCTGAGTATCAACGTAGATGCCGCTCTTGGGCGCCATATTTCCGAACCTGCCGGCGTAGTCCGCGTGTACTCGCGCGAGCAGCATCCAGGTCTCGTCGTCAATCCGGTCCCGCAGCAACAGGCTGACACGGCCCATTGCCGAGATTGGCCCGCCGCACTGGCTCTCTTTGAAGAACCCCAACCCGCGTTCGCCCCATTTCGTACCGCAGATCTCGGGTCGCCCCATGCCCTCGCTGGGCCGTACGCAGTCCGGCGGCCCGGAGTCGTGCGTGAAACACAGGTACCGCAACCCCATGATGGCCATACGCAGCAGGTCGTTCCGGGAGACGCCGACCCCTTTCTCATCGTATTCCGGAGAGATGCTGGCCAGGGCGAAGGTCTCCATGGGCGGCGCCGTTTCGCCGCCATACCAGTGACACCCGCCGAAGAAATGCCCGCAGTTCGGCCTGTCCGGCCATTCCTGAAAATACTCGACGCCCACCGGAATCCACTTCTCGATCATCCTCAGGTAGCGCCGGCTGAGTTCATTCTCCTCCGCCGGCATGAACGGCGCCTTCAGATCCGTGGTGTCCGACATTCGAACCATATCGAAATCTCCTTGCATCAAGGAAGCTGTCAACTAAAAGCGGGTAGACGTAAGACGGAAGAGGGTAGAGAACCACACCCCGCACCACCTCCTGGTAAGAAGGGAGACGTTAGACGGGAGAGATTGCCTGCCTAGTTAGGGTTCATTTCGTGCTGAAGGCAAGAAGGTAAAACAAACAGGGCAAGGGCTTCTTCTCCCGGCTCACCTCTACCGGCTACCCGCATTTCTTCTCCCGTCTCACCTCTACCATCTCCCCGCCTTTTCGGCGACCTCTCTCCCCGGCTTCCTCAACGACCCGCCGTGAGTCGATGCCTCACGTCCATGATCTCATATCGATTCTCTCCGGTCCAGGACCGGCGCGGGAAATAGACATGGCGGCTCGTTCCGTCCGGAGCAATTTCGAATCCGGGATCGTCTGTCAGTACGAGTACCGTCCGGCTGTCGCTTCGGGTGACGTCCTCCAGACGAAGTCCCAGCGTAAATCCCGCGCCGTCTTTGACCACGACCGTCAGATCCTTCAACCGGTCACCCTCGGGAACATCGCCGTCAACAATCAGCCCGTCGACGGCCGAACCACTTTCCTTTCGCAAAACACCCAGGATCGCGCCTTCGAAGATTCCTTCTCCCTCGAGTCTGACGTTTCCCTTTTGCAGCAGCGATCCGCCGACCAGGGTCATCCTCTCCACGGCGCCATCCCGCTCGCGCACGAACCCGATCCGACCCTCCAGCACCGCGTCTCCCACAACCATTCGTCTTCCGTCCGGGCTATGGAACAGAAAGTCCGTATGATCACTGCCTTCAATCTTCAACGCCACACCGTCCGAGTCATCGCCCAGTCGCTCCACCGAGTACAGAAACGGCGCTTCACCGAACGGCTCGAGCACGTTCACGAATTCGCTGAAGAGGTCCTTCCCCTCACGGCGGTGGATCAACGCGGGCATGGTATAGTCATCCAGCCGGCCTTCGCTCTCTTCCGCCCGCCTGACCGATGGCATGCTCCCGAATAGCAGATCCCCGTCGATTGCGGAAACCCCGTGAATACGCACCCCGCCCTCCGGTTCGCCCTCGCTGGTAAAGACCACCTTCCACGGCGCGGAGATTTCAGCCCGGAGCACATCCCTCACGTACGCATAGGCGAAATTGTGTCCCTCCGCATATCCGGGTACGGTCTCGCCGCTGGGCAGGACGACCTTCACCCCGGGCGGCAGCAGCGTCTCACCGTAGGGCGATCGATCCAGTTCCGTCTCGATCGATCCGTCGTTATTCGCGTCTCCCACCAGCACGAAGTCGTGCCGCTCTCCACCGTCAACCTGAAACACATCGACCACGTAAGCATCCTGCGCCGAGACGCCAATCATCACCAGCAGACGAGTGTAGTCCCGTACGACCCCCGGATATGCCCGATTACCCTGCGCCGCCACCGCCTGGAACCCGCTGTCTCCAGGTACGAACAACAGCAGGTTGCCGTCGGAGGGGTTATTCTCGCTGCCCCGCGCCTGGTCCTCCCCATCTACAACGACGGTGCTGTGCGAAAGCGTGCTCGACGCCCACTGCCGCTGGTGGGTCCATGTATAACCGATATCGGACAGACGCTCCTGCCCGTGTGCAAACAGGGTGATACTCAGCAGGTCCGCGTGCGCGTGTCCGTATGCTCCCGAAAAGTGGAGGTGCGCCTGCATCTGGTTCGACCCGCTGCCCCGCCCCAGCCACGCGTGTCCGGCACCGCCGAGCAAATACGGGTCGGAGCATTCTTTAGATGCACGATGCTCCCGGGCCCACGTATCGTGCACTGCAACAACGCGACCGTTCGGATATCGCAGAAGATCCGGAATCCGCCTGGCCTTTTCGAAGAGCGGAAACCGTTCGGACAGATCCAGATTTTCGTAGCGCGCCCCGCTCTCCGGATGGACGTATCCCTTCGGATCGCTATACCCTTTAAGCAGGTCCATTACGTCAGCCAGTCCGTTTACCGTCTGATTGTGGTACGACACCGCCGCTTCCCGCCACATCCCGTCCACGAAGAACTGCTTGCGGATCAGGTCGGTGATCCATTGCACCGCTTCGTGTACGTACGACGGCTCGGCAAGGACACGCCCGGCGGAAATCAGACCCCGAAGGATCGCCGGGTCCATATTGCTCAGCGTAATCGGATACGACCGTACAAAAGAAACGCTGCCGCGAATCAGATCGTCCTCAATCCTCCGGCGCATTCCGTCGTCCACCTGGCCGCTGTCGCGAATCAGGTCGTAGGCGAAGACCAGATTCGCAGGGATATCGCCATACGCCCAGTAGTCCCACTTCGCAGCCAGATACGGAGACACAGGAAAGGGAAACGAGCGATTGCCCTCGAAAATCACCTTCGGGGTGAACGGCGCATCGAATCTGGGACAATACCCCGGATAGACCTGAGCGAACCGGTCCAGGATCAACGCCGCCCGCCGCGCGAACGCGGGATTCCCGGTCAGATGATAAAGCTTCCCGAGGTGATGCGCGGCATCGGAGAAATATTCCCGGGCGACGTACCATCCCTTCGCCCGGAAATAATGCCGGTACTTCCTGTCGGGCTCGATATGAGAAAGAGATCCCGGCAACTGGGCAGGCGGCGGAAACGGCGCCTCCCAGTACGGATATTCCTGGACCTCGCCCCGCGGATTGGCCACCCGCATCACGCCGTTTTCCGGGTAGACCTCGTTAGGAAACCGCATCTTGCAGAACAGGCAGAAGACGCGGTCGGGATCCTCGATCGACCACGACAGCTGATTCTCCTCGGCGCCTCCCTCGCAATTCGGGCAATCCACAAACCGGAAACCGGACCGGTCCGGAATCAACCGCGCCAGTTCGTCGTCTGCCAGCGCCATCAGGGGCGCCAGGCTCTTCTTCAGACCCGCAACGTGAGTCTCGTCGACCTTCGGTCGAAACACCGGTTGCGCATAAAGCCGCTCGGGCATCAGTAATAACAAAAGCGCCAGGGCCAGCGCCATACAGATCAACATCATCCTGGGTTCCATCAGGGAGAGAATACGACGTCCTCGTCCAGTGGAAACACGGGACGCCGGATGCGTTCGTAGGACAGGTTCTCCAGCGCCAGGGTGGTACACCCGGGACTGACCGCCATCAGCGACGTCCCTGCGATCTCGCGAAGTTCGGGCGCGAGGTACCCATGTTTCACAACCACGATCTCGTGTTCCAGGGGATTCACGTCTGCCTCGTTAAAAGCCCACAGCTCCAGGAACGGCATCCGTTCGGCCGTCAGAACCACCGCGACGCCTTCCACCTGGAATACGGCGATCCACGGCGGATTCGTCGAAACCACCCAGCCGGTCACATCGAGAGGCGATCCGTTGATCGTGTCAAGATTGCCGCCCACGGTCAGAGTCAACCCGGCGCCGACACCCGCGTCGATACACTGCTCGACCGCTCTGGCATCCACGATCCCGGCGACAACCGCATCTGCGGCGCCGTTGTCGAGCAGCGTCTTCAGAACCAGGGGTATATCGCCCGCCGCACCGGCGGTCACATTGTCTCCCGAATCGGAAATGAACACCGGGTGCCGGGTCTCGCGGACGGCACGCCGAACGACCTCTTCCACCGGCAGAGTCACCACGTCCGGCTCGAATTCATCGCGCCGCCGCCAGATTTCCTGCGCCAGGCGATTCGCGTGTTCCTCTGCCGCCTTTCGATTCTCCGAAACCACAATAGCGGCCACGGAGGTAAAGGGCGAATCCGTCCACGCGCACCCGATCATAATCGAGGCGTCCATTATCTCAGGGTGCGCTTCTACCTCCTTGAGTCCTGCGTACAGGGACCGGGCGGGTTCCACACCGGTGGCCGCGTGTTCACCGGGGAGCAGCATGGGCAGCCTTACGATGGCGTTCGCCGGGCGGATATCCTCTTTCACGCACCGGACGAGGTGTCCGATCGCGCGCACCTGCGTCTCGCGCCGGTCCACGTGAGGCGCGGTCCGCAGTGCCGTGAGCACATTGGTTTTCTCGACGACCTCGGGCGCGAGATTGGCGTGCAGGTCCAGGCTGGCGACGATCGGAATGTCGTTTCCGACCGTCTCGCGCACTCGGCAGACCAGGTCGCGTTCGCCGTCGCCAAGACCTTCTACCTCCATTGCGCCGTGAAGGTCCAGGTAAACCCCGTCCACGGGGGATACCTGGCGCAGACGTTCCACCAACTCGGCGGCTATGGCCTCGTAGGCTTCACGGAGGACCAGACCATGCGGCAGAGCACTCGCGACCAGCGTGGGGGCCCACTCGACGCTGTCAAACGCCTGCCAGGGTCCGTCGGCCAGTATTTCCTCCCCGCGCAGGACGTCAAAATCCGCGACTCCCGCGCGCAACGGGGAGAAGGTATTCGTCTCGTGCCTGATTCCGCAAATCGCCAGCCGCATTTCGCTTCTTCCCATTCAATGACTCGTGATTGACATTGATTCGTCGTTTCAGGGGGACCTAAAATCGAAAACACATAGCCCGATTAATTCATGAATCGTGA
>JAAXHE010000246.1 GCA_012271065.1 Candidatus Latescibacterota bacterium
GACGCAAGGGCGGCTGGAATGGAATCGGAGTTGATTCGAGGGGACGCTATTGCGATGGTTTCCGTTGACCTGGCGGGCGAATTACAGGTGTTGGCGGGCCTGTTGGGCCAACGCGGAGAACGCCGTTGGATCCGTGACGGCGAGGTTGGCCAGAACCTTCCTGTCGACGGAAATGTCGGCCTTTTTCAGGCCGTTTATCAGACTGCTGTACGAGAGACCGTTAAGCCGGGCGGCTGCGTTGATTCTAACGATCCACAGAGAGCGGAAATTTCTCTTTTTCTGGCGACGGTCCCTGTACGCATAGGAAAGCGCGCGATTGACGGCGTCGTCCGCGGTGCGATAAAGCTTGCTTCGCCCTCCACGATACCCGCGTGCGGCCTTCAGTACTTTCTTTCGTCTGCGTCTCGAAGCGACGCTGTTCGTCGTTCTTGGCATGTCCATGGTCTCCTGGTAGCGCCCGGCAGTGTGCGGGCCGTGTCTGCTTCCGGTCCGGCGCGGCCTGAACGTGAAAGCCACGGCAGGGTGGCGGGCCCCACCGGAAGTCGATTTCGGACCGTCAGTTGGGAAGCAGGCGCTGAACCCGGTCCTGGTCGGATTTATGCACCACGGCGGGTTTTCGCAGGTGCATCTTGCGTTTGCTGCTCTTTCTTGTCAGATTATGCGTGACCGTTGACTTCTTACGTCCAATCACACCGGATTTCCGGCGTTTGAACCGTTTCGCGGCTCCTCGGTGGGTCTTCATTTTTGGCACGTTCAACTCCTTGGCAAAGCCCGTTTTCAGCGTACACGGGTATTGAAACCGGAACCCTGACAGGCATCGCGGGCGGCATCCGGTTATTCCAGCGAGTGCCGCGTGCCGATGGCGTGTGCGCCCCTGCCGTCGGCGGACGTTACTTCGGCGCAATGATGACGACGATGTTGCGGCCCTCGTCCTTGATGGGCATTTCGGCCGCACCGACCTCCCGAAGGTCTTCCTCGGCCCTTTCCAGCAGTTGTCTGCCCTGCATTCGATACATATTCTGACGGCCGCGAAATTCCACGGAGATTCTGACCTTGTGCCGGTGCTTCAGAAAGTTCTCGGCGTGGCGAATCTTGAATTCGTAGTCGTGATCGCTGATTCTGGGGCCGAGGCGGATTTCTTTCAGTTGCGATGCGGTCTTCTTGCCTTTCTTCTGTTTCTTGCTCTGCTCGTACCGGTACTTGCCATAGTTCATGATACGGCAGACCGGCGGTCGGGCGTTGGGAGCGACTTCGACCAGGTCGAGGTCGGCTTCCATCGCCATTTCCATCGCCTTTCTGGTTTCTACGATCCCGACCTGCTCGCCGTCTTTGTCGACCAGTCGGATCTGGGGAATGCGGATCTGTTCGTTGACGCGGGGCGCTCTTTCCTGTTTTCGATCTCTGAAAACTCTTGGACCTCTGTTGATACCGATCACCTCCGAAGTTGATCCGGGCCGCTTGCGGGCCTGATTGGATTTACGCGACGCTTTTCGTCTCGACTTCCTTCTGCATACGGGCGATAAGGTCCATTGTGGACATGCCTCCGAGGTCGCCGGCGCCATGCCTGCGTACTGAAATGGACTGTGCGGCCACTTCCTGCTTGCCCACAATGACCATATAGGGAATCTTCCGGACTTCAGCCTCGCGAATTTTGAAACCGAGCTTGGCGTCCTGTGGGTCCACTTCGGCGCGGAGACCCGCGCTGTTGAGCTGGCTGGCAACCTCGCCGGCATAGCCGGCAAACGGATCTGATACCGGAAGTACGACAGCCTGTACCGGAGCCAGCCAGAGCGGGAAATTTCCAGCGTAATGTTCGATAAGCAGGCCGAAGAACCGTTCCATCGCACCCAGAAGGGCGCGATGGACCATATACGGACGGTGGAATTTTCCGTCTGACCCCACAAAGCTGAGGTCGAATCGTTCCGGAAGGTTAAAGTCGAACTGGATCGTGGTGCACTGCCACTCCCTGTTCAGGGCATCGTTGATGGTCACGTCGATCTTCGGACCGTAGAAGGCGCCCGACCCTTCGTCGATACGATACGGCAGTTTTTGTGCGTCAACGGCCCGCTTGAGTGCGTCCGTGGCTCGTTGCCAGTCGGCCGGATCTCCAACCGCCTTCTCGGGCCGGGTTGAGATGTAGACGTTGAAGTCTTCAAAGCCGAACGACTTCAGGATGAACAGCGTGAAGTCGATCACCCGGGACACTTCGTCCTCGACCTGATCCGGTCGACAGAAGATATGGGCGTCGTCCTGGG
>JAAXHE010000225.1 GCA_012271065.1 Candidatus Latescibacterota bacterium
GGCGCCTTGCGAGCCGGGCGACTCGACGGTCGAATTCAGGCAACTTATTTCCGTGACAGAACACTACGTTTCGGTCCTTTTGAGCTGACGGGGGGCGACAAACAGCGTGACTTCATTCCGGATGTTGACGAGCCCCGGGGCGGCGCCTCGGGGTTTTTGCACGTACCGGATCTCGGTGCAGTTGACGGGCACGGTCCGGGAATTCCTGGCCTTGCTCCAGTAGGCAGCCAGGCTTGCGGCTTCCGTCAACGCGGTCTCGGATGGCTTCTGGGGTTTTCCCTCGCGCTTGAGTATGACGTGCGATCCCGGGCATCCCTGCGCATGAAAAAAGAGATCGTCCTTCGCCGCGCCCTTCGTGAGACGGTCGTTCTCAACGTTGTTCCGGCCCACCAGAACGGTCCAGCCGTCGGAGGTCAGGTAACGTCTGGGATGCGTTTCGCCAGGGGAGTTCCTGCCGGTGGTCGAATTCCGAGTGCGACGCTTGAGCCATCCTGTCGCGGCCAGTTCGTTTCGAATCTTCGCAACATCGTCCGGGCCGTTGGCCTCATTGAGCCGCTTCAGAAGTGCTTCGACCCTGGCCAGTTCCGTCCGTGCGGCCTCCCGGCGTCGCGTCAGGATGGGTCGCGCCTTTTCGACCTTTCGGCTCCGTTTCAGGTAGGCGGCGGCATTTTCATGCGGCAGTTTGTTGGCTCTGAGCGGGATTGTCACCGGCGGCCCGGACGGGTTGTACACGTCCGGAAGGGTGACAGACGTGTTACCGAGACGGAATCTGTGCAGCCCGGCCAGGAGGATGTGGCCGTATCTTCTGTAGCGTTCGGCGTTATCGGAATCCTCAAGATCGGACTGGATTCGCGTGATCCTGCTTTCGAGTGATGCGCGGCGCCGATTCAGCACAGTGAGGACCTCGCGTCGGCCTGTGTCCACGTCTGTCCGGTTTTCCTCCATCCTGGCGAGGCGTTCGATCGCGTCGCTGACCGACTCGCATACCTGCTCCACGTTACCCGGGCCGCGCTGCAGGTTCAGTACCCGGATAGATGGCGGACTGTCGGGAATGCTCACGATCTCGGGTCGATCCAGAAAGGGCGGATGGGCAAACACGGTATGGATCAGGCTGACCAGATTCCTGATTTTTTCGGGCGCCGGTTCCACATTTGGTTCGACGCCTGTTTCCGCGACCAGCGATGCGGCGGTCAGGGCATCCAATCCTGCAACGGATCCCGCGAGCGCACGGGCTGGCTGGTTCGGCCGCTGCCGGAATGCGTGGACGAGATGGGCCTGTTCGAGTTCATGGGGCGGAATTCTATCCTGTGCGGGCGGGGGACGATACGTTTCGCCCGGAGCAATACGCCGTTGGCGGGTCGTCTTTCCGCCCACCCGGCGCAGCACCCCCAGAATCCGCTGATCCGGTTCCGAAGTCAGGATAACGTTACTTTGCCGCTGGATCAATTCAACGTACATGAGATAGCGGCGTTCACCACCCAGTCGGTCGCGTTTGCACAGGTTGAATGAAAGGACGCGCTCCATTGGGATTTGAGAGACCCCGAGGATTGCACTGTTGCGAAGATGGTGTTCCACCCAGGGCGGCGGGGCGTCCGAGGCCGGTGGCAGCCGATGTGCCCGCTGCAGGCGACCTGCGTTTGGCGAGGCGGAGAACAGCAGACATAACCCGTCGGTCGTTTCGACTGCAAGGTCGTACACTCCCGACAGGGCGGCGCGCCGGACGTGTTTGCCTGGAAGGATTTCGTTCAGTTCGTGGCACAGGCGTCTCAGTGTAAAGTAGCTGAGGTTCATTCGCGCACATCCGCATTCGAGGGACGTATAACAGCCCGTTGAAAAAGCCCATCCGGTCTACGGCCGGCCCTTGTGGTCGAAATACTGCGTTGCGCTCCCTCGCCGAATTGCTGGATGGGACTCGGTCGCGCGCCTTGTCTTCGGCCACAATGGCTCGGCCTCGCCTGCAGAGCGACTTTATCAACGGACTGCTGGCGCAACGGTTCAGTCAGCGCACCTTGAGGTCGAAGGG
>JAAXHE010000333.1 GCA_012271065.1 Candidatus Latescibacterota bacterium
CCAGACCTGCCTGCGCTTGGCGGCATGCAGACAGGCGAATCACGGGTTTTACGGCTCACCGGCCGTCAGACATTTTTATTGGAGTGAACCAAGCCCTCTCCAAAGGTTTTCACGAATCACGAATCACGAGACACGAAACACGGCCTTCAGAAACTGAGGCGCAGCGACAACTGGAACTGCCGCGGGTCGAAGGCCGACGCGAACGAAAATGTTTCCGTGACCGGTCCCCGCCGGCCGACCAATTGGGCGGGCAGGTCTTCGATCGAGGCGTTCCCGACGACGCCGTTCACTCCTCTGAAGTTCGTTTTGTTCAAAATGTTGAACGCCTCGCCGATGGCCTGCAGGCTCAACCCTTCCGTAAGCGTGAACGTCCTCGCCAGCCTCATGTCGAATCCGAAGAAGCTGGGCCCCGTCCCGACATTGCGGCCGAGCCCCCACGGGCGGTGGGTGTCGTTGTGACGATCGCCGATCGTGTCGAAGCCGGCGTTCAGGTTGAATGGCGCGCCCGAACGCGCAATGATGATCCCGGAAAACGTGAAGTCGGCTAGCAGATTGTGTCCGAACCCGCGGCCCTTTCCCGCCTTCAGGGGAGATTGTGTCACGGCGTGCGCGACGAATCGGTGTTTGCGGTGGAAATGGGACAGCGCCAGCTCGTTACGGGCGTCCCACTGCAAGTGAGGTTCGTAGGACGAATTGTAGTCGGTGTTCTCGTCGATGTGCTTGCTCCAGGTGTGGTGCGCGGAAATCGTGAATCCTCTCGAGAACCGTTTCTTGAGTTGCACGATCATGGCGTGATAGTACGATCTGGCCCAACTGCCGTAGACGTTGTCTTGCAGGATGAGGGGGTCGTGGAAGCCCACGATGGGTCTGCCGTCTTCCCTGGTTCCGGCTTGGTAGATGTTGAGGTCGAGGGGCCGTATGATATGGATGCCGCGGTTGTAGTTGTAACCTGCCGACAGGGAGAAGCTGCCGATCTCACGCTGGATTTCGAAGCTGCCTTGCTGCGAATAGGGGTTCACCGTGTCCTTGGCAAGTCGGAATCCGACTCGCAACGGATAGCCGGGCCCCGGGTCGATGCCGTGGATCGCCAGGTCTGCGGGCGTGATGCCCCTCTGGCCGAGAACCCCCCTCGCTTGCAGGGTCTGGTAGATTTCGGCGGAAGTCAGCGGCTCGCCGGTCAGGGCGCTTTGGACGCCCGGTGCTCCGGTCAGGGGGATGAACACCTGATAGATCTGCTGTTTGTCGCCAAAGAGGTCATTGATGTACGTGGTCTGACCGTCGATCCTGGCGTGGTAGATTCCGAAGCCCCCTCGAACGACCGTTTTTGTGTCCGGACTCCAGGCGAATCCCGCCCGTGGACCGAGGTTGTTGTAGTCTCGCGGAAATCTTGTCTTCAACTCGAATTCATGGCGAAGGCCCAGGGTCAACAGAAAGTTCGACGTGATGTTGATCGCGTCCTCCACGAAGAAGTTGTAGCGGTTCGCCCAACCCTGCCAATATGGGTCGCCGAATCCCTGTTGGTAAACCGTTGGAAGCCCGAGAGTGTATGCCTGCAAGGACGTCAAGGGTGCGTCCACGGCGCTAACCAGTTGACTCGAACCGACTGCCGACAGCAGGCCCTTGAGCAGTAGTGAGGTTCCCGGCCCGGCTGCGCTGTCGACGACGGCCGAAAGCGGTATCGCCTCGGCGAAAATGAATCGGCCGCTGAAGAATGTTTCCGCCCGCACCCAATCCCGGGTCGGGTTGAAGTCGGCTCCGAACTTGAGGGTCTGACGGCTGGTGACGCGCATGAAATTCTGACGCGCTTGGTAGACGCGCTCCAATACGCGCGTAGGGAGAATGAAATCCCGGCCGAATTCTCCGAATCCGCTGATGTCGATCGCCGGACCATTCGGATCGGTCGGATAGTTGCCGGAGTCGTGGTACCCGAAGCCGAGACGCGTCTCGCTGACCCATTGGGGACTGATCACGTACGTATCTCCGAAAGCCAGCGAAAAGTCGTTGACCTCGGCATTGTGTCCGCGGTTCAGCGCCGTCAGCGAACCGAATGTCGTGTTCTGGTTGTCCTGCCATGTCCCGTTCGCGCGCAGGAAAAGGTTGTGCCCGTCACGCAGAGTGTGATCGAAGCGGACGACCACTTGTTGCCGCTCCTCCGCGAACGGAAAAACCCCGCTGTTCTTCTCGAAGAGATCCAGGACTCCGGGGTGGTTGGCCGGAATGAGTCCCGCTGCGATCTCGCCCACCAGAGGCCGGAACGGCACCGGCGCTGCAACGTTGAGAACGTCGACCAGCGCTTGCTGCGAGTCCGTGAGTGAGGTCAGGAACGATCGGTCGGAAAGCAGCGGCACGATCAGTGTTTCGTGCCGGTCCAGGCGTTCGTAAGCGCCGAATAGGAAAGACTTGTTCCGTTTGATCGGACCTCCGGCGGAAGCGCCGCTCTGTGTCCTCGTGTAGGCGCTTTTGCCCGGATCGAAGTAGTTTCGGGCCTGGAACCGGCGGTTGCGCAATAGGCCGAACAGAGACCCGTGCAACTCGTTCGTGCCGCTCTTCGTCACGATGTTGACCGTGCCGCCGGGAGCCCCGCCCTGTTCCGTCGAGAAAGAGTTCCTGTTGACCTGGAACTCTTGGACCGACTCTTGGCTGATGGCGGAGCGTACGCTGCCGGTGTTGAGAACGTTGGCCACGCCATCGATCATGAAGGTGTTGCCGCGTCCGTTCGTACCGCCGATACCGAGACCGGAAGACGGTGTCGGAACGATTCGTCGGTCCGTGGCATTGGCGACGTAGTTCACGTCCACGACGCCCGGTGTCAGCAGCGCCAGGGAGAGGTAGTCGCGGCGGTTGATGGGAAGATTCTCGATGCGAACGGAATCGATATGATCGGACTGCTGCGTTCTGTCGGGCTCGATGGCCGGCCGCTCTGATGCCTCCGAGACGATGATTTGCTCCTCGGCCGCGGCCACGACAAGCTGCGGGGAAAAGGACTCCGTCTCTCCGGTGCGCACTACGAAATCTTCAACCAGATACGGCGCAAAGGCCTCAGCTTCGAAACGCAGCGTGTACAGGCCGGGATCGAGATGACTGAGGAAATATTCACCTTCAGCCGACGTGCTGGTCTGCCGCCTCGCGCCGCGGCCCTGCTCGACGGCCGTCACTTTGGTGTCCGGGATGATCGCCCCTGTTTCGTCGTACACGTGGCCGCGGATGTGGCCGGTGTTGGTCTGCGCCAGCGCCAGGACGCCGCAGGCCAGCAGAAGTATCAGAACGTTTCTCTGTTGCTGTACTGAGTGTCGAATGGAAGAGATAAGAGAACGCCGGTTCCGTAAAGCCGAGAATATGGTCATAAATGATGTACACGGAATGCTCTCATGAAGTCGATGGACCAATATTTCTATTGGCCATCCTTACCCAGATAGTGTAGTAGAACCAGGGTCACGCTGTAACGGCTCTCATGCCGACTCGGACCCGAGCCTGCATTCCTCACCACGTGGCGAGGCGAAGTGGG
>JAAXHE010000143.1 GCA_012271065.1 Candidatus Latescibacterota bacterium
GAAGATGGCGATGACGGCGATGACAAAGCCCAAACCGCCCTGACCGACGACGCTGCTGAGTTGCTCCTCAAGCGCCGGGCCGTCGTTGTAAAGGACGTCAACCCGCACGTCGGGTGGAAGTTCCAGGCTCTCTATGATGCTGAGCAACTCCTGGGTCACTTCGATCGTGTTCCCTTCCGGAAGTTGCAGCACCTGAAGCGAAATGCTCGGCTGTCCGTTTGTCCGTGAAATGGTGGCAGCGTCCGGAGTGTCCACAAGGACCGTTGCCACGTCGGACAACATGATCGGAGTGCCACCATCCTCCGCCGGCGGGGCGCCCGCCGGACCAAACGCGGCGTTGCGATAATCAACCGGCAGATCGCGGATGGATTCGAGGTCGCCGTAACCCCGGTAGGTGCGCAACCCGATGGATTGGTCGCCGTTGTTCAGTGAACCTGCGTTGAGATCAACCGAATTCCCCGACACCGCGTTCACCACGTCCTGGATCCCAAGCCCGTGTTCGTCGCTCCGAACCGGGTCAACGATCACCGAAACCCGTTCCGTTACTCCTCCCTCCACGTTGACTTCGTACACGCCGTCCACCGCCTCCAGACGAGGCAGGATCTCATCGTCCACGATGCGTTGCAGCGCCGGGATATCCCGTTCTCCGCTGACGCTCAACCACATAATGGGGAAAATGTCCGACGTCAGCCGCAGTACGAACGGGTCGCCGGCCTCCTCGCGCAGCTGAAGTCCGCTCAAACGGCTGCGGATTTCCTCCTCTGCGGACTCCACATCCGCGCCGGGTGCGAAGTTCGCCGTCACCAGCGACATGCTGGGCGTGGAAATTGATGTCGTTTTGTCCAGACCCGACAATCCGGTGATTGAGTCTTCGACCTTGGCGGTCACGTCAGCGGCGACGGTGTTCGGGTCCCCCTGCTGGTAATTCGTGACCACGTAAATGATCGAAAAGCTGATTTCGGGGAAGAGCTCCTGCTGGATTTGACTGTACGAAAACACTCCGGCGGC
>JAAXHE010000290.1 GCA_012271065.1 Candidatus Latescibacterota bacterium
ACTCGACTTTTCGGAGTGGACTCAAAAATAGGAACTTACATGGATGGACAGGATAGACAGGATAAGAGCAAAAACCGACCAGGATTAACAGGATCAAAAGGATTAAGCAGGATTAGAAACCAAGAGCAGGATCAAAACCTGATGTCAAATATGTGACAAGAGCAGCGCAATTGCTCGTTCTTGCAGACAATACTGATGGATCCGTGCAGCGTGTATAAACCGCGCGATACCAATCCGACCGATCTGATCCCAACAGTCAGTAGGAAGTCGACTGAAATTGAACTTAACTCTTTGAAAAATAAGTAATTGATCTATACAATCACCAATTTGGCGCAGGTTTTTGCCCGGTAAACGCCTTGCGCGGCGCAGGGCCTTTCCGCCAGCAGCTATGGCCGTGCGTCGGAAGGATGAAAATGCGACTGCGTGCCCTTATTTTCTGTATCTCGATCGGGATGGCCGCGCCGGGCGTTTCGGAGGAGAAGAAACCGCCACCGAAACTTTCGGTTGCTTTCCGCTTTGTCTCGGCTTTCGGACAGAAGGGTGGGGGAATCGGGCACTTTCATGATGCGTCCGCTATCGCCCTCGATTCGTTCGGCAATCTCTACGTGGCCGATACGGGGAACGACCGCATCCAGAAGTTCGATGCGGACGGATCGTATGTATCGGAGGTTGGCACCTTCGGCTGGGACCCCGGTCAATTCAGTCAGCCGGCGGGTGTTGCGGTGGGAAAGGGCGGGCTCGAGGTATGTGTTGCAGACGGGAGAAACAACCGCATCCAGATCTTCAGCCCGCACTTCCGGCTGCTGGGTGTGGTCGGAGGGCGGGACGTCGACGGTCCGATCCGTCTGGGAACGCTCGGCGGGATCGCGGTTTCCGAAGACGGTGAGATTTACGTGTCGGATACTGACGCCGACCAGGTGATACAGATCATCGATTACAGCCCTATGGAGAACCAGTTCGGGGGTTACGGATACGGCGCCGACCGGCTCAGGCGTCCTCTGGGACTCGCCGTCGGACAAAAGAGCGAAGTCTACGTCTGTGACAGTGAGAACGATCGGGTCGCGGTATTCGACCGGTACGGAAGTTTCAAAAAAAGTCTGGCGGAAGGGTCGCTATCCGGCCCCGCCGGTGTGTGTACGGGGCCTGAGGACGTACTGTTTGTGGCGGACACCGGACATCACCGCATCGTGGTCCTGGACCTGCGGACGGGGGACGTGGCCTCGCTGATGGGCGGGCCCGATGCCGGACATCGGCCGGGTACGTTCAGGGGGCCGACTGACGTGGCCTTCGCCGCCGGCAGATTCCTGTTTGTTCTGGACGGCGGCAACCATCGCATTCAGAAGTTCGAAATGCTGATCACGAGGAGGTAGCGGACGTCTGATTCAGGACTCGGGAGTCGGCAGTAAGGCCGCGGGGTCTCGGAACCCGGTCTTTCGGGCTCCCGACCTTTTTTATGTTCAAGACCTTTCCCATCCTGCAGGTCTTCATGATCTGCGCAGGCTTTTTGACCACGGCGGGTGCGGCGCCGCCCCCGGATCGGTTGACCGTCTTCGATATGGAACGGACCATTCGGTCGGATGGCGGCCGGGGACCCTACCGCATTTCGGACCGGCCAATTCTAAGTGATAGCGAAAGCGTCTGGGTGGGGGACAGCCTGCTCGTCAGCGGCCTGGACTACGAACTGGACTACGCCGACGGATTGCTGCTGCTGGCGCGAGAACGGCCCCGCGGCGTCGAGCTTCTGGTCCGGTTCCGGCAGTTGCCCCGGGTGCTCCCGAAGGTTTTCAGGCGCCGTGAGCAGAACGCGCAACGGGCGCCGGTACGGCAAAACCGGGCCCGGCGCCGATGGCGCCGCGCGGCGGCGAAGGCGCCGGAGGCGTACGACGAGGCTCAGACGCGTCTCGACGTCGGGGGCGCCAAGCGCATTCAGGTCACGGTCGGCGGGAATCGCGATCTCGAACTCAGCCAGGCGTTGCGGGTGCATATAACCGGACAAATGGCGGACGGCGTCGAAATTACCGCGCTGCTGTCCGACCGGAACCTTCCGCTGGGGTTGGACGGAAGCACCAGAAGCCTGCAGGAGCTGGACCGCGTGATGTTTCAGGTCCGTTCACGGAAGGCTTCGGCTTCGCTCGGCGATCTGGACGTTGCGTTTGACGGCACCACGTTCGGCAGGTATCGCCGCAGGCTCCACGGCGCGCAATTCGCGTTTTCGTCTTCGGGAACGGACCTGAGGGTTTTCGGTGCCGCCGCGGATGGACGCTGGATCAGCCACCGCCTTCTTCCCGTCGAAGGATATCAGGGCCCTTACAGGTTGCCCGGTGACGCCGGAGCGCCGGGCGGACGAATCGTTGCGGGTTCGGAACGGGTCTTTCAGGACGGACGTCTGTTGCGGCGTGGCGAAAGCCAGGACTACGTCGTGGACTATGATATGTCCACAATCACGTTTACGCCCGTCAGGCCGGTAACCGGACAGAGCCGCATTACCGTGGAATACCAGTACGAGGCGCCCGGGTCCCGACGGCGTCTGATGGGCGCGCGCGGCACTCTCGCGCTATCCGACGACCGGCTGAAGCTGGGGGGCACGTTCATACGCGAGGCCGAGCGGGAAGGCCCGGTCACGGGCGCCGGCATCTCGTCACCTCCGTTTCAGCCGCTTCGACAGCAGTTGGCTGTGCTGGATGCATCGTATGAACCCGTCGGGGGCGTGCGGCTGGACGGCGAACTGGCAATGAGCCAGGCGCCCACGCAGGCGGACGTGCGTGAGCAGCGGCGGGGCGGGGCTTTCAGGCTGGGACTGGATCTGTGGCCGGACGCGCTTCGCTTGCGCGGGCGTGGCCTCGGGCGGTTTCGGCTGACGGGCGCGTACAGGCAGGTCGGCGCACAGTTCCGCGGGATGGAGAGGTCCGTTAGGGTAACGCGCGAGGGGCGGTGGGGCTGGCGGGCCGACGGGCCGGAAGCCGGAGACCGGACGGGCGAAGTCGCCTTGCAATACGCCCTGAGGCCCGGCGTCCGTCTCGACGCCGGCTATGGCAGGCGTCACGGAAGGGTGAACGCGGTCCGGCGCGACATCGGATTGCAGATTACCGACGCGCGGGCGCCACGGTTATTCTATCGATTCGACGAGGTCTCCCACGGATCAGGAATGTTCGCACGGCATCGGGGCCGCATCCGGGCGCCTGTGCGAGGGATTACGCCCGGGTTCCGTTTCGAGTCGGAAACCGCGACGGGGTCGTCGGTTACTCATTCGACCCTGTTCTATGCCACGGCGCCCGATTCCGTGCATCGCGGGATACGCATCCGGGCGGGGGCGGTGGACCTGTCCACGCGCGTATTGGACGCGATGGCCTGGACCTCGGAGATTTCGATCCGGAGAATTCACCTCCTGGAGCGTGCGTGGCAGGACAGCCTCCGGGCCTGGACGACGACCCACCGCGCCTCGATGTCAGGCTGGCGCGGGCTGTCTTTTTCTGGGGAGTACAGCAGGAGCAGGACGAAATCCCCCCTGCATCAGGCAAGGGGTCGAATGACGGACCTTGGCCGGATAAGATGGGGGTACGACGTCTTGAACGGAGCCGTTTCGCACAGATTCTCCTATCGGATCTCCAGTACCGGGGCGCCGGACAGTCATCCCGTGTTCATCGACGTTGGACGTGGTCGAGGCACGCATGTGTGGGAAGACGTGGACGCCGACGGACTCCGGGATCCGGAGGAGTTTGTGGCCGACGCGGATGGCGAGTACGTCAGATTTTACAGCCCCGTCGTCGGATTCCGGCCTGTGCGTGACGCGGCTCTGGCCGTCCGGACCGAACTCGTGCTGAAGCGTTTGATGCGATCTCCCGCGGGCGTGTGGCTGCGTCTCCTCTCCGGGCTGTCGCTCGACGTCTCGCTGGAAGCCGACCGGCAGGCGCCGCCGGGCGATGCCGGCGTGGCGCCCTGGGACCTGTACGGTTTCGGTTCCGGCGCCGGGATGCTCCACGGCAGGCGCGAGCTGCGCACGCGGCTCTACCTGTTCCGATATGGCCGTCCCGCCACGCTGCGTCTGTCCGCCCGCCAGGGTTCCCGCGCGGACCGGAACTTTACCGACGGCGCGCTGGAGACGACGTCCCAGGTGACCGCTCTGGGACGTTTCGCGCTTGGGCGGACCTCGTCCCTGGAAATGGAGCTGCACGGT
The DNA here is from genome assembly GCA_012271065.1 of Candidatus Latescibacterota bacterium. The sequence goes on from JAAXHE010000290.1 coordinate 4,175, forward strand.
GGGATGCGAGACCGGCCCGGTGACGGGCCGTTTTTCTACCGGATCCGATCGCGACGGCTTTCCATGAACGGGTATCGGCATCTCCCCGGGTCGTGGCAGACGCGAATGCAACTGTCTCTTGGCAGGGACCGGGAGGAAAACCGTGCGCTGCGTGCCCGCTTTGTAACGGTCCGCCCGGAAATGAGGCGCGCCCTGCCCGGCCGCGGTCGGATGCGGATTTCGTGTGACTGGACCCGTGTTTTCGCTTCAGGATCAATGCCGTTGTTCCTTGGAATGGCCGATGGAAACCGCGATGGAAACAACGTGGGCTGGCGCCTGGGCGTGGACTACCGGATGGGTCGGTACCTGACGGCCATGGTCCTGTACGACGGCCGTAAACGCCCGGGAAGATCCCTTCTGCATCTCGGACGCATGGAGATGCGGGCCCTTTTCTGAGAGGTTCGGTGTGATTCGAAAATTGCATGTATGGCGCTACAGCCTGGTCGTGTCCCTTGTGATGGGAGTATGGGCGGACGCGTCCGCGTCCGGTCGCGTACTTATACGGCAGGTGCGGATCGACGGGGCGCACCGGATTTCCGAGGATCGCATTCGAGGCTGGCTGATGACGCGGGCCGGCCTGTCCGCGGACAGCCTGATGCTCGAGAAGGACATGGCGAGAATTCTGGACGGTTACCTGGACGAAGGCTACTGGCAGGTATCCGTCGCGTTTCCTGAGGTGGAGCTGGACCGGGGGCGTGTGCGGTTTCGGATCGAGGAGGGCAGACGGACCTTCATCGATACGGTCCGGATTACCGGAAATAAACACGTTGCGACGGACTCGTTGCTGAACGAGGTATTTTCGCGGAGCGGGTCTCCGCTCATTAGGGAATCCGTAACGACGGACCTCGAAGCGCTTCTCAGGTTTTACGAGAACCGCGGGTATCCCTATTGTTCGCTGGCGCCCGAGGTAAGCCTGGTTCCGGGTAGCGACTCGGCGCAGGTTCGGATCGCGGTTGACGAAGGTCCCTTCGTTCGTGTGGATACGATCCGCTTCACGGGCAACCGGATCACCCGTGCAGAGACGCTCCTCAGGGAAATGCGGATCCCGCCGGGCGGCCCCTACGATCAGCGCCGGGTCGACCGTGCCCTTCGTGCGCTCAGACGTCTTCCATTTCTGCTGGATGTGGATGATGCGGCGTTGACGACCGAACCCGACGGACGTACGGCGCTGGTGGTTTCCGTCCGAGAAGCGCCGGCAGGCAGGGCCGAAGGCGTCGTGGGCGTTGTGACGGCGTCGCGGGATGGCGCTCAGGGCCTGACTGGATCGTTCGCGATCTCGTTCGGAAATCTGCTTGGAACCGGGAGGCGGGCGGACGCCTCCTGGTCGCGCAGCGGGAGCGAGGCGTCAGATCTGGATCTGCGCTACGTTGAACCCTGGATCTTGAGGCGTCCGCTGGGTCTTGACGTCGCGCTTCTGATGCGCCAGCGGCCCGGGTTTGCCGAAAATCGCATGGGTCTCGGCGTCAGTCTGTCTGCGGTCGGCGGCGCCGAGGTCCGGTTGGGTGTATCCCGAAGCGGCGTCCGGCCGGATTCGAGCGGGGCACGCCGGTTTGCGAAGGGCCGTATCACATCTCTGGACGGTGCGCTGGAATACGACGGACGGAACGATCGATGGAATCCAACGTCGGGTACGATGTATCGCGTCGGCCTGGTCTGGAGCCGCGTGACGCAGAGCGGCGGCGCAGGCCGGAGGTTGCGCGCAAACGCGGACCTGCAACGGATTCTTGGGCTGGGACGGCGGACCGCGTTGGCCGCTTCGCTGCATGCCGCGGGCGTGGCCGAAGCCCGTGTGGAGCTTCCCGACGGGCTGTTGCGACTGGGAGGAGCCACGTCGATAAGAGGCTATCGCGAGGAAGCGTTTCTTGTGAATCGGGCGTTCTGGATGAATCTGGAGGTGCGGCTAATACTGGCGCGCAGGTCAAGGGCGTTTCTCTTTGTCGATGCCGGTGTTCTGGGGGATGCCGCGGGTGGTGAAAGGAACGGTCTGCTCTTCCCGCTGGGATTCGGACTGGGCATGCGGACGGTTTCCAGGCTCGGGACGATCGGGCTGGATTACGGATTGGCAAGAACCGACAGCCCCGGTCGCGGTAAGGTGCATATACGCATGGTGAACGACTTCTAGTACCTATTGACTTCTAAGAC
>JAAXHE010000323.1 GCA_012271065.1 Candidatus Latescibacterota bacterium
GTCGGCGTTGGTCAAACCCGCCCGTCGTACGAGATCGAGGCTGCGCTTGCTCGCCTCTCATTGGCGGGTTTTCCCGCCTGGACCGCCACTCTTTCGCTCGCGCTCGGGAGCTCGCCGGTAATTTTAAGACACTTTCTAAGGCCATCGCGAACCGCAACACCAAATCCATGCAAGGAGGACCGCCATGATCAGGATCGGAATCGTCGGTGCGGAGAACAGCCATACCGTCGCCATTTCGAAAACGTTGAACATAGACAGAAAAGTACCGGGCTGCCGCGTCACCCACGTCTGGGGCGAAGCCGCCCGGTACGCCAACGACGCACAGGACCGGGGACAGATTCCGACTATCGTCGAAGAACCCGAAGATATGATCGGTCAGGTCGACGCCGCGTGCGTGGACCATCGCGACGCGAAATATCATCTGCCCGCGGTCTGGCCGCTGATGGAAGCCGGAATTCCGGTATTCGTGGACAAGCCGTTCTGCTATCGGGTCTCCGAGGGCAGGCGCTTCCTGGACCGCGCGTCGGAACTCGGCGTCGCCGTCTGCTCCTTCTCCGTGTTACCCAGACAGGAGTCCTTCAGCCGGCTCAAGGAAGACATCGCCGATATGGGCCGGGTTGTCTCCGTGGTCACAACCGGCCCCTGCGACGTCGAATCCGAGTGGGGCGGCGTTTTCTTCTATGGCATCCACCAGGTGGACATGGCCGTGCGACTGCTCGACAACGACGTCACCCACGCGCAGGTCAACCTGGGCGAGTATAACCATACCGGCACGCTGTACTCGTCGAGCGGCGCCGTCTCCACGCTCAATCTCTTTACCCAAGGGCACAGCGCCTTCCACGTGTCCGTTATCTGCGAAAAGGGGCGGGTCGACCGCGAGATCGGCTACGACGAGAATCCATATCTGGGCGGCACAAGCGCCTTCTGCGACATGTTCAAGACAGGCAACACCGATGAAACCCGCGAATCCATGCTGAAACCGGTCGCCGTGCTGGAAGCGCTGGAAAAATCAATCGTGCAGGGGGAGAAAATCGAGGTCCCGTCCATCGAATAGCCCCGGATTGGCGGAACCAGCCGGGAGTTACCCGAGACCGCCTGAGACGGCGTCGCGATCGTGCCGATTGCGGTCGCGGGCCGGTTTCAGTTCGCTACTGCTTCTGAAAAGACCCTGAGGTGGTTGCCACCGAGAATCTTGCGGACGTCGGCCTCCGAATAACCCCTGTCCAGGAGTCCCACGGTAATCAGGGCAAACGAAGTCGCGTCCTCCATCAGCGTACCCCCGCCGTCGAAATCCGATCCGATGCCCACGTGGTCGGCGCCGACCAGCTGCACGGCGTGGTCTACGTGGTCAAGAAGGCGAGCGAATGATGGCGCCGTCTTGTCGACAAACCGGGGTACGAACGTAATGCCCATCGATCCACCATTCTTCGCCAGCCCCCTGATCTGTTCGTTGCTCAGGTTTCTTGGATGGTCGCACACCGACTTGCAATTGCTGTGGGAAGCGATCACCGGTTTTTGCGAAACCGCCATCACATCCCAGAATCCCGCTTCGCTGATGTGAGAAACATCCACCAGCATTCCCAGGTTGTTCATTGCTTCCACAAGCCGCACTCCGAAACGCGTCAGTCCGCCCCGGCTGCGCGCCTCGGCATTTCCGTCCGCGGCCAGGCTGCTGACGTCGTGCGTCAGTCCGATCGAACGCACGCCCACCCTGTGCAGCATGCGTAGCACGTTGATGCTGCCCTCTACCCCGTCGCTGTTTTCGATTGCCAGCACGACCGCCAATTTGCCTTCCCGTTTCGCGCGCGAAATGTCGGCCGCAGATTTCGCCAACACCACGTCGTCACCGTGCGCTTCCATTTCCGAGTCGAAAAACCCCATTGCGTCAAGCGCATAGGTCAGATGGTTCTTCACGGCAAGTGTGACGTCTACGGCGAAGAAAGCGGCATCCACGCCTCCCTTTCGCATTTTCGGAAAGTCGATCTGTACCGATGATTCGATGTCCGATCGATCCAGACGCCCTCTCAATCCGGCCACGGTGGCGTTCCGGCGGTCTCCGTCCGACGGGGGATTCCCGGAAAAACCCAGATTCCCCCGGCGAATGTGGTTGACGATCGCGTCGTTATGCGAATCGATCACCAGCGCGTCCTTATGCAAGCGTGCGGCTTCGTTTCGAACGGTCATGAATCTCTCCACTTCAAGGTTCGACGTGATCATTTGGCACGACGGCGCTGAATCCCGTAACGCGAAATGGCATTTCGCGCTGCGCCGTGGCCATCAGAAATAGTAGTTCATGGACACGAAACCAAGCGTCGGAAACTGTCCGAACTCCGACTGCACGCCACTCGAATCCCGGGATGGAGGCGCCCCGGAACCCCTGCCAAGCCCCAGGAGCGCGCCACCCGAGACGGTCCCATTCTGAAAGCATCCGTACTCAATCGCGGGCGACAGGAACGCAGACCGGTCCGAGAGGTTCCACAGAACGGGCATGCGAACCGACCAGAGCGGCGTAAGTTGCCACGCAAGACCTGGCGCGACGTAATGCCTCCCCAGCAGGAAGACCCCGCCCGCGGCATAGGTCCTGTCCTCAAGCAGCGTGCGATAGTCGCGGGAGCGGGAAACACCGGCCCCGTTCAGGTGATACTCGAGGGTTCCGTAGACTCCGTTCGAGATTCGATGATTGAGTCCGGTCGAAATCCGCAGAAACGAACGGCCGTCCGTCTTTCTGGTCCACGCCGCCTCCAGCCAGGCCCCCGCGTCCCCCAGCGATCCGGCCACGTCCAGGCCCAGAAGCAAATGCTCCCGGAACCCTATCGCCATCACGTGGACGTCCGCGCCGTGCGCCATGAACCTGCCGCGAACAAAGCCGGCGCCACTTTGTTTCGAAACATCCCATCCTGGAACCACCCCGGCGTCCAGGTCCCCCATCATGCCAACCGGCACACGCAACCTGACGGCATCCACACCCACGCGTTCTTCCTTGTCCAGTACTTCCGGAGAAAAGGGCGTGATGACATCGGTCGGATTCACCGCTCGCGCCGAGCCGAACGCGACGACCTGCCGGCCGACGTAGACGTCCGCGCGCAGCAGCGAAACCGTCAACAGCGCCCGATCCAGATTCTGAGTTACGGTAAAGCTGCGGTCCGTGCCGTCAGCGCGGGGATACAGTCTGGCCCCGAGGTCCTTCACCCGGTAGTCGAACAACGCGGACGCCGGTAACCACGGCGCGCCGGCGGACGGCGCCCCGGCGGCTCTTGCAGACAAATCGTACGCGAATTCGCCCGACAACACCGGGGCCGGTCGCCAGAACAGCTTCACGCGAACGCGGTTCAACCATATCCGCCGGGGCTCCGGTTTCCGGATATCGGGGACGGACGCCCGCTGTTCCAACATCACAAACGACTTCGCATATCCGCTCAGCCTGAATCGGCCTTCGTCCGTCGCCCCCCTCGCAGGCATCAGAACCAGAAAAACCAGAAAACACAGGAACAACCCATGCGCTGGCGGGCGCGAATTTCCAGTGTTCTGTCCCAGAAATAGGTTGCCTGAATTCGGCCGTCGAGTCGCCCGGCTGGCAAGGCGCCAGAGCGCAGGCGACCTGTGTAAGGTCGGCGAGCGAAGGCAACGTAGCAAGACGGGATGAATCGGTGGTCGAATGGTTAGATATTTTTGGGACAGGACACTGATATGTATTGACCCCTGTC
>JAAXHE010000230.1 GCA_012271065.1 Candidatus Latescibacterota bacterium
TTGGCTGTGCTAGACCGTCATTTGCCAATCTTGCCTCAATACACGCTGGGCCGGACGTCGGGATAATGACCGGGCGGCGTCCTGCGCCGAAGCCATCCTCGACCGACTCGTACACAACGCCTGTCGCATCAACCGGAAAATAGCTCAACATCGCCTTTGTCGCGCCGGGGCAACCGTCGCGTCGGCTCACCGAATCGATCTCGGCGGCACAATGTCCCGGCTACAGGGACTACCAGGACTTGACACCCGCATTGATTCCGCTCCCGAAAATCGGCAGCGGCAGGTCGGCAGCGGCAAGTCGGCAGGCCGACGTGGGCTAACCTACTATTCTGCCGAAAGGTCTACAATTTGATATTGGTTGCGGGGCTTGCGTTGGTACGGAGCCCGGAGGAGGAAGCTCGGTGTTGAGGAACGTGTTGGCGGCAACGGCCGTCGCTCTCACAATGGATGTCGTCTCGCAGCCGGGAATCCAGGCCCAGGGGCAGGGCGATCCGACCCCCGAGGAATTGGCGGCATCCGAGGAGGCTCAGCAGCATATCGCAGCGGCGATTGGGGTGCCGGTAGTTCAGTCCCAGACTGACGAGTCCCTGTCGTTGTGGGCGCCCATACCCGAGTGGGCGTATGGCTACGACACTCAGCCTGAGCCAGGCGATCGGCCACCCATTCCGACACCGGGGAACAGGGCACTCCAACCTGGAGAGGATGCAGAAGAGTTAAGCAGGCTGCTTACGCTGGAGGGAAGCAGCGCCACTTACTCCCGCCAGGAGATTCGTCATGCTCAGGATGTGATCGACTGGTTCCCGAGCGACTATCCCCCCATGGCAGACATAATCAAGTACGGACCCGACGCCCTCCAGGGGGGCGCGCCCGATTGGGCCTGCGGTTCCTGCCATCTGCCCAATGGGAAAGGACGTCCCTCAAACGCACCCGTTGCGGGAAAGCCGGCTGCGTACCTGGTTCAGCAATTGCGTGATATGCGGGATGGTTTGCGTTACAGCGCCGATCCGAGAAAGCCGAACACGCCAAACATGATCAGGATGGCTCGAGCGATGACCGAGGAAGAGATTCAGGAATCTTCGGAGTTTTGGGCCGCAGTTCCCTGGACGACGCGCCGGTACCATGTGATGGAAGCAGATCTGATTCCGGAAATGTATCTGAATCCGGACAACAATATGTTTTTCACGGTGGGGACGGAGCCGACAGAGCCTCTTGCAGGGCGAATTATTGAGACCCCCATCGATACCTATCAGGCGGACTATCTTCGAAATCCGCGCATGGGCTTCAATGTTTACGTGCCCGTGGGGAGCCTTACCAATGGAGAGGAGCTCGTGACGACTGGCGGTGACGGAAAGACAGTCGCGTGTACTATCTGTCACGGACAGGACCTCATGGGTCTCGCCGTGATTCCCGGTATCGCCGGCCGCTCGCCCAGCTATCTGATGCGGCAGTTGTACGACTTCAAACAGGGGACCAGGAAGGGCGTTGCCGCACAACTGATGCAACCGACCATCGCGAACCTCACTCTTGACGACATGACAAATATCGTTGCCTATCTGGCTTCAATCGATCCTTCCACGCTGGCACCGGGAAACTCGCAGTAGGTTGAGGTTGAAGCTGAAGAACACTGCCACCGACACGTGATCCGCCGGACCACTGAAATCACTCGGACTTCAGACCGAAATCGGCTGCTGGTGCAGTATTCGGGCTAGCTCAGATTATAGATGCGCTCGGCATTGCCGCTGTAGATCAGCCGCTTATCGGCTTCCGGCAGGTCGATGGCATCGAACCACGCCGTATCCCGGGCATAGTTTCCGAACGGATAGTCGACGGCAAACATGATGTTCTCGGCCCCCAGCACGGAATGACTCAGCATCAGCGCCGGGTCCCACCCCATGCCGCTAGTCGTGATCAGCATGTTGTCGCGCACGTATTCGCTGGGAGGTCTGCTTATCGTTCGGCCTACGAACCCGGCAGACGTGGTGTCGAGCCGATAGAGCCAGAACGGCAGGCCCTCACCCATGTGGCCGAGGACGAGCGTCAGGTTCGGGAACTGATCGAATACGCCGGCGCCGATCAATCGCAGCGCGTGGGTCGAAGCTTCGATGGCGAACCCCCACATGGCGCCGTGCATGTTGTATTCGGAGAATGCCTGGAACATCTGGGGCGCCGGTACCCGCGGGTGCAGGTAGATGGGTAAACTGCGTGCCTCGCAGACCTCGAAGATCGGCCAGAATCTCGGGTCGTCCAGGTATTCGTCGTGGGTGTGCGAGTTGATCAGGACGCCGGTGAGCCCCAGCGAGATGCCGCGCTCGATTTCCAGTCCCGCCGCTTCCGGATCCTGGGGCGCGATCGTTATCATGCCCGCGTAGCGATCCGGGTGAGCGCGCGCAGCCTCGGCCATCCGGTCGTTGGAAACCACCGCCAACTCCTTTGCCTCCTCGGTTTCAAAGAGTTGCACGCCGGGTGCCCAATTGCTGAGAAGCACCTTGTCGATACGGCCATCGTCCATCGCCCGAAGGCGTTCCTCACCAATGTCCTGAAGCCGCTCGATGATCCGGCCGTTGACGAAACGCGCGTTGTCGGGACTGAAATTTCCCCGAAAGTTCGGCTCCAGATCCGGATTGGTGTTGATGGCCCTGATCGACGCCTCCATCACTTCCGGCGGGCAGTAAATTTCCTCCACCGCGATGCGCCGGTAATCTGGCGCCTGCGCTCTGGCGTCTCGGACAAGGCTCTTGCCTGCCAGAACCGATGCCGAGGACAGCATCGCGGCTTCCTTGATGAATGTTCTTCTTGTTGTTTCCATTTTCTTGTTCTTCATGGCTGAGTCTTGTCTTGTGATCTTTATCGGTTTCCGATGCAGTCGTCAGGCTTGTACGAGCACTTCGAAGCCGCCGAATATCATCCGCTTGGCGTCAAATGGCATCGGGTCCATGTGGGTCGGCATTTCAGGGTCCCTGAAGACGACCTTCATGCCCGCATCGCGCGCCTCCTTCGACGGCCAGGTAACCCAGGAGAAGACAACCGTTTCATCGGGTTCGCGCAACACTGCGGTGTGCATCGAGTTGAGTTTGCCTTCGGGCACGTCATTTCCCCAGCACTCCACGTAGGACAGTGCGCCATGTTTCTTGAATACCCTGGCGCATTGCTCCGCCATTTCGCGGTAGACCTCCTTGTTAGCGGTAGGCACCGCGGTCAACAAACCGTCCACATAGGTCACGTAATTTTACTCCTGTAGTTTCTGTCAAACTGATGTGAGTGCGGATTCTATCGTACCTGTTGAGTCGATCCATTTACATTGAGGAGCCAATAAGCATCGGACGATAATTAGCAACGCGCTATGTCCGTTAGGGGCGGAGCAGGGAAAAAAGTGGACTTCGTTCGCAAATAAAGGGGAACAATCAGGTATTTGCGTTTGTCAGAAATAAAGGTTATTTTTCTTACAAATGAAAGGCGGGATGAGCTTGCAGATGATGGGTGTGGCCGACAAAATCATGCATCGGGTGCGGGCTCGGAGACGCGGAAAATGGGTATGTACGCCGAAGGACTTTCTGGATCTGGGGACCCGCGCATCAGTGGATCAGGCGCTGTCTCGCCTGGTCCAGAGCGACGATCTTCGGCGAGTCGGGCACGGACTATACGACTGGCCACGAATAAGCAGGATGACAAAGCGGCCGGTTCCGGTGGACCTGGATTCCGTGGTTTCGGCGCTGGCACGCCGTGACGGTATCCGCATCATGCCTGACGGCATGGCGAGCGCAAATCGTCTGGGCTTGACGAACGCCGTTCCGGGCAAGGCGAGTTACGTGACGGATGGCGCAAGCCGGACGTTGAGGGTCGGCGGACGCACGATTTATCTGCGTCACGCTGGAGCGAAGGTCATGTGGTGGGCCGGGCGTTCGGCAGCACCGGTTGTTCAGGCGTTGCGCTGGCTGGGTCCGCAGGCGGCTTGCGACGAATGGGTATCCAGAACACTGAACCGAAAACTTCCCCAGGATGTCAAGCGCGACCTTGCCCATCATTGGGGCAGCCTGCCGGGATGGGCTGTTCCGATCGTAAAGAATCTGACAGCGTCTCAAGAAACGGCGCAATGAGAGGGGACTTCGCGAAATTCCTGGCGCTGTCGGGCCAGGACAGGCGAGACGTATTCGAGACGGCGGCAGGCCGTTTGGACACCCTGGCAAGCTACGTTGAGAAGGACTTTTGGGTCTGTATTGTTCTTGACGCGCTCTTCAACGGACGTCCGGAGGACCAACCGCGCGTGCTGTTCAAGGGCGGGACCTCCCTGTCGAAGGGGTTCGGGCTCATTCGGCGTTTCTCGGAAGATATCGATGTCGTGGTATCTCGCGAGGACCTGGGTTTTGGGGAAGAGCGTGACCCGACCCGTGCAGAGGGATTGTCGAACAGAGAGCGAAGAGCGCTTTTCGAGGACCTTCGTTCGGCCTGCAGCGAGTACATCTGCGGTGGACTTGCGGACTCGCTGGGATCGATATTGGGTGAGCGTGGCCGCGTCGTGCAGGACATCGACGATGAGGGTCAACAGACGCTGTTGATCGAGTATCCAAGCCTCTTCTCCGCAAGCGAGATGGATTACGTTCGGCCGCGGGTGAAACTCGAGTGCGGCGCACGGTCGGCGCTCGAACCGAGCGCGGTGGTCAGAGTGGGCGCTTACATTCAGGACGAGGTGCCCGAACTCATATCCGGGGTCGCCGGCATCCACATGATTGTGCCGGAACGGACGTTTCTGGAGAAGCTGCTCATACTGCACGGCGTCTACTGCGGGTATCGCGACGAGCGTCGATTGCCAGCCGACAGACATCGCATCTCTCGTCACTATTACGATGTGGCCATGATGAGCGAGACGGAGGTGGGGATTAATGCAATGGCTGATACCGAGCTTCTGGAGGATGTACGCCGTCACAACCTGGTGGCGTTTCGCCAAGCGTGGAAGCGGTTCGAAGAGGCGGTACCGGGAACGATCGGAGTGGTTCCGCAGAACGAACTGGGCACGGCGGTGGAGCGGGACTATCGTGCCATGCGGGACATGATTCTAGGTGAGGTTCCCGAATATGCGTGGATCAAGGACCGACTGAAGCGGCTGGATGCGCTGGTCAATGACAAATAGAAGCCAATAAACCTCTCGTCGGCTAACCTTCATCCGCGCGTAAATCATCTTTCTGGGACGCCCGGAGGTTCGACTCAGAGTCGAAACGTCTGGGTGTACTTTACTGACAGACTCGAATCGGTGGAGCGCAGACGGGAAAAGGCGCCGCTTGCGTCGAAGCCGTGATTCACGACGATGTAGAGGTCTCTGCCCGCCCGGGGATTCCACCGCAGCCGGCTGTTGATTCCAACCGAATCCGACTCGTTGTCGTACTGGATGAGATTCACCCAGGACCAACGGACATCGAAAGCATAGTTCGCCTGGACCTGCATCAGTCTGGTGACGAATGTTCCTTCGGGCAGATCGACGTCGTTGTACTCGTAGCCGAGACCCAGGAACAGGTGTTCGTTCGGGCGCCAATCGAGGCTGGCTTCGGCGGAGAATATCTCGCCGTTGTAGAAATCGCCCGCCTCCAGTTGCAACTCCGGGGCGAGCGAGCGTTCATTGGCGCCACCGATTTCGATTCCGATGCTGTCGAACTGGTAGTCGCCCCGGGGAATCACCACTTCGTCGGCGATCTCGAATGCGTCCAGCAGAACTTCCCGATTTCGCCGAAGGTTCAGGGAGAATTCATCGCCGGTATGTGTCTCCGCTTCGAGCAACTCGAGAAAGATTCCTCTGCTCTCCAGACCGCCCGAGATCTTGTCGAAGTTCTCGAAGTTGAAGCCTGCCTGGATCGATCGAATCCAGCGATGACGGGTGGGTCGGTGGGTGTATCCGGCCGCAAGCTGCGTCCTTTCTATGCCCGATCGGTTGACAAATCCCAGCGCCGGGTTGAAGTCCTCCGAAAACGTGTCGTATGCCAGTTCGCCCCGAAGTCCTTCGCTGTTCGGCGATGCAAGACGCAGTCCCCAGGCGGCGTCTTCGCCATCGATTCCTTCCGTATCGGACTGCTGGAACCAGAGTTCGCCTTCCAGGGTGCGGTCTCCCGGGAGGCGGGTGTTTCGATAGCGGAAGTCGGCCCCGAACAGGGAGTTGTCCCGATTGCCACGTGGATTGCCGTTGGTGAGGATCATGCCGACGCTCGACTCCTCCAGCACATTGGCCGAAATCCGCCCAACGAAGAGGTTGCTGTCATCCACGCCGTTGTACCCTTCCTGCT
>JAAXHE010000328.1 GCA_012271065.1 Candidatus Latescibacterota bacterium
TGGGCGCCTTCGCTGGTGTAGTCGAACGAGACTTCGAGGGTCTCGCCGGTACCGGGGTCTTCAACGGCAAGGGTACGCTCGACCAGGCTGCAAGCGACCATTCGTTTGCCGTCGGGAAAATCGGTGTGGAACAGACCCTGGCTGCCGGCAATGATCGGTTTTTCACGTCTGTTCTCAATCCTGCCGATATCCGTACGGGTACCGCGGTAAAGTTCCATCCACCCATCCTCGGAACCACCGCTGGTATGCCCGTAGACCCTCCCGTTCAGGTCACGGTACACGGGTGCGTGGGCCTGGGTTCGTTCGCGTTCTGCAAGAAGCGGTTCCGCCCTTCCCGTTTCCGGATCAAGTGAAATTATCTGACTGGCCGTGCTGCCGATTCCGAAGAAAATCCACCCTGTATCGTCAGCGGCGATCGCCCGTGGATATTGACGCCAGTTCTGGTCGTAGAGGTTTCCGTAGTCGCGGAATTCCCCGGTGCCGGGGTTATAGGATGCCACCGCGCTGTTCGGATACGTTCCCGACCAGATGCGGCCGTCGTCGTCCTCGGTCATGCTCATGGCCATCTGCGGCACGGTCTTGTGGAAGAAGGTGAACGCGCGCTTCTCGGGGGCGAATTCGACAAAGTGACTGTTGAAGTGCGTGTAGTACCTGTTGCGGCTGGACAGGATGGCGGCGAACGGACCGTCGCCGCCCGGCGGATAGGGCATGGGGAATTCGTCGGCCTCACCGGTTTCCGCGTCGATCATCAGTAACGCATATCCGCCCCTATTGTCGTAGAGCCAGATCAGGACAACGTTGCGACCCTCGGCGTCCACGGTAACGGCCGTACCGCGATGGTTGCTGACGGGCGTGGCGACACCGTGATGGTAAAAACCGTTTCCCATTGCTTCGGTACTGGAACCAGACATGGGATTGCCTCCGTTGATTTTCCGTGAGAGATTCGGGAGCGGTTGGACCGGGAGGTAGCATTGTTCGATCCGACCGAATATAATATACGGAATGGGGTAGAAAAACCGGTTTTCGACGACGTTTCGGGATTGTCCGGGTCGGAGGTACGGGCGCCAGTTTCCGGATTCAAGTCCGGATTTCCTAGAGGCTGCATGCGAGAGATCGGCAACGGCGGTTACTTATACGATGTGTGCGGGCGGGTTTTCGGCAGGTACGACGGTCCCGGGGGAAGCGGAGACGCGGGCAATGGGCCGGATCTGTGTGAGCGCGAGCTTAAGCGCAGCTTCCGGATCGACCGCCGCAAGGAGCCCGCAGGCGTATAGAACGTGTTCTCGATCCAGCATCAATCGCGGTTTTCCAGGATTCAGCGAGAATGGCCTCGCTGTTGCCGCCGTCCGTACCGCCCGTAAGCAGGATGATATCCGGATCGAGGCGCGCGATTCTATCGGCGTCTGCGCAGGTCAGTTCACGTGCAAACGCGTCGACCAATTTGGCCCCCGCGCCCAGTGCCGTCCGGCGGGCAGCCTCGGCGGTCAATTCGCGAACCAGGCCGATGGCAACCAGGCGAAGGCCGCCGGCAGCGCTGCTGCAGGCCAATCTGTAGCGGAAACGCGTCTGTTCGCCCAGACGCCGGTGCAGAACGTCCAGTGCTTCGGCATATCCGAGCCCGCCGTCGGTCTCAACCGTGGAAGGCGCCTGGCTGGCCGCGAGAAGTCGACCCCGGGTGAGGTCGACGGCCCTCAGCTTCGTAAAGGTACTTCCGAAATCGATAAGCAGTGCAACGGGCCCGCTCATGGATGGTCCCGGGGAATGCCGCCGGCGCGCGCCAGGAAGTCGCACGCGAGCGCAGAGGCGATATCGTTCGCACCTGTACCTGAAGGAAAGGCCCTGTCGAATCCCATCGTCAGAAATCGCTCTTCCACTGCGCGCCAGTCATCTGTGGAGTCGTCCGGAATACCGATGAAATAGGCCAGGATCTCTCCAATACCCGCTTCAACGCAGATCTCGCGAAAGCCGCGGCACTCAGGTTCTCCGCGTCCGTGCAGAGAGTAAACCAGGATACCGTCGGCATTGGTTTCCACAGCCGCGTTGACGAAATCAGCGGGCGGAGAAAAGGCAGAAAGCGGCACGACATTGTATCCCGCCGCTTCCAGGGCATGACCGGGAATCCGTGCGCCGGCCGCATGACGGACCGATCCAATCACCGCGGCAATCAATGTCTTCGATACAATGGTGTGCATCGCACGCTTCAAGTCGTCCTTCTGCGCGGTGGATCAGCCCGCAGCCAGGCACCTCATTCATACGGTCGCGCCCATCGACGCACGATGCGGCACAGGTGTCGAAGGCGGACTCGCCCTACCTGGGGGTATACGGGAAGAAACAGGAGCTGCGACCGAAGCGCCATTGCAGATGTCGGCGCCTGGTCCGGCAGATTCCGGTCCGGTTCGACCACGCATAGCGACGGTGGCCACAGATGTGCGTCGAGGCCGGCATCCCAGAGCCGCCGGCACAGGTCCGCGGCGTTGCCGACCCTGACGGCGAAGAGCCAGTAAGAGTGTTCCGTGCGCCGGCCCGGGTAGGAGAAGTCCGATACGCTGCGATGGAATGCCAGGGCTTCCTTCCGGCAGCCCCTGGGCTTGAGGGCATTTGAATGCAAGCGCCTGGACAACAGACGCAAGAGGGCGCCGCAGGGTTGGCGGCGGATCTTCCTGAGCAGTTCCATTCCCCTGAACCCGCGTGTCGCGCGGTATCCCACGGCATCGTGCGATCTGCCCAACAGGCGGCACGCGGCGCAGAGAAGGGTATACGGCCCCGGCCTGTTGAGCAGGAGAACGACGCCGTATTTTGCCAGGCGCAGGAAGAACCACCCCTTGCTCTGCACCGGATAACTGCATTGCTGCCGTCTGATTCTTTCGCGAAGGACGGGATCGCCCACATAGAGTAGGCCGCCGCCCAACGCGGTATTGTACTTGATCGGCCCGAAACTGAACATGCGCACGTCGCTGTCCGGATGACCTGTGAAGCCGTCACCCCAATACGCCTGGGCGCAGTCTTCAAACAGCACCAGGCCGTGCATTCTGGCGAAACGAACCAGGGAGTCCATTGGGATGCGGGCGCCGAACAAATGAGTCGCCAGCAGCGCGACGGTTCCCGGCGTCAGCCCGCTGCGGAGGCTTTCCGGATCGGGCTCGAGCGTCCGTGGATCCAGATCGACCGGAACGGGCACGAGTCCGTGGCTACGGATGATTTCGAGTATATCGGGAATGGTGATGGCGGACACCAGGATTTGTGAACCGCGGGGAAACCCGGCTGCCTGGAGACAGGCATCGAAGCCGCTGCGAAGCGAAAGAAAAAAGAGGGCTTCGTCGGGGTCGCTCGTGGTTTCCCGGCACGCGGCATGGCTTTTCGCTCGCCTGTCGCCCGAGAGGCACTGGCTCATGCCGAAAAGGAGGTCGCGCCAGCCGATATCGAGTCTCTTGCGAGGAATCATCTCAGATTCACTCGTTTGCCGGCGCGCGCAGGCAGGATGAAACGATATGGAGGAACTGATTTCGCATGGGGCGAGCGTATTGTCGGATCGGATCCGACCTTCCGGGCTCCAAGTATTGAGTCCCCTCCGAAAACGGGTGTAGTGGGGGCATCGTGAAGTTGGTCAGCGTTGGAAGTTGAGAAGGAGCGTGTGTCGAGGATGAGACGTGCAGGTGCGTCCTGACACAGCATGGTCAACCCCCGACGTTGCTCAGAGCGATGGCTTGGAGGTTTTTGGCGAGAACTCCCCACTTATGCGGGGAGCATCGTG
>JAAXHE010000114.1 GCA_012271065.1 Candidatus Latescibacterota bacterium
TGATTTATTTCGGATTAAGGTTAGTCAAACCGGGTCCGCGTATTCCATTTCGGTATCCAGAAAGACCTCGTGAATCTCAAGATGGCTTGAGTCGGAAAACGCCCGCTTCGGCAGCGTTCCCGATCTGGAATGACCCTTCTGAAATTCTTCCGAATTCACCCAATTCTTGAAATCCTCCCGCGTCTCCCAGAAGGTAAGGACCACGTAAGGCTGGTCGGCTTTAGTTGGCCTCAACACCTTGTTGGAAATAAACCCCGGCATTCCGTCCACGAGATGTGCGCGGTTACGAAACCGCTCTTCGAACTGCTCGGCGTATTCCGGAGTTACGTAAATGCGATTGGCAACAGCAATCATAGCGAACCTCCCGTGCGTTGTGTCAGTCAACGAAACGAGCGCGAGCCGTCTGGTTGATACGTGTACGTGAAATGATAGAAGCGGGATCTTGCGTCTCCAGTCGGAACCGCCTCCCCTCCCTGGTAATAGCTTGTGAACTTGAGCTTGGCATATCGCCCGTCGGCTGTGCGAACCACAATCACGATGCCCGGGTTCATCAGAATCTGATGGCTTGGCGGCCCCGTATAGGTATACCATTGCCTGGATACCGCCGGTTGTCCCTCCTGATCGACGGCGTATTCGGAATCGGGCGCCGTAGACAGTGTATCGTAATCCGTCGCGGTCAGCACGATCGCTCCACCCTCGCCCGGACCGCTGGTTCCACTGTTGGTCAGTACCGTCGTGGACCTGAACGCGAGATCCCACTTTGTGGAATTGGAGTCTGCCCGGGCGACAAGGCCGCTGTCGCGAAGACTGTAAAAAGTGAAGGCGCCCACGTTTCCCGTGTCGGCGGCGACGTCGCGGGCCATGACTTCCGTAAGCGTTGTGATCTCCATGGATGGTCCGGCAAAGGAGCGTGAGCCATCAGGCTGGAATGTATAGGTGAAATTCAGAAAGCGCCCCCTCGCATCTGCTGACGAAGGAACTGCCTCCCCGCCTTTATAATAACTCGTGAACTTGAGCTTGGCGTATCTTCCGTCGGCCGTGCGAACGACCAACACCACGCCCGGATTGATCAGGATGTGATGGCTGGGCGGGCCGGTGTACGTGTACCACGCGCGTCCAATGGCGGGTTGTCCTT
The DNA here is from genome assembly GCA_012271065.1 of Candidatus Latescibacterota bacterium. Next base: position 1,136 of record JAAXHE010000114.1, read on the forward strand.
CCGTGTCAACCGCATATTCAGAATCGGGCGCCATTGAGAGGGCATCGTAGTCCGTTTCCGTCAGCATGATCGCGCCGCCCTCGCCCGGTCCGCTGCTGCCGCCGTTGATCAGGACTGTCGTCGATTTGAACGCGAGGTCCCACTTCGTGGAATTGGAATCGGCCCGGGCGACGATGGCGCTGTCGCGCAGGCTGTAATAGGTGAAGACGTCCTGCCGGTCGGGGTCGGCAGGAAGGTCGCGGACCACGACCTCCGTCAATGTTTCTATTGGCGCGGAGACTAGCGAGGCCGAACCGCCGAATGCACGCGCGAACAATAGAAAGTCCTGAAAATCGACTTCGCCGCTGCCGTCGAAATCTGCGTCGCCAGCCATCTGGGCGAGAAGCGGAACGGCTGCAAGGACGATAACGCAGGCGTAGAACAAGCGTCGCAAATTCACAACATCCTCCCTATGAAGGTATGTGGAAGTAGATCGGCCTCTACCGATCTACTCGGCGCAAGGCGTCCGGCAGGGTGCCGAGGATGTTTCGTCCAGCCGATTTTCATCGCGCCAGGTTGGCTTTCTACAACGATCGCAAGAACGCGAGCAGGGCTTCCCGATTTTCCGTGGAAAGCCGGCGCACGGCTTCGCGCGACCGTTCGGCTTCGCCGCCGTGAAACATAATCGCTTCCAGCAGGGTCAACGCCCTGCCGTCGTGCAGGAATCCCGGCGGAATGCCATTGACGGTTTCCGTGAGCCCAAGGCCCCAGAGCGCCGGCGTCTTCCATTCGCGCCCCGTGGCTTCGAAGTCCGGTCGATCGTCGGCCAGGGCGTCGCCCATGTCGTGCAGCAGCAGATCGGTATAGGGATGGATGATCTGGCCGGATAATGCCGCGATCGGGTGGCTGCCCGTCCGGAACGTGGTCGTATGGCAGCCGGCGCAACCCGTCGATTCAAAGAGAATCTCACCGCGAATGACCTGGGGATCGTCCCAATTGCGCCGTGCGGGTACGGCGAGCGTCTGGATATAAAACGTCGTGATGTCCAGAATCTCCTGCGTAATCTCCGGATCGTCGTCGCGGCCGTCGTATTGAGTCTGCCCCCATACCGATTCAATGGGAAAGTATGGACTGGTAACGCCCATGTCCTCTTTGTACGCGCTCGCGACCTGCTGCAATATATCGGGATTGTTGGCTTTCCGGCCGAAACGTCCGAGTTCCGTCTGGCCCGTCCGGAAATTATGCACGTAGTTGGGACGGCCCGAAATTCCGTCGCCGTCGGCGTCCGCGGGATCCGACAGGGCGAGAATGTCAGACTCGGAAATCGCTTCGAGAAGACCGCGACCGAATACGGGCGGCGCCATGCGCGCCGACAGGAGCACGCCGGCTGGCAAAGGTTGATACGTGTCTACTATGTAGTAGACGGGGTGTTTCAGGTAGACCTCCTCGCCGTCCGCGAGCCTTTCCACCGTTTCGAACGAGCTGACCTGAACCCGTGCTTCGGGTTGAACGCCATAGTTCGCGCGGTCGCCGAGCTGGATCCCGAAACCCGGAACAGGCGCCGGACCGCCGTGCGGGGAAAAACCGGGAAGGCTGATGCGCAGGAGCATGGAGCCAACGAAGGGTGGCTCCACCCCGAATGACCCGCGGCCTCGCCCGTCGCGCAAGTGACATCCCACGCAGGATGTGTGGCTGAATACGGGGCCCGCGCCGGGGTTCACCTCCGCGGGCGGGGTGACGAAAACCTGTTCGAAGGTGGCATCACCCGCGAGAAACTTCTCAAGTTCGCTGGCCGAGAGCGTCGGAATGGGCATTTCAAACGCCTGACTGGAGGCGTCGAAAACGGTCGCCTGCCCGCCCGACAGGGGTCTGGTTTCGTCTGGAACTGGCGAAATCGTCTCTTCGCTGCCACAAGCGGTAGTGAACAGCAACGCGGTGATGACACTCCGAATTTTGCCGGGAATTTTCACGAGTTTGAGATCTTGTTCTCAGTCGATTGGGTGGGCAGACATGAACACTGAGCCGACGGGGCATCTTCGAAAGCCTGTCCTATCGGCTCTCGTGCAGTTACGCGGTCCCTTTTATGGCTCTGCGTTCACCAGGCGCAAGACGTCGCCTTCCAGGGTCGCCTGCATCGTGGCGATGGCCTGCTGTGCAGCCGTGATCTGCGCGGCGTCAGTGGCCAGAGCGTCGCGGAACGGGAAGGAGATCTTTCCGATTTCCTCAATTGCCGTTTCAATTTCGTCCTTTAGCCGCTGGTCGAGCGTGGCGTTCTTGCTCCTGACAAAAAAGTCGAGGCCCACTGCCTCAACATTGTAGCCGCCGGTGTACACGTGCCAGATCCCGCGGATATTGTTCTGGAAATCGAGCAGAGAATTGAAGCTGAACTGAGATTCGACCAGACGCGTGTCCTGTTCGTTGAAGGGGTCGGCGATTTTACCGTTGCCGACTTCGTCGGCGATGCCAACCATGCCGTTAATGATCTCCTGAACGGCCGCTTTCTGCGTGGTATAGGTGTTGCTGCCCGCGCCCGCGTCCACGACCTGATCGCGGAAGTTGCCGCCCGATCCACTCCAGTCGGTATACATTGCATTGGCCGCATCCTCGAGCAATTCCGTGGCCGCGATCAGGTAGTCGAATTGACGCGGCGTGAAATCACTGACGGATTTGCTGCCGCCCACGTCATAAAGCAGAAACTCAATCGTATGAAATCCCTTGAGCGTGTTTTCCAGGTTGTTTACGGAAGTCTTGGTTAGCGGATCGCTACCGGACAGTACAGCTTCCAGGTCCGCGCGGTTTACGGGCCAGGAATCCAGCGCCGGATCGTAGCCCTTGAAATCCACCGGGCCGAACAGGAAGGCCTCGCTTCGTTCCCAGGGCTGCCGCGAGGCCACCCACGCGGCGCGCGCGGTTGACAACGTGGCTGGCGATGGACTGGCCTGGAGATTGCGAACGGCGACGAGGAGGTCCGTAGATTTATCGGCAAGATCCTTATAAATGGGGATCACCGTTTTGTCGGAAAAATCGGTCAGGATCGATGAAAAATCGAACCCGGGATCCGGTTCAGGTTCCGGAGCCACGGGGTTTTCATCGTCGCCGCCGCATGCGGCGAGTGAAACGGTCAGCAAGAGACTGAACAGAGTTTTGACGGATTTCATGGGTGTTGCCTCCATAGGAATTAAAACTGAAAACCAACTGCGAAACTTGCCGTGTTTTCGCCGTTGAAATTCGAGGCGCCGAGCCGACGCATGGCGTAGTCGCCCTTAAGAACAACGGCGTTTTCCATGATGTAGTTGAGACCCAGCGTGTAAACCACACGTTTGAAGCGTGGATTGTCGAAAAACCCCGCCGGCACGTTCGCCATTGTGTCGTAGCTGTCAAATCTCGCAAACACGTAGACCTGATCTTCAGGCCTCGACGTGAAAGTGGGCAGAATATCGACGCCAGCTTCGAAATATGACGCATAGGCGGCGCTGGCAACCGGCGTGCGTAACACGTCGAGATTGTTGGACAGAGATCGGTTGCGCTGGCTTACGATGTCAGCGTTCTGCAGCTGTCCGTAGAGATACATGCCCTGCGCACGCAGACGCTTGTATCGCAGTACGGCGTGGACATCGAATATGGATATCGTGGCACTGATGCCCTTCATATCGGGCTTGGGCCGGTTGTCGGCGCTGTTGCCGCGATAGCCGGATACACCAAGGGTGAGACCATCCGCAAGACGGTAGTCCAGACGACCCGCGAGGGCCATGTTCGATGCCTGAACTTCCTCGAAGCGCGTCTGGTGGCCGCCAACAATCCAGTTTTGTGAACTGAAACCCGTGGCGTCCATGCCGTTGACGAGTTGAATCTGGTAGCTCAGACGATCGCTGTGGCCGCTGATTTCAATGCCGGTTTCGTGCCATATTGCGGGAATGACCGAGGTTTCCGACTCAGGACGTCGCGTTCCGAAAAAACTCGTGGGGTGGTAAAGCTCCGTGGTGAGTCCTACGGCAACGTAGAAGTGGCCCAGACGGACGTTGAAGGCGTCGCTGAACTCGCGTTTGATGTAGAGTTCTTCGAGGATGACTTCACCGCCTTTTTCCACTTCGGATTCGTACTCACCGAATTCCTCGTATTCAATTTCGAGGGCGCCCCCTGTACCGCCGTGTTCAATTTCCACTTCAGTTTCAAATTCGACACCGTGCAGCAGGTGGGTTTCCAGCTCGAGCGCCAGTCGCGTGACGTCGATAATCGCGCGACTGTCCGGCGGTGAACCCGTCGGGCTGCTCTTCTGATCCGGGCCGTAGTCGAAATGCGAATAGATGAGCTCGCCGTATCCCGTGAGTTTTATTCTCGGTTCCGACTTTTCATTTTCGCCCGTGACGTTCACAGGCAGCACGAACAACAGAAAAATACTAAATGAGAAGATTCCTTTCATAAACCTCCCGCTAAGTGATTGGTGGATGTTGTCTGGGTTCTCATCGTGTGTTTTATTGATCAATCCGGATCCAGTCAGAATCACACCTGTCCAAAATCGGTTTC
>JAAXHE010000148.1 GCA_012271065.1 Candidatus Latescibacterota bacterium
GCAGTCAGGATGACCAGCGGCTGCGCGTACGAGTTGAACTGCGTTCCCAGGATCACAAACATCAGGATCAGGCTGATTGCGAACAGTGACGCGATATCTTCGAATGCTTCCATGAAATCCGTAAACTCGCCCCCGATCACGAAGCTCACGTCGGAGTAATGAGCTTCGATCGACGGAAAGATCTCAAGCATTCTGGCGTCGATCTGGTCCAATGTCGTTATGGCTTCGTCGATTTCCCCGGTGACGAAAATGGTCCGCTTCTGGTCGAAGCGCTGAATCTGCGCTCGCCCCGGACCGATCGAGAACGAGACCATGTCCCGCAACGCCACCGTCCTGCCGCTCGCGTTCGTCACCTGCACGTTCAGCACGTCTTCTACGCTCGACCGTTCTGCCCGGTCGTACTGTACGATGACGCCCACCTCTTCATCTCCGTCCCGGAATTTCGTCGCCTCGACGCCGTCGAACGCGTATCGAACGTTCAGGGCGACCTCCTGCGCCGAGAATCCGTACAGGGCCGCGCGCACTTCGTCCACTTCGATCCGAATCGCGTCCCTGCCGGGCGGGAAATCGTCGGTTACCTCGAGCGTACCCGGGATCCGGCGCAGCGAGTCCTGCAGCGCAAGCGCCGCTTCCTTTATCTGATCGAGATAACGGCCCTGGACCTTCACCGAGATGGGTTTGCCTACCGGCGGCCCGCCGGTGAATTTCTCGAAGACAACCGACGCGGGTCCGGCGATGTGCTCCGTGCGCTCCCGGAGTATGGTGATCAATTCGTCTGGCGTCCTCGGTCGTTCTTCCCTGGGCCGCAGCTGTACGAGAACCTGGGCGACGCTTTTTCGCGTCAGCCACTCGTTGTCACTCTGCAGCAGGCCGACGTTGGTGACCACGCCCTCGACGTCCTCATCGGAAAGCCGGAGCGCCTCGGCCTCGTAGGCGCGCGTGACGCGGTCCGACTCGTCCAGGCTGGTTCCTTCAGGGAACTTGATGAGTACCTTGAACGCGTCAAATTCCTCGCCGGAATATATATCGACAGGGAGCAGGCGGATGATCATCACGGCGCCGATAAGGACGACAACGAGGCATCCGATAACCCAGTAGCGACGCCGAAGCGTGCGTATCAGCAGACGACCGTAAACCCTGCGGAGTCTCCTGAAAAACGGCTGTTCGCCCCGCTTGTGGGCATTGGACCGCCTGGTCCATTCCGCATAGTGTGAAGGCAGAAGGACAAAAGCCTCGAACACGGATGCGGCCAGCGCCAGCGCGAAGGTCAGCGGGATGACTCGCATGAACTTGCCCATCACGTCCGGCAGGAGGATCAACGGAAGGAAGGCGGCGATGTTGGTGCCGACGGAGCTGAGGATCGGCGCTGTCACCTCGCCCGTTCCAAGAATCGCGGATTCGCTGGCGCTGTGGCCCAGCAACCGGTAACGGTGACAGTTCTCGATCACGATAATGGCGTCATCCACGATAATGCCCAGCACCATCACCATGGCGAAAAGCGTACTCCCGTTGATGGTGTAACCGGAAAAACTCAAAAGGATAAAAGTAATAAAGAACGAGACGGGTATCCCAATCGTCGCCAGGAAGGCATTCCAGGATCCGAGGAAGAGCCAAAGAACGAGTGAAATGAGGATCATACCCGTGACGGCGTTATTCCGCAGGGCGGCGATTACCCGGTTGATGTACACGGAGTTGTCGTTGGTAAAGCTGAAGTTGATCCCGTCCGGTACACGGTCCTCATAGCGGCGGACCGTTTCCTTGACGGCGTGGATCACGTCGTTCGTATTGGCGTCCGTGGTCTTCGACAGAGAAAAGGTGATCGACGGATGGCCGTTCAATCGCGACAGCACCTCCGGCTCTGCGCGGCGATCCTGCACCCTCGCCACATCCCTGATTCTCACGGCCTCCCCGTCCGTGGACGACCGGATGATCGTCTCGCGAATCTCTTCCACGCTCCGGAACTCGGCCAGGGAACGGATCGCGTATTCCTTCGCACGGTAGGTGAGGGTACCCCCGGGGACGTTCAGGTTTCTGGCCTGCAGCGCCCGGACCACGTCGAAAACCGTAAGGCCGCGGGCAGTCAACCTGGAGGGGTTCACCTCGACCCATATTTCGCGCTCGGGAAGTCCGGCAACCTGGACCCGGGCGACGCCCGAAATGTTGGTCAGGTCATCCTCGAGATCGTCCGCGATAATCTGGGCATTTTCCTCCGGGATCGTAAACGCCATGTTGACAGTGAGGATGGGGAGAAAATCGCCACTGTCGAAATCGTCCACCTCCGGATCCTCAGCCTCATCCGGGAGGGCCACCCGGTCGATACGTGCCTTGAGGTCCGTAAAAATCTCTCTGAACTCGGATTCCGGCATGTCTTCGAACTTGACCTGGAACACGGCCAGCCCTTCGCTTGCCCAGGCCTGCAACTCGTCGATCTTGTCGATATCGTGGATCTCCGCCTCGACAGGGTCCACAATCAGGTTCTCCACCTCTTCCGGACTCGCGCCCGGGTAGGGGATGGTGATAAACACCCAGTTGAAGTCAATCTGCGGGTTCAGTTCCTGCGGCATGCTGAAGAGACAGATGGCGCCAAAGCAGAACAGTCCGACCATGACCAGGTTCACAAAAACCGGATTTCGGACTGAAAATTTCGCTATCGACATATCAGGAATGCCTCATGTATCGGAATCCTTCTACAGTCACCGCATCTATCGTAAGGCGCGAATGGTCACGTGCGTTGCCGCCCCCAGGCGGTTCATGCCCTCCACGACAATTGAATCCCCCTCCTCCAGACCCGCCTCCACGGCGACGTGGGCGCCGAACGTCTCCCGCGTTTTTACCTCGCTGAGCCGCGCGATGCCGTCCCGGATCCGATAGACGTACTCCTTGCCGTCCCTGGCGACCACCGCATTACCGGGAACAACGAACTGGAGATCCGAACCCCCCAGAATCACGCGGCATCGGGCCGCCATTCCTGCGCGAATTGTCATGCCGGGCGTATTTGCCAGGTGGACCTCGACGGGAAACGCGCCCGTCGCCTCCTCGGCCTGCGGAGAAATGTGGCGGACGTGACCTTCGAAGGTCTGGCCTCCCGCAACCGTAATTCGCACGGGTGCACCTTCCCGCACGCGGCCGATGGCCGTCTGCGGGATACCCAGCGTGACCTTCATCGTGTCCAGATTGACCACCCGGTAGGTCGCTGCGCCGACCGTAATCATCGTGCCCAACTCGACATGCTTCCTTGAAATCCATCCATCGATCGGGCTGGTCAGCCGCGTGTCCTCAAATTCCTTTCGGGCCCGGCTCAGATCAGCCTGGTTCGATTTCAACTCGGCCTCGGCCTCCTTAACGGCAAACCGGGACGTCTCGAACGCCAGCTGAGAGATGTCCCCGTGTTCGAACAACTGATGATCGCTCTTGAAATTCAGCCGCGCGATCTTAAGTTTGTTCCTGGACGAAAGGACCTGCGCGAACGCGTGTTCCAGGCGGCTTTCGGGCACCCGGTCGTCGATCACCGCCAGGGTGTCGCCTGCCGACACGCGGTGACCGACCTCGGCCAGCACCCGGGTCAGGCGTCCACCGATCTCGGCAACGACATCCACCGCCCGGTGAGGCACGATAACGCCCGTAACCTCCACCGTCTCCTCCACCGTCTCCGTCCGCACCACCATGGCCTCGACCGGGACGGTCCGCACGGCGTCTGCGCCCGCTGTGGCCGACCCGTCCGCTTCCGAATCCTGCTGCGGTCCGCACGACAGCACACACCAGCTCAGAGCAATCACCCCGAATGTACTCGCCTTGTTCCGTTTCATTTTAACCCCACCATGTCCTCAACCAGATCGTCCAATCTGCCCATCAGATAACGCAACTCGACCACCGCAGAGATGAGATCGAACTGCGTGGTGACCTCCTTCAACCGGGCATTCTGCAGGTTCAGCTTCGCGTCAATAACGTACAGGTTCGACACCCGCCCCAGTTCCTTTTCCCGTGAGACGATCCGGTAATTGTTCTCGTTGAAGTCCAGACTGGCCCTGATGAGCTCGCGCTGGTTCTTCAGCGCCACAATTCGATTCGCCGTCTCGCTGAGCATCTGTCGCGTTTCGTCCACCAGGTCCGAAAAGCGGGTATCCTGCGCCCGATAACTGTATTGCGCCGATTTCAAACGCGACAGGTTCCGCAACCCCGTGAACACCGGGACCGACATGTTGAGCATGATCGTCGATGGCCTGTATTCGTCCAACGCCAGTGTATTGTTCCTTCGCCAGGCGGTGGAATAGCTCAGAGACACATTCGGCAGGTAGCTCGAATACCGGCCGCGGTAGACGAGGCGACTGCGTTCGCGTTCGCGTGCAGCGGCAGCCAGCATCGCGTTATCCTCTATCAACGTCTGGTCGTCGATCTCGACGAGTCTATGAATCCCGGCGTCCGACAGGCTCCCCAGCCGCGCCACCTCTGCCTCCAATCGGCCCGGGATTCGGCCTGCCAGCGCACTGGAATCCAGCGCCCGAAGGTTCAGCAGCCTGCGCATCCGAACCGTCGCGTCGCGCAGCGCGGACTCGCTGCTCACCACACTGCTTTTCTGCTGCTGGTGTTCCACCTGCCACCGGAGCAGATCCAATCTTGAGCTTCTCCCCGCACGGTGCATACGCTCGGCCTTGCGGACGTTCAGGTCGGTCAGGACGAGGTATTCACGCTGGAGCTCGAGCATCGCTCCGCGTTTCAACACTTCGAGGTAACCGGTAATAACCTGGAACAGGATCCGGTTCCGCATGGCCTCGTGAGTCCGTTCAGCCGCGGCCTGTCCCGTGCTCGCGACGGACAGACCGTTGATCAACCCGGCGTCGAAGATCGGAACGTGCGCTTCGAACGACGAAAAGTAGGAGGTCCGAAACACCACCTGCGGCACGGAGATCTCGGGTGGGAAATACCTGGAAAAGTCCCGCTCCGCCAGGGTCTGCTCGTCGATTCGGGTAACCTCCGTGTTGAAGCTGACCCTCGGAGCGAATTGCGACCAGGCATTCCGACGGTCCCAGTTCGCCTTCTCCGCCGCGAACCTGGCCGTCTGGAGCTGGCGGTTGCCGGACAGGGCCCGTCTCAGGCACTGCTCCATGGTCATCCGGGGGCCGTCTGTCGGGTTCGCGCCGCAGGGCGCGGCAAACAGACATAAGACAGCGCCTATCAGAATACGGGCGTGCCGGGGGTGGCCAAACACATTTGTCATAGAGGACTCCACATGTAAGACCCGCACCAAAGGCGTGGGAGGCGAAACAGAGAAGTGCCGATCAGCCAGTCAATACCGCCGTGCCGCTCACCGAGACCATGAGCATGCTGCCGCCCTGTCCGACGACTTCGTAATCGAGATCGATGCCGATGACGGCGTTGCCGCCCTGGGCGCGGGCCGCAGCCTCCATCTCCTGGAAGGCGATCTCACGGGCACGCTTCAGTTCCTCCTCATACGCGGCGGACCGACCGCCCACGATGTCGCGAATGCTGGCGAAGAGATCCTTGAAAATGTTCGCGCCCACAATCGCCTCGCCAGTGACGATGCCCAGGTACTCGCGGATGGTCTTGCCTTCGATGCCGGGTGTGGTGGTCATAATCATGGGGGTGTCTCCTCAGAATGAATGGATGTGTGATGATCGGAGCCTGTTCAGCCGTCAAGCATCGTCCTGTCTCCTTATTCCTCATCCGCCCCTCATCGCCCTTCTCCCAACTCTGCCAGGAGTTGCCGCCCCTTGTGCGTCAGCCGGTATTTCTGCTTGCTGCTGGTCGGCTTGTCCGGGACGGTCATTTCCAGCCACCCGGCATCCAGCAGCGGTTGCAGGTAGTTTGTCCGGAATGTTTTCCAGTGCTTCAACCCAAGGCAGTCCATGATCTCTTTCGCCACGCGGGGCACCCGGCAATGCCAGACAACTTGTGCGGTGACTTGTGCGGTGACTTGTGCGGTCAAGTCCTCCAGGCTATTTGCAATCCGCTGCAACATATTGTCCGAAAAGGTGTTAGGGTCTTCTTGAGCGTTTCTTTCAACTTGTGCGATCGGCCTGGGAAAAGTCGTCGTCACCCACGACTCCGACACCTCAATCACCGGCTCAGCCACTCCGTGTTCGCGGCACAGGTCGCGGATGCGCCGGATGCCGGAACCGATCCTCTCAACCGCCTCCATGCGGTGCAGGATGCCGAACAACAGCGGATTGCGTGGCATGCTCTTGATACCCAGGTCCGCTTCCTTCATACCGGCGGGCAACCCGCCCGGGCTGACGATCTCGAGCCGGTCCGTGAACAGATAGATCTGCACATTGGCGGTGGAGCGGTAGTCACGATGGGCCAGGGCGTTGACGACCGCCTCGCGAATGGCCTCTTCCGGCAACTCCGGCCGTTCCTCCCGCCTTACGCGCTGAATGATGTACTCCACATTGATCTTGGAGAGAATCCAGGCCATCACCTCCTCAATCATCGAATAAACGTCGCCGTGGAAATTGCGCCTGTCGAGAATACGCACCTTGTCGGTTCCCATGAAGAGCGCGCACGCCACATCTGCGCTGATATTGAACTTGCGGATGTCCCGGGCCAGCAACCAGGCGCCCGCGTGCGCCATGCGGCCATCTTCACCGACCAGATGCAGGTTGCGCAGTGCGGTCTCCGGTTCCATATCAGCCGGTATTTTGGCGCGACGCTGAAACAGGGACCAGTTCTCTTCCTCAAGGTCTCTCTCCAACGAAAACTTGTCGCACGCGGTTTCATCGAAATGAATCAGCCCTTCCTTGTAGAAGAACTCCCGGATTTCCTCACGCGACATCTGCTGACTGCTCGCCCCTTCGCGGATGAAGAACTTTCCGCCGAAAGAGTAGGGCTTGCTGTGCTGCGCGGGTACCGTCACGCAGAGCACGCCATCCACGCTTTCGATCTCCACCGCGATGGGCGGCTCCGCGCTACGGGCGATCGCCTGCACCCGGGACTTCAAGCGGTTGTGGTCAGCAACGCCGCAGAGCGCGCCGTCATCGGCGATGCCGATCAGGATCACGCCGCCGGTGGCATTGGCAAAGGCGCATATCTCACGTCCAAGCCCGGAAGTGCCCGAGCGCTTGAACTCGATGGTAAAGCCTTCGCCAAGGGCGGTCAGGTCAGAGAGGGTTTCTTCGTTCATGAGTTGAAAGTCGTCTTCATATCTTTTATCCAAATGTGGGTGCCGACTCAATCCACGACGAATCGCTCAAAGAATTCCGGAGACGATTTCTTGACTGTCTCCGGAAGGTCACCGGCCAGATTCCTGCGCGACGCCAACAGGCATCCCCCCACAACAACTAAGCCTGTCGGGCGCGCGCGGCGAAGCTGTTGGAACCTCTTGAACTCCTCGAATTGCTCAAGAAACTCGTTCGTGATCTCAGAGGGCTCCGGGCGAGCACATCACGGCCCCGGTCGGTAATGCAAAAGAAACCCCTCTTGGGGGATTCCAGCAGGCGGGCCTTGGTCAGCTCAAACCGTGCCCAGCTGACCCGGTTGTGAAACCTTGCCTGCCGGCCGCTCGGCAGAAGCTCCCTTCTCTCATCATCCGTCAGCGCAAAGCGGTGCGCGAGGATATCGACGGCTTCACGGATCTGGCGGGTTTCGCCGTCGCCGGCCAACTCAAGCAGGGGCAACATGATGGAATAAAAATCTGGAATCGCCATGGGACCTCCCCGGGGCTGACATGCGAGTTTGCGGAACAGGACGACCGCGCGTCCAAAAAAACGCCTGTAACTGTCCAAAATAATAGCGATTATAGCGCACCAGCGCAACGGCAAACTTCCTGGTCTTGCCGGAATTGTTTCTGCCGGCAATGAGGTTCATGTGGCTCAATCGGTCGATTTCAAACGCGTTGAAGACACGAAAATTCCGTATCCGCAAGTGCTTCAACATCATTATCGCTCCTCGACTCAGCATTCGCCCGGACGCTTATCCACCGCATTGCACAGCATAAAAATTCCCCTTATGCGGGGATCATCGGCGCCTGTTTCTTAAAGTGGGAGCACAGGGAGCATCCAGTTGGAGCACCCGGTCCATCCCACGCCTGTGGGAAGTATCCCGGTCCAGAAAGCGCCGTCGGAAGATCGGGCGGTACCCGTGAAACGTCCCACTGAACCGCGTCCGCCATTACGTGTTAGAGCTTGATGAGAATCAGCGCGCCAAGCACCAACAGTGTGGTGAACTGGATACCGATAATCCAGCGTAGCCACATCAGAATTTCCCGTTGACCGGCTTCCAGGCCGGCCATGCGCTGGCTAAGCTGCTCAACGACGCCTTCGAGGCGGGAAAGCCTGGCGTCGAAATCTGCGGTTGACTGCAGGGTGAACTTCCTTATGGGTTGGTGGTGGTGAACCTCTTTACTCTGTCTATGTATAGTTTCAATCCTTGTTCTGAGAGGCTCGGACAAATTACAAGCCCG
>JAAXHE010000129.1 GCA_012271065.1 Candidatus Latescibacterota bacterium
GAACCAGTGACCTCTGGTATGTGAAACCAGCGCTCTAACCAGCTGAGCTAATCGCCCACCTGAAGGAATCAGACGGTTCACTTAACGTGTGTTCCCCATTGATGCGCCGCGAAAAATCGCTGTTTCAACTATGGATGAAATAACGGATTTAGGCCCTTTGAATAAACAAAAATCATCCGGATCTGTCAAGCGTATTCCGGTTTGAAAGGAGGCTTCCCGGTCCCCCCCGTTTGAAACGATTGACTTGACAGCGAAATCGGATTTCTATAAATTCCGTCCTTCGATTCAGGTGACCCCGTCGTTCAGTGGTTAGGACACCGGGTTTTCAACCCGGCAACGGGGGTTCGACTCCCCTCGGGGTCACCAGTTTTTTCGCATATTTCTTTAATTATTAATATCTTGCACTCTGAATCATCCGATCCCGCCCCTCGTCCCGCCTCCATTTTTCAGCAAAAACCAACTCCTGAAGACGGAAGCTCCCGCGCTGACGGTACCAACCCATACCGATACCGTTGTCGATAGCTCCACCCGCCAGACGTCTACAACAATACCACCATGTCGTATTCCGTTAGACGGAACCCTGTAATCGGGCTGGCAATGCCTGTATGTCGTCAGTTAACCGAACCGGGCTCAATCCCGGTCACTGCTCGAGACTCGTAATGATCAATTCAAACGATGATCGACGTGGAGCCACCCGCCTGGCACGGCTGCGGACCGGGTTTAACGGCCTCGGCTACCTGACCGGGATACTCTGGCGGAACGCCCCGCTTGAGACGACGTTGCTCGTTCTGGGTAACCTGGTGTCCGGATTCGCCACTCCAGCCATTGTGTGGGCGATGACAGGCCTTGTCGACGTCATAAGCGGGAGTCCGACTGTCGGGTGGCCTGACGCCCTTCCCTGGCTTGCAGCCTTCTCCGCTGCTCTACTTGCAAGGAGCCTCAACTCGGAAAGCTCCAGGTATCTCTCCGCCGAAATCTTCCATCGTGTCGGCGGCAGAATCCAGCGTGAAGTCGCCAGTAAGTCGGTCAGCGTTCCACTGATTTCATTCGAGAGTCGTACTTACTATAACAAGCTGGAAACGGGTAAGCGGGCGATCGGCCCACATCTCGTCGACGTCTTGAATGAGTTCGGCTCTCTGATATCGATTACCGTTAGCGCAGCAGGCTTGCTGGTGCTTTTTGTTCAAGCTCATTGGGGCCTGGCCGTTGTCCTTGTCGTTACGATGATCGCCAATACAATCGTCGGCGCGAGAAACGCGGGGCAGTTCGTCAGAGTCAACTATAAGAGTTCGCCTCAACGACAGGAAATCGACTATTGGGCCGCGCTTCTTTCCAGCCGCCGTGATGCCGTCGAAGTCAGGGCGTATCAGTTAGGCGAATATCTGTTAGGGTTCTGGCGGCGTGCGTTTGACCGCTACGTTGCTGATATCAAGAATGCCCGTTTTCGGCTGGCCGTTGTGCAACTGTTGAGCGGATGCGCACACGACCTCATCATATGGACGAACAGTCTGGCGCTCGTGATCGTGGCTTCGAGGGGAACCATAACAGTAGGAACTCTGGTGGCATTACTCTATGCCACCGGCCGCTTCAGTGAGTTGGTGCGTTCGGCTTCATTCTGCGTTTTTCAACTGGTAGAGCACCTAATGCAGCTGCGGCACCTGCGCGAGTTTCTCGATCTGGCCGACGAAGGTGCGGAGCCCGGTAACAGACTGCGGCCACCTTGCTCACTGCTTCACGGAGTTCGTTTTCACGGGGTGAGCTTTCGCTATCCGGGTTCGGCTCACCCGGTCATCACCGATCTGAATATGACACTGTCGCCAGGAGACAAGGTCGCCCTTGTAGGTGAAAACGGCGCGGGCAAGAGCACTATAATCCGATTGCTGCTCGGATTATACCAGCCGACACAAGGGCGGATCACCGTTGACGGAGTCGATCTCGCCGAATTGGATCCGGCGGCATGGCGCCTGATGGCGACGGCGGTGTTTCAAGATTTCGTACGTTATCCACTTGCGGTTTATGAGAACATCGGATTCGGGCAGATTTCGCTGCTGAAGGAGGGTGACTACGGCGCCGCAGCATCATCCGAGATCGTACAAGCGGCCTGCAGGAGTGGCGCTCATGCGTTCGTCAAAGAACTGCCTTTCACGTACCAAACCGTTTTGAGCAAAGAATTCGACAATGGGGTCGAACTGTCAACAGGCCAATGGCAACGATTGGCGATGGCGCGAGCATACGTTCGAAAAAATCGCGAAATCGTCGTTTTGGACGAACCGACGTCGGCACTGGACCCGAAAACGGAGGTACAGGTATATCGACAGTTCGAATCTGCAGTTGAAGGACGATGTACCGTCTTCATCTCGCACCGATTGGGATCGGCTCGGCTGGCGAACCGAATCCTTGTGATGAAGGATGGTCGCCTCGTCGAGGAGGGATCACACCTGGAATTGCTCGAGGTACACGGCGAATACGCCCGTATGTACGACCTGCAGGCGAAATGGTACACCGGGCAAGATGGAGGGAGCGTGGGATGAAAGCGCGCGCAATTGGGCTAGGAAGTCCTAAACGACGGCGCCTGAACGCCCTGCGACGGTTGATCCGGACACTCTACGCATTCGACAGCAAGGCCGCAATCGGCCTCATGGTTTTCAATGGTACAAAGGGACTGATCGTTACTGCGCAAGTATATTTCCTGTATCGGTTCATTGAGGCCTCGGCGGCAGTTGTAGGAGGTGACATCCAAATTGCCGACGCCATCCTGTGGGCCGTCGCACTTGTCGGTTTAAACCTGCTCCAACACGGAATTAACCTGGTCTCCAATACCACAGCGGATCGTTTTCAAGAGCGTCTCCGCGGCCATATCGAGGAACAATGCTATCGAAAAGTTCAGTCACTCCCGCTGGCGCAACTGGAAACGGCGGCATTCCATGATCAGCTTTTGCGAGCACGCCGCGGCATCGAGCGGCGGCTGTTCAGCACAATGGCTATCATGTGGCGAAGCGTGAGCGACGTTGTGGCGCTTGCGTCTCTCCTGTTTTACCTCGCAAGCTTCCACTGGGCGCTGCCGCTGATCCTTGTCATTGGAACGAGTCCGGGAGTTCTCCTTCGTGAACGCGTGAACAGATCGCGTTACCGTGTTGTGCGAGATCTGACCCAAGACGAGCGGCGGTTTGATACCTACCACGAAATAATGTCAGGCCGGCACGCAGCCGCCGAAATTCGAATGTTCGGCTTCGGCGCCTGGCTCGTCGATCGCGCCGACGCGTTGTGGAGGAAGATTTCCCGTAAGCGCATCGATATCGCGAAGCAAGAGGCTGGACTCGGGCTCACGTCGGAAGGCTTGAACACATTGACCTATATCGCCGCTATGGCCTTCAGTCTGGGAATCCTCTTCGCAGGTCGGGCGACGATTGGAGCGTATGCCGCTTTCTTCTATGCGATCGAACAGCTCCAGGGACACTATCGAAGCCTCGTCTGGGGCGCTTCGATCATTTACGATGACCTTCGCTATGTACAGGACTACTTCGAGTTTGTAGATCGGCCAGTGGGCGAGTCTGCAAAGAGGCGTCCTTTATCGAAGAGCCTGCAGACGGGGATCGTGTTCCAGGACGTCTCGTTCGTCTACCCCGGAAGCGAACTGCCAGCGCTTTCCAACCTCAATCTCAATATACGACCCGGAGACCGCATCGCAATTGTGGGTGAGAACGGCGCCGGAAAGAGTACGCTGGTCAAGCTGCTTCTGGGTCTTTTCGTTCCGACAGACGGACGGATTCTGGTCGGCGGATGGATGGAAGGTGAATCCGGGGCGGTGGAAGAAGCGGCCTCGAAGAGTGGCGCCGACCAGGTGGCAGAGACCTTGCCGCGGGGGCTGGATACCCCGCTCGGCAAGACGTATCGACAAGGCGCCGAACTTTCCTTCGGCCAATGGCAGAAGCTCGCTATCGCCCGGGCATATATGCGTCCGGCGGAAATCCTGGTGCTCGACGAACCGGCCTCCGCGCTCGATGCCAGGGCCGAGGCGGATGTGTACGATCATTTCGCCCGAATTGCTGAGAAACGTACTGTCCTCCTGATTTCCCATCGGCTCGGCTCCTGCAGACTTGCCGATCGGATCCTGTTATTGGGAAATGGTCGTTTGGTCGAGGAAGGGTGTCATCAGGAACTTCTGGCGATGAGCGGTCAGTACGCTGAACTATACCGGAATCAGGCTCAATGGTATCGTTAGCGCGAACGACAGTCTCGCCTTGGATTGACTCGCTGCATGGCGCGAACCTCTATCAATTCAGCATCGAAGACCGGATGAGGATGGGCCGCCATATGAATGAGTTCTTCGAGTGCCAACGTCAGTTCATCGGTGTACGAAACGCTTGCATGCGGTACCCCTTGAGTATTGCGCAATTCGATTGAAGCAGGTAGATTGGTGCTAAAGGGTAATTGAAGCAGTGTCAGCAGCTTTGTCGACGCAAAGAATCGCCGCATAGGACAAGGAGTTGACCAATGGCAGAGAGCACGCCAGCCATTTCCCCCGACCTCGTCAGGGAATTCGTCGCGTGTTCCCATGGCGACTTCGACCGCGTGAAAGAACTGCTCGACGAAGAACCGAACCTGGTCAATGCGTGCTGGGATTGGGGCGGCGGCGACTGGGAGACGGGCCTGGGTGCGGCGGCGCACGTGGGCCGCAGGGACATCGCGATTTATCTGCTGGACAGGGGCGCACGGATCGATATTTTCGCCGCGGCGATGCTGGGCAAGCTCGACATCGTGCGTGCGGCTCTCGCCGACGATCCCGGGGTCGTACACGTAGCGGGACCCCACGGAATTCCGCTGATCGTCCACGCCAGGAACGGAGGCGCGGAGGCCGCTGAAGTCGTTAAATATCTCGAGTCGGTTTGACAGGAGGCCGGACGGTAGACGAATCCGGGAATTGTTACGTAATTACCATCGTCAATACCCTCATCTCAATCGTGTTTTTGTTGCACTGCCAAAAGGAGCAGCCCAAATGAAGAGAGCCATACTCGTTCTGCCCGTCCTGATTGCAATTCTCGCTTTTTCGGCCTTTGCAGGCGAAGGCGGTGGTAAGCGGGAAGGAAAAGAAGAAAAGCAGGCTGGGCCATACGTCGGCTCGGCGGAGTTCGAGCGGCTGAAAACGCTGGTTGGGCGCTGGGAGTCCGAGATGCCGATGCCCGGGGGCGGGAAGGGCGCAATGATCACGGTTGCAACGGAGTACCGGGTGGCGGCCAACGGCAGCGTCATCGTCGAGCGCAACTTCCCGGACACGCCAAAGGAGATGATTTCCGTTTACCACGACCGCGGCGGCAGGCTGTGGATGACCCACTATTGTGCGAAGGGCAATCAGCCGCAGATGAGCCTGGCGAAATCCGCAGATGGGGTGATTGCGTTAGAACTGGTCGAGGGCTCTCTCGATTCCCCGGACGAGTCGCACATGCATTCCGTCTCGATCGCTTTCGACGGGGCGGACGGGATGTCGCAGACCTGGACGATGTACGAGGGCGGTAAGGAGACCATGACCCACACCATGACCTACCGCCGAGTGCGATAGGTACTCAATCCGTAAGGCCGCAGGCCGCCGCCGACAGGTTGTCGTAAAAGTGTACGTATGTCAGCCCGTCGATGACAATGCGGTCGTTCGCGGGCAGCTCCTCTTCCCAGGTCATCGCTTCGCCCCAGTTGTGCGGCGGTGCGTCGCTCTTGCCCCAGCGGCTTCCGTTGTATCGCCGGAACAGCACCGTGCGTCCCGCGCGGGTGATATATGCCACGACCAGGCAGTCGCGCTCAGTAGCGTTTTTATCCAGGTCAAAGACCCGCAAACAGGTGAACTGACGCCCGCCGACGTGGACGTCGAACACGCCCGCGCCTGTGAAGGCGGGGGCATCTGGCTGTCTGACCCAGGCGCCATCGGCCCGTTCGGACAAACATCCGCAGTCTTCGACGACGCGACGCGAACCCCACCAGTCGTCGTGGAATTTATCGTCCAGAAACGTCGTCAGTTCTCTCACGCCGTCGGCCTCTTCCCTTTCCACGGCGATCCACTCCACCTCGTCGTCGGCCAAGTGTCCCCAGACCCTTCTAATGCGGCTCCTCTCCTCGAGTGGCTTCTTCCGGAAACTCATCTTCACGACCTCCCTCTCCTCGACCTCCACTTCGACACAGGGTCGTCCGTGGATCACCGCCGGCCCACCGGCGGTCAGCCAGACCGTTTCGGACAGGCGCCAGGACGCGTCACCGTCCTTTCCGCCGTCGTACGAACCAAAGCCTACCCGGTCGCCGGCTTCCGGCGTTACGAACCACCATGCCATTTCCGTGAAATCGACACGTAAGGATTTCTCCGCGCTGGGGTGAATGCGAATCTCGGGGCGATGTCGCGGAAAGTCTTGCTGTTTTGCTTTCATAACGATCTTCCTTTTAGTTGGGGTGATTCCCATGGCTCTTCGGATCCGGTCGCGGCCGTGCGAGAGACGCCGCTTGACCGTGCCGTCGGGACTGCGGTGGCGGTCGGCGATTTCGGCGATGCTCAGACCGTCGACGTAGAACGCGCGCAGCGCGGCCCGCTCGCGTTCGGGCACTTCGTCCATGGCTTCTAGGATTGCCATGGCGGCCTCCCGCTCCCGCGACTGCGCGAGTCCGCTGCGGTTGACCAGCGGCGTCAGGACTTCGCTCCCGACGTACAGTTCGCGGCGCTGGGGCGATCTGAAGTAATCGCGGCAGCGGTTTCGGGCCACCTGCAGCAGCCACGGACGCACGTCACGCGGCGTATTCCGGCGGAGGCCGCTCCAGGCGTGGACAAGGGTTTCCTGCATCACGTCCCGCACCTGTTCGCCGGAACCGATACGGGAACGGATCAACCCGGCCAGGACCCGCTCGTAGCGTCGGATGAGGGTGACGAAGGCGGCCTCGCTGCCCTCCAGAACCTGCTTCGCCAGTTGTTGGTCGTGTGGATTGGTCATTCGATCATCCGTCCTCTAACCTGCAAGGCGCGGTTCGTCGTGGAAAGGTTCAATGTTTACGGCGGATTCCCGTATTACGGAATGACAAAAACGCAACCGTCAGCTGCTGAAGGCGTTGATGGAAGAACACGGCTATGTGAATTACCGCAAGGGATGGTGGCGCAACACGCTCGAGAGTGAACCTTGTTCCGGCACCTGTTTTGACTTTCTGAAAGAACAGTTATTATAGATCGGGGGGAAACCGCCATGGAACATGCCGACGGAACCGCCGCTACAGGTCAACCGGAAGCGCCAAACCGCCGATCCTGGGAATACTGGAAGATCCCGGTGTGGTTCGGCCTGGGATTCTGCATTCTACAGATTCTCACTGCCGCAATTCGCTTCCGTACAATGCATCACTCCGACCCGTTTGGGTTGCTTATTGCGCTTCCGGGCATCCTGTCCGGCCTGGCTCTGTTCTTTATTGCTGGCGCAGCGCCTCTTGAGGGGCGTCAGCGGTACCCCCAGGGTCTCGATTCTGGTCGGGTTGGCGATCGCAACGCCGCTTGCGGTCCTGTTCAGTCTTCTCGGCGGCTTGCTCGGACCCCATATGGTGGTCATTTATGCGCTCGTTCCGTTTCTGGTTCTGGTCGGCATTCCCATGCTGATCCTCGCGATCTGGCGCGGTCTGCGGCGAGCCTCAGGTCCGGCGGATCCTCCTGCCGGAGCGGATAAAGATGGCGCTTAGCCGCGGGTATTGAAATATCCCATAATGGCTCGCCGGTCGAAGCAATTGACGCCTGCCACGCCGGCGCCGCGTACGCTATACGCCCCGATCGTTTCACAAATCCGCGTCGCAGCAACCCGCGGGCCGGGAATCCCCGGTCCGCTTCTCCATATACGGCGCGAACATAACGTGAAACGCGCCGAAAACCGGTCTACCCGGCACGGCGCGCGGTGTTCGCCAAATCCCATCGAGCGATTGGCGGATTTCGCTGATCGGACGACGGTCGATCAGCCGTCATCTTCTTCGTAGAAGCGTTTGAGGTCCACGTCGTATTCAAGCCGTGCCTTCAGGCTGGCGAAGAAATGCGTCCAGCCCGAGCACTGATCGAAAGCGCTGTCGATCCCGTCCCGGTCGGGCCGCCATCCGGATTCGCTCACCGAAATCCTCGTTCCGGCGTTCAGCGCTTCGAATTCGAACACGAAGCGCGTCCTGTAGCCAACGTCGTTGGAGGCAGGCCAGTTGCAGACGATTCTCCTGTAGCGGACAACCTCCTCGACCGCGACGTCCACCTCGACGTCGCCGAATCGCCAGATGACCGTTCGCCCGGCTTCCAGCCCGGCGCTGGCGTCGTCCGTGAAGTAGGTACTGATCGCCGTCCTGCCCGCAGCGGCCTCGAAGACTTCAGACACGGGCCTGTCGATGACGCAGCGAAATGAAAACGACAGTTCTTCGTGTTGGTCCATCGGTCTGCTCCGTTCTGGCGTGCGGCGCCTATGGGTTCGCTCTCGGCTTCTCGGTCATCAGCGCCATCAGATTCATCTCCGAGTCCCGGAAAAACGCCATCCACAGTTCATGGTCGGGCATATCGGCGATCTTGTGCGGTCCATTGTCGAAGGTGACGTCCCGCGAACGCAGTTCCTCACATGTGCCTTCGAGGTCCTCAACCTTGTAATAGAGTATCGAAGCATGCACGTCCGCCGATTCATCTTCCGACAGGCCGAGTAGAAGTCGGACGCCCGAGCAACTGAAAAAGGCCATCCGTGGAACGCGGAAAAGGAACTGCATGCCAAGCTTGTCACGGTAAAATGCGACCGCCCGGTCGAGGTCCTGAACAGTCACCGAAATCTGTCCGATCACGGACAGGCCGAGGCTGGTGTTCTGCGGCATGGCGAATCCTCCTTTTTGTCCTCTCTCCTACATTACATTCGAAACTTGAGTCCGCTCCGAAAACGGG
>JAAXHE010000313.1 GCA_012271065.1 Candidatus Latescibacterota bacterium
CGACTTTATCAACGGACTGCTAACGAGTCCAAACCGCACCCTGAAAGGCGGGCGCCTTGCTGGTTCTGGGCATAGACCCCGGCAGTGTGATCACCGGTTACGGTGTAGTGGAATGCCGGGGCCGCGGGAGCCGTATGGTTGCAGGCGGTGCATTGCGTCCGGATACGGGGCTACCCTTTGCCGGGCGGCTGCTTGAGATTCACGACGGGCTCCTGAAATTGATCGAAGAATACTCGCCCGACGAAGTTGCGGTCGAAAACGCTTTCTATCGTGCCAACGTGAAGACATTGATGAAGATGTGCGAAGCCCGGGGCGCAATCATGGTGGCGCTTGCCAGATCGGATCTGCCCGTGTTCGAATACGCGCCTCGCGAGGTCAAACAGGCTGTCGTGGGTCGTGGCGGTGCGTCCAAGGAACAGGTTCAGTTTATGATACGGAATCTGTTCGGTCAGAAACGGGTCACGGGACCATACGACATCACCGATGCGCTGGCTGTCGCGGTTTGTCACGTGAACCGTCTTCAAGCGCCCGGAGGTGACGCCGTGCGCGCAGGCTTCCGTGGGGGAAAGCGGGCGGTGCGCCTTCCCGACGGCAGCGGCGGGCCCACGCGTGCGGGACGGATGGACCGTCTGAAGGAAAAGCTGGAGGAATTGGGCGTCGAAAGCGTTCGAACGACCGGAGCGAAACGAAGGGGTCGATAGTCGAATGATCGCCTATCTCGAAGGCAAACTGGCCGTGAACAGCCCCACGCATCTGGTTGTCGACGTTGCAGGCGTCGGCTTTCTCGTCCGCATTCCGATGTCAAGCTACGACGCCGGCCGGGGACGCGGGGAAACCGTCAAGATACTGACCCATTTGCACGTACGCGAAGATGCACTTACGATTTACGGTTTCGAAACCGAAGCCGAGCGGGATCTGTTCGAGTTGTTGATTTCGGTTTCGGGAATCGGTCCCCCGCTGGCACAGAAGATTCTTTCCGGCGTCCAGATTCGGACTTTTCGCAGGTTGGTAGCGTCGGAAGACGCCCGTGGACTCACCCAGATCAAGGGGATCGGGCAGAAACTGGCGCGGCGGCTGGTGCTCGAATTGAAGGACCGGATCGGCGACGTCCCCGATGACGATGTCCGGGGGCGGGTATCGTCCGTGGGCGCGGGACGGGCCGAAGAAGCGGTTAAGGCGCTCGCGGGTCTGGGCGTGCCCCACGTGAAAGCCCGCAGCGTGGTCGACAATGTGATCGGCGATCAGGGTAACGAGGCATCGGTGGAAGCAATCATTCGAGAAGCGCTTCGGCGACTGTAGTCTTCTGTCGCGACGTTCGACAACTCATCCGGGTTTAGCAGCCCGTTGAAAAAGCCCAT
>JAAXHE010000362.1 GCA_012271065.1 Candidatus Latescibacterota bacterium
TGCCGGAAGGCCTGGCGTTCGACCGCTACACCCGCATCCTCAGCGGAACACCCACCACCGCACTGGAGCCAACCGATTACACCTTCTGGGTGCACGACGACGACCAGGATGACTCTACCGGCGACGCCGATAGCCTCAGGCTGACCATCACGATCGAGGAAGCCGCACCTCCACCGCCGGTTGTTTCGGCAGAGGAAATCGAAACGCTGGAGAACATTTCAGCGTCAATCGGGCGCAGCATGCTGTCGAGCGTGATCCCCACAATCAACCGCCGCTTCGCCACGGCGCCGGATACGCCAGGAGCGCAACCGCGGAGCCAGCCGCTCTGGCCGAACGAGCTCGCGCCCGGCATGTCGAGAGCGCCTAACCTCGGGCGCTCCAGCAAAGCAACCCAAGAACCGGCAAACCTCATTGCCCACTACCCCTTCGGACTGTCCGAAAACTCCGGCAGTGGCACAAGCCTTAGCCCGGCCGGTTTGAACGGGAATGGACCGAGCAGTCGAACTAAACCGGTGAACTGGGAGCACCTCCTGCTTGGCAGCAATTTCGTCAAGCCGCTTGGCGGGGTAAATGGAAACGGTCGGCAATGGACTTTGTGGGGCAGCAGCGACATTCAATCATTCGACGACGATGCGGCGAGATACGACGGGGACTACAAGGCGGCGTATATCGGACTGGACGGGCGCGTCGGCGAAAACCTGCTGGCGGGCCTTGCCCTGTCCCGCGGCGCCGGGAAAGCAAGCTACGCCAACGGGGACTTCGCAGGCAGTTTCGAAATGAGCCTGACTACGGTACTGCCTTACGGGCGGCTGCAACTCAACGAAAATAACGAAGTCTGGATGATCCTGGGAGCGGGCTGGGGAGAAGCCGATCACACTAATAAGACCGGAGTGCAAGAGTCAGGCGATGCATCAATGCGTCTCGGCGCATTCGGTGGAAAAGCATCGCTTGGAGCGGGCCTGGGGGGTGCGGACTGGGCAGCGCATGGCGACGTGGCGTTCATGCGGATGGACTCCTTGTATGACCTGTCGGCCGATATCAGCCGCGCCCGCTTTGGCCTGGAAAGCTCATCCACGTTTGTAATTCAGGGTGGCGCCCATGTCCGGCCATATGCCGAATTAGGCGCGCGTTTCGACAGAGGAACCGGAAGAAATAACGGCGCCGGAGTCGAATTCGTGGGCGGTGCGCGCTACCAAAACCCATCGTCCGGAGTCTGGTGGGAGGCGCGCGGGCGCGTCATGGCGTTGCATTCGGCGGACGACTACCAGGAACGAGGCTTCAGCTTGTCCATAGGGAAGGCGCCACGCGCCAATGGAACGGGGTTGTCGTTTTCGCTCTCTCCGCAATGGGGAGACCCGTCGGCAAGCGCGCAGGTCTTATGGGCAAGCAACGACTCTTTCGCGCAAGGACATCGCCTTGACGGTGGGTCCCGGACGGGGTCGTTGCGCGCGGAGATCGGCTATGGCTTCTTTGAATCGAGGTCCGGCGGCATCCTGATTCCATTCCTTGAGGCGGACCTCAACGGCGAGATCAGCCACCGGGCACGGTTGGGAGCCCGCTACCACCGGGTGACCAGGGCTCATGATCTGCGGGTCGAGCTTTCTTCCGGATTGGCATTGCCTGCAAATCCCGACAATTTTTCCTACGGCAGTGGGCCGCAGTATGAAATTCGCCTGACGGGCGAACTGCGGCTCCTTCCCGCTCTTCGAGGCCTCGCGTACATCGCGGACATGGGCGCGGCCGAACAACAACCGCCGGCACTCAACGAGCAGGACGACGACGAAGACGGGGAGGCCGCTATCGAGGAAATCGTCGTGACCGCAAAATACCAGCGCAGCCTGACAGAGGCCCTGATCCGTAAACGCCTGGCCACCGAAATCACTGAAGCGCTGTCGGCCGAGGATATAGGACAGCTTCCGGATACCAGCGTCGCCGAGTCGCTCGCGCGATTGCCGGGACTATCCCACACGCGAAATGCTTTCGGCGCCAACAATCTGTCCATCCGTGGCCTGGGCGCCGTATTGACCAACGGAACCTTGAACGACCGCGACCTCGCCGCCGAATGGGGTGATCGAAGCGTGTCGTTCAACCTGTTCCCCGCCGAACTGGTGTCGCGGGCCACCGTTTACAAGACGCCTTCCGCCAGCCAGGTTGAAGGCGGCATTGGCGGCACGATCGACCTGCAAACGGCGCGCGCCCTGGAATGGGACGAACAGTCCACTGCGCTGAACCTGCGGATTCGGCATAACGACCTGGCGGGAGAGATGCCCGACGGGGAGCCCTTTGGATATCGGGCGAGCGCAGCGTACATCGACCAGTTCAACGGGGATACATTAGGGCTTGCAGTGGGATACGCCGGACAATACGCGCCACTGGCAAGCGCCAACTCGTACATATTCGAATCCAGGACAGTCGAGTTCGCCGGAGCTATTGAAGGGCTTCCGGAGGGCTACGGTCCAGATAATTCCTTAAATGTCCCCTATGGAGCGGAGGCCAACATTCTCAACGGGACCGGGTGGCGCCATTCCGTCATGGGCGCCGTTCAGTGGCGGCCTCTGGACCGTTTCGAAGTCCACCTCGACGGCTTCTATACCGACTTTGACCAAGAGGGCGCCTCATACGGTTTGGTGCTGGGAGGGCTCGGCTCTTTCGGCAACGCTTACGACAACGCCAGAAGCGATGGCGTGAACCTGATCGGAGCAACGGTTACCTGTAATCGCGAACCCGTCAACGGCTGCCTGGAGCGTGGTTATGGCCAAGATCTGTTTGCGGTAAGCGCTGCCGATAACGCGAACAGTGATTTACAAAGCTTCGGGGCGGGAGCGACATGGACGGCGGATCCGCTGACGCTCAAATACGATTTTTCCTACTCGAAAGCCAGTGGAGAAAACGACTACGTCACCGTGCAATACCGTCCCTATGCGGGAACAAGCGGTTCGCTTGTCCTCGAGCGCCCGGTTGCGGCGTTCGGGGAAAATAGCGAGAGTGGGGCATTCCTGCTGTCTCCTCTGGACTTCGCCGACCCGTCCGCGAATTGGATCGACGGCTTGCATGTCATCGAAGGCGCTCGCGAAGACGAGATATTCACCTACAAGTTTGATGCGGAGTACGTGACCAACTCACCGTTCTTCACGGCGCTTAAGGCAGGTTTGCGGATCGTCAATCGCGACAACACCCTGATCAGCAGGCGAAACCGGATCGGTGCGGACGAAGTCGAAACGCCGGCCGCAATCGATCCCGACTACGTGCTGACTACTTTCGATCAGTCACGGATTGACTCCGCCTTCCAGGCAAATCCGATCCTCGTCCTGGACACGCAAAAAGTGCGCAACGCAGTCTTCCCTGGAGCGCAAGCACAAATCCAGCCGTCCGGCGGTCATTTCATCGAAGAGGACGTCTTGGCCTCATACGTGCAGGCAGACTTTGAGATGGACTCGTTCTTTGGCATTCCGGCTTCCGGGAACTTCGGTGTTCGCCTTGTAACAACGGACGTGGACACCACGGGAACTTCCAGCGTCGAAGGAACGGAAGCACCGGTCAAGACCAGCGACAAATATACCGAGGCCCTTCCCTCGGCCAACCTCAATCTGTTTCCCTCCGATGATATTGTGGTGCGGCTTGCGGTCTCACGAGTGATGGCCCGGCCGGCGGTGAACTTCCTGAGTCCGGGAACGGATCAATACGGCGACCAGATATACGGCGGGGTAAACGGCGGAGGGAACCCGTATCTCAGGCCGTTTATCGCCAACCAGCTTGATCTTAGTTTCGAGCGGTACTTCGACGAAGACACCGCCTTGGCCGTAGCTCTGTTCTACAAGGAGATGGATACGTTCATCACCCAGGACCGGGTCGAGTCAGGCCCACCCGATGATACGGTCTCGTACATTCCCTCCAATGGGGCCGGAGGCAGACTGCTTGGCCTTGAAGTCACTTTCCAGCACAACTTCATCAATGTCCTGCCGCCCGGTTACGGCGATTTTGGAGTTTACGCCACCTACACCTATACCGACTCGAACATCGAGCTGACGGAGACCTTCAACTCCAGTACATTCGGCCTGGATGGCCAGTCCGACCATGCGGGCAACATGACCTTCCACTACTATCGGGGGCCATTTTCGGCTCGCCTTTCCTACCGGTACCGATCCGAGTTCACTCGGCCACAAAGACCGGCGCGCGCTTTTACCACCAATGCCGGGGAGGGTGATTTGTCGTTCCATCTCGGTTACGACGTAAATGAACGGCTTGGCTTTGTCCTTCAGGGATGGAACCTCCTCGATGAACCGCGCGACAACTATTACGGGCTTGAGAGCCTGCAAGGAGCCTATGGCATTTTCGGGCGCAGCCTGGAGCTGTCCATTACCTACAGGCCATAGCCGCAGAACAACCGCGCGGGCGTCAGCGTCGATGATAACGTTGATGCTCGCGGCATGCGGCGGTAGCGGAGAAGAGCAAGCAGCGACACCGCCCGATATCCGCGATACGGCGCCCAGCTTCGGAACGGCTACCGTATCGGACCTAAGCTACGTTGAGGATCGCCCGATTTCCGACGTTATCCTGCCCGAGGCGACGGGTGGCAACGGAGCCTTGAGCTACAGCCTATCGCCGGAACTACCGGCGGGTTTGAGCTTCACCGCCGGCGAGCGCGTCATTACCGGAACACCGGCGGAGGCCTTCCCCAGGACGGAATACACGTACACCGTTGCGGACAGCGACGCCAACACCGACGGCAGCGACACGGACACCCTGGCCTTCCACATCACCGTAACAAGTCAGGCCGCCATACGCGGAACGTTTGTGGACAAATACCAGTACCTGGAAAAGAACGACGCGAACTTCGTAACCGGCCCGGGAGGAGACCAATGGTCAGGCGTAGCTTGGCGGGGAGACCGTGCGCATGCGCCGCTCATCATCCTTTCCGGCGATGAAAAGCAACGCCGAGCGCTTGAATGGGAAATGTCCGATCTTGTAAACGATTCAGGCCACGTTATTGCAAAAGACCAGACCCGAATCCTCTTTCCGCTCTACGTTATGGCGGACCGCGAGCGGCGAGAATGCGGCGGCTACCCGTCACGAACCAGCGCCGAAGCGGTGCATTTGGCCGACGCGCTCTCTTCCGAGCCCCCAGCGCTCAACCTGCCGGATGATCCGTTCAAGACCTGGCTGATGATCGACGTGCCTCAAACTGCCTGCCCGGGAGACTATCAGGGACACTTGACCGTCAAAGACCCCGATGAGCAGCATGCCACGACCCGTCTCTCCATAAACCTCCAGGTGCTTCCGCTGGATCTGAAAGACCCCGGGGACTGGCGATTCGAACTCGACTTGTGGCAGCACCCCGAATGGGTCCTGGTCCACTACAACGACGCACATCCGGCGGCGCCGATCAGGAGATGGTCGGAGGAGCATTACGGGCTGCTTGAGGCGTCTTATCGCCTTTTGGCCGATACAGGCCAGAAAACCATTACCGCAACGCTCAAGGACGAAGCCTTGGGCGCTGCAGGCATGGTTCGATGGACGCGCTTGAGGGAGGACGCCCACGACTGGCGGTTCGACTTTTCAGCTTTCGGCGCCCACGTGGCGAAGCTGATGAGTTGGGGCATCGACAGACGAATCTACGCCTATGGAATCGTCGGCTGGAACCGCGACGAGATTCCCTATTGGAGCGAGCAGCATCAAGCCTCCCGCGTCCTCGACGCCTCACCCGGTTCTTCCACCCACACCGCGGTCTGGCGCGAGTTCCTGCGCGAATTCAGAACCTACCTGAAGGACCGGGAGTGGTTTGCGCTGACCTACCTTGCCGTGGATGAACGCCCGGGGGAACTGGCCGGCTTGATCGGCATGATCCAGCGAGATGATCCGAACTGGAAGATCGCCCTGTCGTACTCCGATCCTGAATCATACCGGGACCTGGTTCAACAAGTGGACTCCACGAGCATCTATCTTGGAACCGCGGCGGATGGAGCTTTGCCCCGGTCGGAAAACAAAGTGCGGACTATCTATACCAGTTGCAACTACGACCAGAGGAAAACCATTACGGGCATCAACTCCCTGCTTACCGCCGACAGCAGTCCCGCCGATATCGAGTGGATTACCTGGTACGCCGAAAAACTCAAGCAGGATGGGTTTTCCCGCTGGGCCTATGACTACTGGCAATCCTCCGACCCCTTGGACTTGAGGGAGGGCTTAAGCCACACTTCCGGTGACTACGCGTTCATATACCGCAGTTCCAACGATGCCGATCTCCAGCCGATGACAAGCGTACGTCTGGAGACACTGCGTTACGGGGTTCAGAGCTTCGAAAAACGCCGGATTTTGCGCGAACTCCTTACGCAACATGGAGATGCTTCAGGGTTGAGCCGCCTGGACGCACTTATCAGCGACGATTACATCTCCATCCAAAGCGTATCCAACGGCACCATCAAGGAGGACTTGATGCGCGCCCAAAACGAACTCGATAGCATTTCAATGGACGCTTCTTCTCTGGTTGCCACCGAGACCCGCTGCAATTAGCCGGCCCCAACAAGAAGCCTGCCCGGCAGCGCAATTGGCAAGCCGCAACCACCCAATGCACATGGCGGAGATTCCCGGCGGCGATTTAATCCATGAAGCTAATGACAAGCGCCGGGAGTTATCGATCGAGATACTGCGTTGAGCCGCGCGCGCGCATCGGTAATCAGTGCGGGCGCTTGTCCAGCCATCAGCGCTTCGCTGGAAAACAAAGTAATGGCTTCCCCCAAATCGTTCAGCAAGCTCTCTCTTTTACATTCCGACGCCGCCTCCCGCAACGCTTGGATCTTTTCGAAATCTTCAATTCCATCGCGAAGCAGTTCGGACCGCACGCTCGGTATCACCGTCATGTCCGCGTCGTTGCCGCTTCGATAGACAAAGGAAAAGTCACCGGCTGTAAACCGCCCGTCCCGTAAATCCAGCGGATAACAGGTCTTCCAGTTGTCGAACGCCCAGCGCAAATACCCCCGATGCCCCCGGGCGAGGGCATACCACGGTATGGCCACCATGTCGGCGGGGTTCGCGTCGGCGGCAACGTAGCTGTTCGGGCGTTTCAGTGAGCAACTGGTGTAAAACGTGGTGAGTTGGTCATCATAGGTCTTCACCTTGGGCTCGTTCTCGTAATACCCCGAAACGTCGTACAAACTCGCGATCACGCGCTCATTCGGCGCATGACCGTAGGCCAGGCCGATTTTCCAGTTCCTGTCGTTGTATCGAATCAATCCGATAGCGGCTTCCATTTCGTCCTCCGGGACTTCATCCATGTAAAGAACGGTTTTCTCAAACCAGCCCATCTCCTTAAGGTGCGCCTTGAAATCGGTAAGGAAGTTGTTCCATAGCGCGTTATAGGTCTGCGACCCTATACTCGCCTTGAACACTCTCCGTTCGCGGCTGGCCTCATCCCAGAAAGGGACTTCATCCTTGTTCCAGCCCACCGGAGAAAAGGCGCTGATCTGGCCATCGATGCCCCAGGAGGCCAAGCGCTTAACGTGCGCATCAAAAGCGGAATAGTCGTACTCCCAACGCTCGCCGTTTTCATGCGCAATCCACCTAATCATTGATGGGGCGGCAAAGGCCCCGTCCTTGATGTAGGTGGTAACGGTACGCTGGCCCAGATCCGCCAAATAGCGGTAGAAGGGTTCCAGCAGCCGATAATGCGCCTCGGACCAAACCTCAATCGGTTTCTGCGGGTTGACGTCGTTGTGTCGCTCCAGCACCGATACCGGAAACTGCCACAGGTCCAGATGGAATCGCCGTTCGGAAGCCAAAGGCAGTTTCCAATCCGAAACCTCAAGAAAGATCTCGAGTCTTGTCTCGGCGCTCGCATTCAACCGGATTACGAGGGCGCCGGAGTACTCCCCAGGCTGTGCGTCATAGGGTATATCGACGGAAATCCACAGCATTGCAGGATAGGCCGGCGGATGATCTACCGGTGGTTGAGGCGGTAGCGCGTCGGACAACCAGGCAATCTCATTTCTCACCGGGTAGCCGTCGCAGTTGCGGGCTTCGACATCGCCGATTACAAATTGCGGATACTTGACCGAAATGGCTTGAGCAGGGATGACGTTACCCGAATCGCTCCTGAAATCAGTCGCATCTACGGATAGCGGACTTCCGGGCGCGGCGCCGCTAACGAGCACTTGCTTCTGAACGCGCTCGCCTCTCCAGCCTATTGCGTTCCATTTCTCTTCTCCCGAAAGTTCCGGTAGACGATCCTTGCGAAACCACTGCCACTCGGATTCAAAGGAAGCGGCCAATTCCCCTTTGGGCATCGCAAGATTTTCGCCGTGCCCCTGCCCCGCAATACCGGTGAAGACGGCTGAACCCCGCTCCCGTTCGCGCAATATCTCCATACTGAAGCGCAGCGTATCTGCGTCTGTCTTTGCGTAGTTGCCGTCATCGTCATGAACCCACAACGTGTAGGTGGTTTCTTCCATGACCACGGTAGGGACGCCGCTTAAGACGCGGGTGAACCGATTGAAAGCCAAACAGGGCGGCAACCTGGCAGGATCGATGCTGTAGTCGCTGAGCGCGCCGCCATGGATCGAAGGGTCAACGTTACCGCCGGTCGCCGCGGGCAGGATCATATCGGGAAAGGCCACGCCCTTGACGAAAACCAGATCGCCGATGCGGGCGTCCCTGGCAAACGCCGGGGTAGTGTCAGGTTGCGCATTCGCCGCTCCAGCCCAGGGCCCGAGAACAAGCGGCAATACAAAAAGGCGTGACAAACCCTTCGGTTGTCGCCGTTTTGCGTGCGGTTCGGGCTTCGAGACTGACAAGACGCAGTGCCGTTTTATCGCCGCGGCTTCATGCACCGGCTTTCAGTGGGTCAGATACGAAAAATCGCTTGGCCATTCGCCGAATACACGGTAGTTCAAACCCATGGCCTCGTAGCGCTGACATTGAACGCGGAGGCGCCTCTTGAATTCATCCAGATCTTTCGCGCCCTTCGGGCTCCAGGCGATTTCGGCCATTGCGGACAGCCTGGGGAAAAGCATGTACTCGTAGTAGCCGTTCGACTTGATGAACTCCGTCCAAAGGTTTGCCTGCAACCCCAGAACCTGCGACTCTTCCTCCTGCGAGTATCCGTCGGGAATGGGTTCCCACTGATGAATCAACTCGAAGGAATTCGGGCCATTGTCGTTTCCCTCCCACGGCGCGCCCGGTTCCCCGGGTCCATTGGGGTAGTCGAAATAGAGGTAGTTGGTGGGCGAAATAATCACGCGATACCCCTTCCTGATCGCGTGGTCACGCGCTTCGGGCCGCAAGTGCAACCACCACTGCACGATCGTATCCGGGTTGACGTCGAACTCCACCACTTCGTCCCATCCGATGGGCGTATAGCCCTTTTCCGCAATAAAGTCCGCCACGAAGCGGTCGAAGTGTCCTTCGACTTCGCTCAAATCGGTGTAGCCATGCTCCTGCATAAATGTTTGAATTGACCGCATTTCCGCCCAGCGGTGATCTCGGACCTCGTCGCCACCGAAATGAAGATATCCGGAGGGAAACAGATCCATGACCTCGGATAGCACGTTCTTGACGAATTCGTAGGTTTCCTGGTTTGCGGGGTTGAACGTCTTGTACCCGTCAAAGAATTCCGGGTAGGCCCTGGCCGCCGCCATGGCGTGTCCCGGCATGTCGATTTCCGGCACGACGATGATGTGGCGCCGGGATGCGTGCGCCACGATTTCGCGAATGTCGTCTTTGGAAAAGTACAGGCGCTCCGGCCCATCGGGGTTGGTCCGGTCTCCGATCGCTCCAATAGTGGTGAGTCTCGGGTAGCGTTCGATCTCGACTCTCCAACCGGGATCGTCGGTCAGGTGCAAGTGCAGCACGTTGAGTTTGTGCATGGCCATTGCATCAATCGTCTTTATGATCTGCTCTTTGGAGAAGAAGTGACGGGAAACGTCGATCATCAGTCCTCTCCAGGCGAACCTTGGGCGGTCGGCAATCTCGACCAATGGAAGGGTGAGTTCACCGGTTTTCAACGAGCGCGCGTCTTTTGAGTAAACCTCAGGCGGCAGTAATTGAAGCAGGGTTTGGACTCCATAGAACAATCCGGACAGGCGAGAGGCTGAAATGTCGATTCCTTCCTTTGCGACACTGAGTCGATACCCTTCCTCGCCGAGAGAGGACGCGCCGGCGGGCGGGGAATCGAGACGGAAAGTAATAGCGGCGCCCAAGTCATCATCGGACCTTTGCTCGCGAATCGGTAACGTGTATCCGGTGGCGTTTTGCAGTCTTCGGGCAAGATAGGATGCCCCGGCAATCGATTCGGAACCAGCGACTATGAAGGTGCTGCCGTCAATTGCAAACGAACCCGCCGATCGGGTAAGCGACACGGGTTGCGGAATAACGGCAAGCTCTTCTCCCTGCACGCAAGCCCACACCGCAAGAAGCGCCAATGCGCCTGCGGCGCGGATCAGCATGCACAAGGCCGGGAACAAGGACATCTTCTTGGGAGCGAGGGCGTCCCACCTTTATTTGAGTACCTTGTCCCAGGGCGCACCGTTTTTCGACAAATGGAGGACAAGCGCAGACCATTACCGTTCACACAGGCTTGTATTTTTAGCACAATGAAATGAAAGTTACAATGAACTTCGATAAGGTACAGAGAGTATGAGAATCCGGCACCCCGCAGCGCCGTGAACGTCCCGCATCAGTCGCCGGCTTTCTTAACGCCTGCGGGACACGACACTCGGTCAGGCCGAGAACCGGATTTCAACCCCCGGCGGCAAGCAGCCGTTCTACCGCGTTTTCGTTTAACTTTTCGAAGTCCTCCTGGTATTTGAGCAGCGCGCCCAGGGTTTCCGACACGGCTTGCGTGTCCACTTCGCGCGCATCCATCGCCAAGAGCGCTTCGGCCCAGTCCAGCGTTTCGGACACGCCCGGCGCCTTGAACAGGCCTTCCTGCCGCAGCGCCTGTACGAAGCCCACCACCCTGGCCCGCAACGCTTCGGGCAGGCCTGGCGCGCGGGCTGCCAGGATCCGCTCCTCGGCCGCCTGCGAGGGGTAATCGACCCAGCAATAAAGGCATCGGCGCTTGAGTGCATCGTGCACCTCGCGGGTGCGGTTGGAGGTGAGGACAACCAACGGCGGCCTGGCGGCCTCGACTTCGCCGTGCTCCGGGATGCTTATGCGAAAGTCGGCGAGGAATTCCAGCAGATAGGCCTCGAACGGCTCGTCGGCGCGGTCCAGTTCGTCCACCAGCAGGACCGGCGGTCCCTCCAGATAGACGGACAGGGCCTTGAGCAGCGGACGCTCGATCAGGAACTCGCGGGAATACAGGTCGGCGGACAAGCCCGCCACACTCTTCCGGCCCTCGGCCTCGGCCAGGCGGATGGCGAGGATCTGGCGCGCGTGGTTCCACTCGTACGCTGCCCCGGCCAGGTCCAGGCCCTCATGGCACTGCAGGCGGATGAGCCGGCGCTCAAGCGCGGAAGCCAGCGCCACAGCCAGTTCAGTCTTGCCCACGCCGGCCTCCCCCTCAAGGAACAGCGGCCGGTTGAGGCTGAGGGCCAGGAATACCGAGGTGCTCAGGCGGTCGCCGGCGATGTAGTTCTGCCCGGCGAGCAGGGCGCGGACCTGCTCCACCGACTCCGGTGCGGAACTCAAAACCGGATCAGTCCTCGCTCGACCTAACGGCTAAGCGCCAGCCTGTCTTGCCCCCATCCCTGCCGGGAGTGTCCGAGCCAAGGATGTCGAGGCCAAGCTTCAGGATGGATTTATGCGTCTCCCGGCACGGATGGGGGCAAGACAGGCTGCACATCTGGGCGCTGGCCTCAGAGGCTTAAGTCAGGGCGGTGCTGACGGCGCGGCGGGCCATGACGCCCACCAGGTGCGCGCGGTACTCGGCGCCGGCGTGCATGTCGTCGTTGAGGTTTGCGGCGGAAGCCGCCAGCCCATCCAACGCACGCTCGGAGAAATCGTCGGTAAGCGCGTCTTCCAAATCTCCCAGCCGGTACACCGAGGCGCCGGCGCCGGTCACGGCCACGCGAACGCCCGTCTTGAACTGCGCCACGCAAACGCCCACCAGCGCGTAGCGCGTGGCCGGGTTGGGGAATTTCGCGTAGCCCGCCCGCTGCGGTATCGGGAACAGGACCTGCGTGACCATCTCTCCGCGCCCCAGGGCCGTCTCGAACATCCCGGTAAAGAAGTCGTCCGCGGAAATCTTGCGCTTGTTGGTGAAAATGGTCGCGCCCAGACCCAGGGCCACCGCCGGATAGTCGGCCGCCGGATCGTTGTTGGCCAGCGAACCGCCCAGTGTGCCGCGATTGCGCACCTGCGGATCGCCGATCGATTCGGCGGCATGCGGCAGGACCGGAACCGCGGCCCGCAACTCCACATTTCCCGCAACTTCCGCGTGCGTGGTGGTGGCGCCGATGTGGGCCCCCTTGCGGGTCAGCTTGACGCCACTGAGTTCATCGATCCCGGCCAGGTCGATCAGTTCCCCGGGTTCATTCAGGCGCATCTTGAGCGCTGGCAAAAGGGTCATTCCGCCGGCCAGCAGCATCGCGTTCCCGCTCGCGCCGAGGCGCTTGGCCGCGTCACGCACCGACCCGGCGCGGTGGTATAAAAATTCGCGCATTGCTCTGTCCTCCTCTACTCGCCGGACTGCGCGGCCTCGATCGCCTGCCACACGGCATGCGGCGTGGCCGGCATGTCGATATGCGTAACGCCCAGCGGGCGCAGCGCATCCAGAACGGCGTTGATCACCGCCGGCGGCGCGCCGATCGCGCCGGCCTCCCCGCAGCCCTTGACCCCCAGCGGGTTGAAGGGCGTGGGCGTGCAGCGCGTGGCCACGACGAAATTCGGTAGATCGTCCGCCCGCGGCATGCAGTAATCCATGTACGAACCGCTCAGCAACTGGCCTTCGGGCGTGTACCGGCAGTGCTCCAGCAGCGCCTGCCCGATGCCCTGCGCCAGCCCGCCGTGCACCTGCCCTTCCACCACCATGGGATTGATGATGTTGCCGAAGTCGTCAGCGGCAACGAAATCGCACAGTTCCACCTGGCCCGTGTGCCGGTCCACTTCGACCTCGCAGATGTAGCAGCCCGACGGGAAGGTGAAATTCTCCGGATCGAAGAACGCGGTCTCCTCCAGTCCCGGCTCCAGTTCCTGCAACGGATAGTTGTG
>JAAXHE010000144.1 GCA_012271065.1 Candidatus Latescibacterota bacterium
TCGCGCATGATCCTGATTACCGGTGCGCCCGGTTGGCTGGGCACCCGTCTGGTCGATACGATCGTCAATGGCAGTACCGGTATGCCCTGGCTCACGGAACCGTATGCGGATCGCCGCATACGGTGTTTTGTGTTGAACGGCGTGAAACCGGAGGAGTTGCGCGGCTTTTCGCGGAAGGTAAGCGTGGTGGCGGGTGACGTGCGCGACAAATCGTCGTTGCAACAGCTGTTTAAGGATGCCGAAGGCGCCACGCTTTTTCACCTGATTGGCGTCATTCATCCCAGGCGCGTCAGGGACTTCTACGACGTGAATACGGGCGGCGCACGCAACGTCGTCGACTGCGCCGTGGAGCACGGCGTTGAGCGGCTGGTGATGATTTCGTCCAACAGTCCGGCGGGTCATCACACCGGAAACGAGCGCCTGTTTGACGAGAACTCGCCGAATCGGCCATATATGAGTTACGGCAAATCGAAAATGCTGGCGGAAGATTTCGTCAATGCGGCATATGCGTCGGGAAAGCTCGAAACCACGATTCTTCGTCCCTGCTGGTTTTACGGCCCCGGTCAACCGCCGCGGCAGACTCGCTTTTTCAAGATGATTCAGAACGGGCGCGTGCCCGTTGTTGGCGGTGGCGGGAACAGGCGTTCCATGACGTACATAGACAATCTCTGTCAGGCCATCCTGCTTGCCGGTCATATCGGGAAAGCCCGTGGACAGACCTACTGGATCGCAGATCGAAAGCCATACACGATGAACGAAACGGTTGACACCATCGAGAGACTCCTGGAGCATGAATTCGACCTGCCGGTCGCGCACAGGAGGTTGAGACTGCCGGGAATTGCCAGCGAATTCGCCGTGACTTGCGACTGGATCATCCAGAGCGCCGGATTGTACTGGCAGGAGATGCACGTCCTGTCGGAGATGAACAAGACCATCGCGTGTTCCATCGAAAAAGCCGAACGGGAACTGGGCTATTGCCCTCGAATCGGCCTGGAGGAGGGCATGCGGCGGTCCATCAGATGGTGTATCGACCGGGGATTCCTGCCGTGAAAGAAAGGCCCCTGGTTGTCGTTCCGGAAGGACTGGCCAGGGACGCCCGCGGAAAGACCCTGCCCGCG
This sequence comes from Candidatus Latescibacterota bacterium, assembly GCA_012271065.1. Next base: position 1,119 of record JAAXHE010000144.1, read on the forward strand.
CCAAGTTTTGTTTTTCGGCAGGTTCTGGACTATGTCGCGGGAATCGCGACGCCGGCGACCGTCGTGTATCTGGCCCCCGCGAATCGGTTTGACGGCAACGTTTTTGAACAGGAGGCGGCATACGCATACCTGACCGCAAGGTCGGCATGCCGGCAGATTCACTGTCCGGTATATCCGGCGCCCGAATATGTCGATACGCTCGGTAATGCGCGTTTGCTGCAAAGATACCTCATGGACCGGAATGGATGGCCGCCGGGCCCCGTCGACCTGGTCTGCGCGGACATTCACTCCTACCGGGCGCGTTACTGTTTCGCCAGGTCGGGCTATAGAATTGCGCGGGTCCACCGGGTGCCATTCAGGGTCCTTTCCGGCGAGCGCATTGTCAACCGCCTCTGGTACTATCGGGTCAGACCCGCGCACGTGGTCTATGAGATGTCGGCGACGGCGCGGGATCTCATTCGCTGCGCGGTGTTCGGTCACGGGAATAGCTTGCCTGAATCGGCTGGAGATTGGTGAGGTATTCCAGGGACAGAACACCACGGTCAGGCAGGTCTTACACATGGCAATGCACCTGGTAACCGGCGGCTCGGGATTCCTGGGAAGCCATTTCGTGCGGCGGCTGCACGCTCTGGGCGAGGGCGTAAGGGTTCTTGATGTCATCGATTCGCCGGATCGTCCTCGCGGTACGGAGTTCGTGAAGCGCGACATCCGGGATCGCCGAGGCGTGCGGGGGGCGATGACGGGCGTGCAATTCGTGCATCACAACGTCGCCCTGGTGCCTCTGGCGAAGGCGGGCGGGGAATTCCGGAGCGTCAACGTGGAAGGCACGCGGATTGCGGCGCGCGCCGCGTTTGACGCCGGTGTCAGGCTGTTTACACACATGTCGTCATCGGCGGTGTTCGGCATCCCTGATGCATGTCCGATTACCTGTGACACGCCGATGACGCCTGTTGAAAATTACGGTCGAGCGAAGCTCGCGGCGGAGTTGGAGGTCCAGAAAGCGGCGCGGAAAGGCTTGCCCACTCTGATTCTTCGCCCGCGGACCATCATCGGGCCGGGCAGGCTGGGCATTTTTCAGATCCTGTTCGAATGGATTCGCGACGGCCGGAACATCTACGTCATCGGCAACGGTGACAATCCCTTTCAGTTTGTCCACGTCGACGACCTGGTGACGGCCGCGCTGTTGGGCGCGGAGAAAGAGACGCAGGGCGCATTCAATATCGGCGCCGACCGGTTTTCGACACTACGCGAAGACCTGGACGCGACCATCAGACATGCCGGCAGCGGGTCCAGAATCGTGGGGTTGCCGGTCGGATTGACCGTGTCTGCCCTGAAGCTCCTGGACATTATGAAAGTCTGTCCGCTTGCGCCGTGGCACTACCTGACCTACCACAAACCATTCTATTTCGACCTCTCGGTGCCGATGAAACAGCTTGGCTGGAAACCCAGGTACAGTAACGTGGAGACGATGGTCCAGGCGTACGACTGGTATATCGAGCACGGATCTGAGGCGAACGAAGCGAGCGCGGGGTCCATTCATCGGAACCCCGTGAAACAGGGCGCGCTCCGGCTGCTCAAGTGGTTGTCGTGAGGCAACCGATGGCAGCCTCAACGGTCCGTTGATAAAGTCGCAACGCAGTCATTCGGCCACGAGAGCCGGCCGTAGCCCGGATGGGCTCATTCAACGGGCTGTTACGAGAGATCGAAGACTTGGCACGAGCCCGTAAACAGGGAACTTCGAATGGGTCCCGGTCGTCATTCACGATAGGCATCCGAAACAGCCTGGGCACGGGTTACCGTTCTCTGAAGCCCGGCGAAAACGCCGGGTTTTTCTGCGCCTTGACGCGAGAAGATATAAAATTGAGGTATTTATCATTGATGTATAAATATAACTTCATTAATGATATCTTGTTTATAATAAATCGTAATAAATCGAGAATCATCCAATTCTTCTGGTGCAGATCCCGCACAGGAGGTGTCCCGCTGTTCGCAATGCACATTCTGTTGCTGGCGCTTCTGGTTCCGGGCGGGTCGGGGGCGGCCACACTGAGCGGATTCGTGACCGACGGCGCCAGCGGGGAGTCACTCCCGTACTCGAACGTGGTCCTGCAAGGGGGCGCATCGCCGCTGGGCGCACTGAGCAACGTGGACGGGTATTACGCGGTCCAGCACATTCCTCCCGGCGAATATACGTTCGTCGTCTCCTACATCGGATACCGAAGCTTCGTGGATTCCCTCCGATTCTCCGGCGACGAGTTGCGGGAGCTGAATGTGCAACTGGTTCCCGAGCCGATTCTTTCCCGTGAGATCGTGGTCGAGGGTGACCCGTACGAGGCGGAGCGGAACGTGCAGACTGGCTTCGTAACGCTGGAAACCGAGCAGTTGCAGGAGTTGCCGGCGGTGGGCGAAACTGACCTTCTCCGGAGCCTTCAGTTGCTGCCCGGTATACAGTCGGCTTCTGACTTCACAAGCGGGCTTTATATCAGGGGTGGCGGACCGGACCAGACGCTGATCCTGCTGGATCAGATCCCGCTGTACAACCCGACCCACGCATTCGGTTTCTTCTCCACGTTCAATCCCGACGCCATCAAGGATATGAGCCTGCACAAGGGCGCCTATCCGGCCCAGTACGGCGGACGGCTCGGTTCCGTTCTGGACGTGCGCAATCGAGACGGCAACCGGAAGGGATTCGAGGGATCCGGCGGAATCAGCCTGATTTCCGCGCGAATGACCCTGGAAGGACCGGCGGGAAACGGGTCCTGGATGGTCTCCGGCCGGCGGACGTACCTGGAACCGGTTCTTTCCCTGATCAGGGACGAAGACACCGAGGTACCGCACTACTATTTCCACGATACCAATGCGAAGTTCAATCGAGATATCGGTGAAGACGACAAGCTGATGTTCAGCGGATACTTCGGACGCGACGACCTTGAACTCGACCTGGATGACGGTAGCTTTTTCAATGTAAGGTGGGGCAATACCGCCTTCACCGGTCGATGGACCCATGTGTTTTCCCCCGCGGTCTTCGGCAATCTCATGGTCTCCCGAAGCAAATACGAAAGCAACACGGAATTGCGCGTGATCGAGACTCCCATTCAGTTTTCCAATGGAATCACGGATTTCACCGTCAAGGGGGATCTGGACTTTTTCGCGAGCAGCCGGCATTCGTTGAACGCCGGATTTCTTGCGACATGGTTCGACTTTGCGTACAAACAGAGTTTCAATCAGGACGATCAACTCGATATTCGAGAGAAACCGATCCTGATTTCAGCGTACGCGCAGGATCTGTGGCAGCCGCGCGCGGAAACCAGCGTCAGGTTGGGCGCGCGCGCGAACTACTTCAGCGAAGGAAGCAGGTTTCACGCCGAACCCCGATTTGCCCTGAGCCATGGCATCACGCCGGCGCTGAAGTTGAAGCTGGGCGGCGGGTCCTACAGACAGTACATCCAGCTGGTGACCACCGAGGTCTTCAGCGGCGGCGACGTCTGGGTGCCTCTCGACGAGACCGTGGAGCCCGGCCGTTCGTGGCAGGGTGTGGCGGGCATTGAGTGGGAACCGTCGAAGCGGTACCAGCTGGCGCTGGAAGGGTACTATACGGACTTCGCGAACCTGGTGTTGTTCGACAACAACGTCGCCGTCGGCTCCGAAGCGGGCACCTCCGAAGACACGTTCGTGAGCGGCGGAACCGGATTGGCAGCCGGCATTGAGTTCTTCCTGCAGAGGCGCACGGGGTCGGTAACCGGCTGGATCGGATACACGTTGGGATGGACCCGCCGTCGATTCGCGGAATTGAACGGCGGGAAACGGTTTCCGCCCAAGTACGACAGGAGGCACGATCTCTCTTTTGTGAGCAACTGGCGGGTGGGCAGGTGGACCTTCGGCGCCAATCTGCTGTACGCCACGGGACAGGCGTTTACGCCGGCCTCCGCGGTCTACCGGCTGAGGCGGCCTGCCGAGCCCGAGGCGAGAATTGAGAACTATGCGCTACCGGCGGACCGGAACTCCGCGCGGCTGTTGCCGTATCACCGGCTGGACCTGAGCGTCAAACGTCAATTCCGGCTGTTCGGAGTCGACGTCGAAGCGTACATCCAGATGTTCAACGTCTACAGCCGGCGCAACGAATGGTTCGTCCGGTTCGATCCTGACGCAATTCGAACCGATCCGGAGGTCGTGAAGATGCTGCCGATCGTACCCACGCTTGGCATCGATTATGCCTTTTGATATCGAAGAGAATCTGGGGAAACATGGATAAACAGGATTCAAACCCTGAATGATTCAGGACCAATTCTATAGTATGTTATAAGGTGAACCATTCACGAAGATCGGTGGTTGTGTTCTATAACGGGTTGTATTTCGATAAACTCAGCGAAGTCTTTGTACCACTGCATCTAAAGAAACGAGGACCCTGATCGGTCAGTCTGGCGTTGCGCGGTCTACAGAGGTAAGGATTCATTGCTTTGGTCCGGAAAGTCACCATATGATCTGCTCTTGGCTTTTATCCCGACTATCCTGTCTGCCTGTGCGTACGCACGCAGACAGGTATATCCAGGTAAGTTTGGGTTTTTGAATAAGAGAGGTCTAAGAGTAGAATCTGTCGGGATCGTGATGATAGGCAACGATTGGACCATTGTGGCGTAATTTAGACGTGAGCATTTGTCTTGCCATTGGCTTTTTTGCTGAATTGGGTTTTGATCCTGCTTCTGGTTTCTAATCCTATTTAATCCTTTCAATCCTGGTAGGTTTTTATCCTGTTTATCCTGTCCATCCATGTAAGTTGGTTTCAGTAATCAGAATATCCTTGGGGAGGGGTTACGTTTAATGGTCTTGCGGAACACACATATAGTATTGACGGTGGCGTCGTGCCTTCTGGCCGCCGCCTGCCAGGCCGAACGGACGCCCGAATCGCTGTTCGGTCCGGACGCGGCAGGCGAACTCGTGCTTGACGGACTGCTGATTGTGGGACGGCCGCTTCCCCCGGTTTTCGTGACGCAGACGGTGGCTACGGCAGACCGTGACAGCCCGAGGCACGCCGTCGTGGAAGTCCGTCAGGGGGACCGTGTCTTTCGGTATGTCCGGGATCCGGACGCAGGTCCGTTTCAGTATTCGCCGCCGGCCGATCCTCCGGTCGTGGCGCCTGCAACGACGTACGTTATGGAGGTGGCCTCAAAGGGCAGGACGGCGCAGGCGACGACGATCACGCCCGGGCCGTTCCGCGTGCGTGAGGCCGTTATTCTGGATCAGAAGACCGAAGCGGTGCAACGGAGACTGAAGACGTTTGCCGACGTGTCAGATGGGGTCTTTCTGGCGCCGGAAAACAGGGTGGTCTTCAAGGCCGGGTTTCTCGAGGCCAGGTTCGATCCGATCGACGTGCCGGGCTATCAGGTCGGCATAGCGAGTCTGGACCGGGATGCCGACGAGGTCGCAAGGGAAATATCTGAAGAATCCCCGGAACGTACTGGAAGTTCGCCGGCGATCGAGTCCACCGGGGGTAGCGTCAGGCTGCCGTGGTTCGCGATCTACTTCACAGGGCGTCACCTGATGCGGGTCTATGCGGTGGACAAGAACTGGTACGACTACGTGCGCTCGGGGCCGGAGGCGCAGGAGGGCTGGTTCGGCGGGCTGGCGGGCGAGAATTTCAGGCGTCCGTTCTTCCACGTCGAGGGAGGGATCGGTCTCTTCGGGTCCGCATCCGTGGATTCCATCGGCTTCGTTATCGTCGAGGAACCGTAACGCGCAAATACCGATGCGGATTCCGGTCGAGCCCGGCGGACCCTCTGCCGCGCTCTCGATTCACGGCAGCGGTCGACCGAACGACCTCGCGAATTCGATGAAGTCGGAAAAGTCGACCACGTTGTTTCCGTCCAGATCGTAGGTCGGGTCGTCCGTGTTGAATGCTCTCGCAAAGCCGACGAAATCGCCGAAATCGACGCTGCCGTCGCCATTGAAATCGGCCCGGGGATTGGCGTAGACGACCTCGGGCGGCGGACGCTCTTCCAGGATCTTCAGCGTCTGGTTGGGCTGGATCTTCCTGAGTGTCTGGACGATGCCGCTGGGCCAGCGGATTTGGATGGAATCAATCAAGGCGCTTTCGCCGATGCCGAACGTGGGCCACAGGCTGTTCTGAGAGAAACTGCTGCCGCCGCTGGCCACGTCGCGGACCTGGGTCCTGCCGCCCGCCGACAGTTGGATCCTGGCGCCGATGGCCGATCTGTTGCTCTCGGTGCCTTCCAGTTTGAGACGAATCCAGTTGTTGTCGTCGAATTTTTCCGTGAACAACATCGGATACCCCGTCCGGAAGTCCGTTCCTGCATTGGCGACGAAGATATCCACGTGCCCGTCGTCGTTCACGTCGCCGGTAGCGACGCCCACCGCGATCGAGTTCGTGCCGGTACCGTCAATCGTCTTAAGACCGTAGCGCGCCGTGGAATCGGCGAATGAACCTTCTCCGTCGTTGATCAGAAGGTAACCCGGATTGAGATATGCCTCGAGCATCTCGAAGTTGCCCACGAAGTAGAGGTCCAGGTCGCCGTCGTTGTCGAAGTCGG
>JAAXHE010000156.1 GCA_012271065.1 Candidatus Latescibacterota bacterium
AATTTATCTTCGGATTAAGGTTAGACCAGGGCCACGCGCACGGAGTGAGATGGAAACGAGAGACATCAGGATCTTTGTCGCCGACGACGAATATCACATATGTGAGGGGCTCAAGGAGTCGCTGACTAACGAAGGGTATTCGGTCGACGTCGCCTACGACGGGGTGGAGGCGGCTGAAAATCTGAAAGCGCGGGTCTACCACGCGGCCATACTGGATCTCAAGATGCCGGGAATCGATGGCATAACCCTGTTGAAGCGGCTGAAAAAAACCAGCCCCGATACCGGCGTCATCATCATCACAGCCTTTGGCGAGGTCTCCACGGCGGTAGACGCCATGCGACTGGGCGCGTATGATTACCTGGCGAAGCCGTTGGACCTCAAGCGGCTTCACCTGTCCCTGCGACGCCTCCTGGAGCATCAGGCCCTGGTTGCCGAGAACAAGGAGCTCCGGGCCTGGCTGGGTTCGACGGAGACCTTCGGCCAGATCGTGAACCGGAGCGCCGCCATGCAGCAGGTCTGCGAGACGCTGGCGCAGGCGGCGATAACGGATGTGCCGGTACTGGTGATGGGCGATACCGGCACGGGCAAGGAGCTTGTCGCCCGGGCCGTCCACCAGCGAAGCCGCCGCCGCAAGGGTCCGCTCGTGGCCGTGAATTGCGGGGCCGTTCCCGAGACGTTGTTCGAGCGAGAGTTGTTCGGCCACATCAGGGGTGCGTTTACGGGCGCACACGCCGACAAGCCGGGACGCTTCGCCGCTGCCGAGGGCGGCACATTGTTCCTCGATGAAGTGGGCGAGATTCCAATGGCGAATCAGGTGGACCTCCTGCGCGTCCTGGAGGAAAAGGTATACACCCCCGTAGGCAGCAACGTATCGAGAAGGGCGGATGTCCGAATCATCTTTGCCACGAACAGAAACCTGGATCTGGAAGTCAGGGAGGGTCGATTCCGGGAAGATCTGTTTTACAGGATCAACGTCGTTCCCATCCGGCTGCCGAAATTGAAGGATCGCAAGGAGGATATTCCCCTGCTTGTGGAGACCTTTGTGGATGAACTCTGCACGACTCATCAAAAATCCAGGAAGCAGTTCACCCCCGATGCGATGCGGATGATCCTGGATTACGCGTGGCCGGGAAACGTCCGGGAACTGAAAAACGCGGTGGAGCGGATCGTGGTGACGTGCCCGGAAACCCGGGTCGGTCCCAAACGGCTGCCCACGGCCATCCGCGCGACCGCGCCGGTACAGAGAGATCTTGTAATTCCATTGAATTCCTCACTCGAGGAAATGGAACGCCGGTTAATCGAAAACACGCTGACGCACGTGACCTCCAACCGGAAGGAAGCCGCCCGAATTCTGGGTATCAGCGTGCGTGCGCTGCATTATAAGATTAAGAAGTACAGCCTGGGCTCCTGAGTAAGGGAAGTCGGCAAGATTGGCGCATCTGGCGCCTCCGCCGGCGTCACGCCGCAATTTTTGCGCAATCCGGGGCCAATCGAGTGCAATTTTTGCGCCATCAGGCGCAGGAGATTGAATGTGTAGCGCCCGGCGATCGGGATCGTCGGGCGTAAGTTTATTTATAATAATCACCTGTACATCATTGAATAAAACTGGCATTAAAGTTGCTTATAGATAGGGCGACGATTCCATCGAATTCGCTGATACGTCTGGAATTCGTTGGATACAGGCGTTTTCGGGAGTGATTCGATGGCAGGATGTCACGCTGGCAGCCGGGATCTCGCCGGGCATACTGCAAAAATTGCATTTTAAGAGCGACTGGATTCGGCACGATTGAAAACAAACGCACATCCGGTTGGAGCGGGAACGGGGTATACCCGGAGACAGGCATGGCGTTGACAAAGTTCCATTATAGCAGTGAGTGGGAAACGGACTTGAGCGGTGTGGTGGGTTTCCACCCGGCGACAATGGTCCGGAACCTTGAGCCCCGGGATCGGATGGGCGCAATCAAGGCGCTCGTGAACCGTCTGCACGGCTCGGGTTATGTGACCGACAGTTTGCGATTTCTGCAATCGGTTCTCGACAGGGAAGACCTTGAGAGTACCGCGGTCGGAAACGGGATCGCGTTTCCCCACGCACGTTGCGGCTCTGCCGCGCATCTCGGTATGGCGTTGGGCATTTCAACCCGCGGTGTGGACTTTCACTCGGATACGCATCCCGAACCGGTTCGACTCATTTGCCTCGTGGCCGTGCCCGCGGAGGGCGATATCCGATATCTGCCCCTTCTCGGCTATCTGTGCCGGCTGTTCCATGAGGAATTTACCGAAACTTTCCTCGAGTCCCGTACTACAGAGGAGATGAATCGCCTTCTGCTGCGGCAGATGCGCCTGCACGGGGCTCTGCCGGAGGCGTGCATGGCGCACGTTCCGGCGACTTAGACACGCAAACGCACACTGATTTTACGGAGGTTTGACACGTGGCTGGAATAATGATTCAGGACAGCGAGTCTCTGGACCTCTATCTCAGGGATATTGCTTCATCGGAGCCGCTTAACGCCGAGACCGAGATCGCACTCGCGCACCGGATCCGAAAGGGAGACCAGAAGGCCAGAGACAGGCTGGTTGCTTCGAATCTCCGCTTCGTGGTCAGCGTTGCAAGGGAATACCAGAACCACGGCGTACCGTTGGCCGATCTCATCAGCGCGGGAAACATGGGTCTGATGACGGCCGCCGAACGCTTTGACGGGACGCGGGGATTCAAGTTCATATCCTACGCGGTCTGGTGGATCCGCCAGGCCATACATCAAAGTCTGGCGCAGGATTCGCGAGTGGTGAGGTTGCCAATCAACCGTATCGACCTGTTGCACAACATCGCGAAGGTTTCGCGGGAGATACGACAGACGGAAGAGGCCGATCCGGATCCTGAGACGATTGCGGAGAAGCTCGGCGTTTCCGTGGATATGGTACAGGATACGCTCCTGAGGGCGCGCGACGTCTGGTCGCTCGATGCATCTTTCAATGACGACGACGATCACAGCCTGCTGCATGTCCTGCCGGACAGCTCCCAAAAGGCGCCGGACCTCGAAGTGGTCGACGAGTCGGTCAAGGACCAGGTGAAGATGGTCCTGGAAACGCTCGACGCTCGGGAAGCGGAAGTGTTGCGGCTCTATTTCGGGCTGGGTGACGAAGAAGCGATGACGTTGGAGGAAATCGGCGCCCGGTTCAGCCTTACCCGGGAACGGGTCCGGCAGATCAAGGAAAAGGCCCTCCGGCGACTGCGGCATCCGCGGCGACGGCTGCAGCTGGAGCCGTTGATGGAGTCGGCATGAATGCATTCGCCGGTGTCGCAGGTTTTCCATGCCGGCCATCGGAACACGAACACTCCGGTAGCGGAAATCACGGGTCGGAGACGAAAAATGGTCTCCGCCCGTTTTTTTTCTGTTCATGACGCCTGCCCGCTAACCGTATCGGTGTCTGGAACCTCGACATGAATCCGGTTTCAGCCTGTCTCGTGGCGGCAATTCAACGAATAAATCGACGAAAGAGCCGTATTTTTGCTTCATTCGGTATCGGCGCACTTGACAAATTCCCACAATCGGGCCTATATTCAGGGCAAATTCCAGAAAGGGGGTGAATTGCCATGTCGAACAGGACCGATCTAGTCGATGCTATCGCAAATCAGGCCGGTCTGTCAAAAAGGAATGCGGAAGCCGCACTGCGGGTCGTTCTGAACGAAATCGCCGATTCGCTCAAGAGTGGCGATCGCGTCGCCATTTCCGGGTTCGGGACGTTTTCGGTCGGATCCAGAGCCGCGCGTACCGGTCGAAATCCTCAGACGGGTGAGACAATTCAGATATCCGCGGGTAAGACCGTTCGCTTCAAAGCTGGCAAGGCGCTTAAGGACGCTGTTAATTAGCCGACAATTCGTCATTTCCTGAATCAGAGCCTCGAGAGCAACACACGTTCGGGGCTTTTTTTCTTGACAGCGAGGGCTCCTGGAAATATACTGTTTCGCGCGTCGCAAGGCGCCTTCAACTATGACGCATTCGGCGATCCTTATGGAGACAGCGATGAATCGGCGAACGATGTTCGCATTACTGACGATGTGCGCGGGGTTGACGCTCGGCTGCAGCGACCGCCTGGCGCAGATGCAGACGCAGCTTGCAGGCAAGTGGGAACTGGATTCACGAACGCTGCCCGACGGCACGGTGCTTCGAAAACCCGAGGTTTCGGGGGTGTTCTCGTGGCAACCGATCGATTCCAGAAAAGCCCACGTAACGTTGAATATGCTGGTGAACTCGGGCGGCGAAAAACCCAGAACATTCGATTTTGCCGCAAGCAAGTACGAGATTTCCACCTCGGCAATTACCCGTTCCAGGTATCTGCTTATCCGGCAGGGCTACCGCTCCTCTTTCGACGCGCCAATCACGGTTTATCATAAGGCCAAGGTCGAAAAGGGCAAAATCACGCTGGAAGACGGGCTTATTCGCATCACGCACGAGCGGGGGTACAGCGAGGAGTTCCGGGGCGATCAGATGGTCGCATCGTTCCCCGATGTATTTGTGGATAACTGGAAGCGGGTGCGCTAAACCCCTCGGCAACGCCTTCATTGGCCATTCGGCTCGACTGGATGCTCCCGTTCGTTCTCGTGCGGTTTCCCTGCCGCGCGGGGCAATCGCGTAGCCAATGTAAGAAGCTGTTTTAAAATTACCGG
>JAAXHE010000068.1 GCA_012271065.1 Candidatus Latescibacterota bacterium
CGCGCGGGGTCCGCCGAACTCGTGGTAAGAACCTTGTAATCGGTGTACTCCCCATTCAGCCAGGTATATCCAGCCGAGAGTCTCCAGTTGTCGGTGATCAGCCAGTTCACATCCAGTTCCACGCCATGTACTTCGGCGCCGCTGGCGTTGCTGATCACCGTGCCCAATTGACCGCGAATCACTCTCTGGATGCTGATCTGCTTGTCGGTAAAGTCCTGGAAGAAGTAGGCGCCGTTGAAGCGCAGGCGCCCGTCCAGCAGCGTGCGCTTCATGCCCACTTCCCAGACCTGCATTTCCTCGGGCTCGAACTCGATCTCGTCGGGCTCGCCGTTACCGTTGGCGTCTGCGCCGAAACCACCGAATCCCAGCGTGCTGAAACCACCCGGCTTCTTGGCCACGGCCCAGGAGAAGTACATCATCGTGGTATCCGACGGGGTCCACTGCACACCCACCTTGGGCGTGAGGTAGCTATCGCTGCGGCTGAAGGACAAGGGCGTGGAAAAATTTCCGGGAGTGCCGAAACCATTGGGCGGATAGGCGCCCCAAGACACGCCCGGAATGCAGTTGCCGGAACTTCCGCAAGCCTGCAGCGAACCCGTGCCCTCTGCGCGGCGTGCCGCGGGGTTGTAGGTATTGGGTGCGGTCACTTCCGTTGTTTCGTCGGCCCAGCGCGCTTCCGCGCGAAGCGAAAGCGTCTCCGTGACATCGAAATCAAATGCCAGGTAAGCGGAACGGTGGTCCGTATCACGCAATGCCGTGGTTACCATCGTTTGGTCATAGACCTGTTGGGTGATCAGGGCACTGGGGTAGCTGCTGTACTTGCAGGTATTTTTAGCGGGATTGGGGGGTATTCCGAATCGCGGATTCCCGCCAAACGTGTCGATCGTGAATGCCGGGGCAAACGGGCTGGGCTTGATGCGAAGTAGGCTGCAATAGGTGCCACCGGTTATAAGGGTGTTGTTGCGTTCGTTCTGCTCCACATCCTCCTGCCACAACTGGGCGCCGAAAGCAAAGTTGAATCGCCCTTCCAACTCCGATACGTAGCGCAACTCCTGGCTGAAAAGCGAAGTGTTGCCCCGGATATTCGAGTGCTGACTGGCGGTGCTTATGTCCATCCCGTTCGGTCCTGCTTCGGCTATCTTGTCAAGATCCATCTGGTCGGTCGTGTCCGCATCCGCCACTCCGGTGAGCGAACTAAGCGTGCCTGGTCCCACGGCCCAATCCGCAACCAGCGAAAACCGAAGCACTTCGCGCGTCGATCCGGGAAAATCCTCATTGCCGATACCCCGGCGGTAGTCCGGCGTCAATGTGACCACGAGCTCATCGCCATCCGGAATTTCGCCGATGACGCCGGGATGATCCATGTCATCGAACACCGCGGGATCATTCGGATCTGCCGCGCCGGTGCGCAACAAGTGGTCCTGGATGATTTTCGCAGGACCATCGCAATCATCGTCATTGACGTATCCCCCGTTGCACAAGGATGCCGCGGCCGGCACGCGATTGATGCCGTTGAAAGGAATATTGGCCTGCGGGCCGACCTCGAACTCGTCGTCGGCGTATTCAAGGCGCATCTTGTAGCTGGACGAGTCGTTGGGTTCGAACTGCAACGTAGCGGCGATGCCCAATCCTTCGCCGCCGCCGATGTCGTTGCCGGTAATGGAGTTCTTATGGAAGCCGCCCTCCTCCCAGTACAGCGCGTTCAGACGGTATCCGGCCCTTTCTCCCAGCGGCCCCGAAAGGCTGCCCTTGAAGGTGTAGTAGCCTTCCTCCGCGCCATCGAGCCCGAACTCGCCTTCGGTTTCATCAGACGGGTCGCGTGTGACGTACTGCACCGCGCCGGCGAAAGCGCTTCGCCCGTATAGGGCGCTCTGCGGACCCTTGACGACTTCGACGCGCTCAATGTCCAGCATGCGTGGATTGATCAGGTTGGTGCCCCCGGCCACGCCGATCGCCTCGCTGGAAATATCGATGCCATCAATCAGGGTGGCGGCGTTCGGCCGCCCTCGCGTAGGCGCCAATCCGCGAATGACCAGCCGCGTATCGGCAGCCGAAAAGCCCCTGTCGAACTGCAGGCTGGAGTCGTGATGGGCGATCTCGTTCAACTCCTTGACGCCGGCACGCTCCATGTCTTCGCGGCTCAAGGCGTTCACCGCGATCGGAATGTCCTGAAGGTTTTCCTCCTTCTTTCGAGTCGTCACGACGATTTCCTCGAAACCCGCTTCGTCCTGCGCCTGCGCCGGCAGCGCCGTGAGCATTCCAACGGCTGTAGCGATCGGCAGCGATACAAATCGACGGCAAATTGCTTTCATAACCACCCCCCTTCAAAGGTCGTATGCAGTTCCCCTGCTGCAGAGAAATTGAATCCGCGTGCCAAGATTACCCGAACTGGGACACTTCGTCACCACACACAGAGCGAGCCAGTTCTCAAGTGGCAGCGGGAGGGCGCCCTCCCCTGCGAATTTCCGCCGGCTTGCGCTAGAACCGCCAGTTCAGGCGTATACCGATCTGGCGCGGATCCGGCAGGTA
>JAAXHE010000141.1 GCA_012271065.1 Candidatus Latescibacterota bacterium
ATGTGGGGCGTGCACGGCATGTCCACGGACAACGAGGGCAACTTCTACACCGCCTCGGTGAACAACGGTCGGATCCAGAAGTTCCGGCCACGCGAGGGCGCCAACCCGGACTTCCTTGTGGGCAAGCCCTGGCCCGGCGTCTGGTAGGGGATTCGGACGCGTCGACGCCGGGGCATCCACCGCCGCCGGGTCATACCCCGCGCGTCAGCTTGAGCGATCATGGCGGCACACCGCCCCGCATTCCCAGCAGGAACATGGATCAATGACTTACACATGTTCCATACAAGGAACCCGGACAAGGTACCGGCAATAGCAACGCCCGGGAGCCACAAGGCTCGATAGAGCAAGGCGCTCAATGGCCGACGATGCCGTAGTTTCCGTCGAGTATCAGGCGCGCGGATACGAACAGCCCCAGCAGCGGGACAACGATCCACACGGCGTTGGGGCCCCACACGTAGAGCCACCGAACCGTACGCGGCAGCGCCTCGTGACTTCCGGCAACCCAGAAACTCACTGCATAGAGCGAGCTCACGTACACCCACTGCCAGAATAGCGCGATCCCCAGAATTCCGGCGAACACGGCCGGCATGAACCCGAAGGTCAGGGCGGCCAGCAGAATCATTGAAGGGATCGGCGTGAAGAAGCCGTTGCCGATATCGCAGTTGAAGCCGAAGGTGCTGCGATCGGTATAGGCGTCGTCGTACAGGGCATAAGCGGCCCAGACGTCCGCCCATACCGTTGGAGAACCGATGCGCCGCAATGGGACCCTGGCGGTCAGAAACTCGACAGCCGGCGTCCGGCCGGTCACCGCCCGGCGTTCACGCCAGTACCCGGCGCGCTCCACGATGTGGTCCCGCCGCAGGTAGAGGCACACTTCCCAATAGCAGATCAGGAGATTGATCGACAGGAACAGGCTCAACAGGAGAAAGTATGGATTCAGGCCTCCATGCAAGCGGTAACTGACCGCGTTCCAGGCCAGGGTCAGCGATCCGACCGCAGCCGCGGCGAACACCGTAACGACGATTTTCGGACCCTTGTCCCTTTCCTCATGACCGTCGGCTGGCTGCGCGGCAATTTCTTCGTGCATTGGATCCGGTCCTCTTACTCGGTGCGTTCGCCTCAGAAACGGAATGTATAGCTGAATTTCACGGCCAGGTCCGAGGTAACCGGGTTAAATCTGTCACCCTCGCCGAAGTCTCCCATGTTGTGGTTGAGCACGATGAAGCCCTCCCGTCCGGGCGCCGGGGCCCACTCGATGCGGCTGTTGAGACCCGTGGACCTGCTGACATTGTCATATTGAACCAGATTCACCCAAGCCCACCTGGAAGAGAAAATGAGGTCCATGCGCAGCCGCACCAGCCGAGTCTCGAACTCGCCCTGTGGCACGTCGACTTCGTTGTAGTCATAGCCCACGCCGGCGCGGAAGTGCCGGCTCGCATTCCAGGACAACAGTCCCCGGATGTTGAAGCGGTCCCCCCCGTAGAAATCGCCCGCCTGGATCCCGCCGTTCAGCGTGAACGCCCGTTGGCGGCCGGACATGAGTTCGAACCCGTAGTCGTCGAACGAATACTCTCCGGCGGGAATCACCACGCCGGGCGAGATCTCGAATGGCCTGGAGAGTGCTTCCCTGTTCGAGGCGTAAAACACACCGAATTCGTCGTTCTGCCGGCTCTCGGCCTCGAACAGGCGGAACCGGACGACCTTGCTCTGCAGGCCGCCGTCAAGGAGATCGACCCGGTGCGTATCCACGCCCGCGAAAATCGCCCGCAGGAACCCCTCGCGCAGCCAATACCTGTAACCCACCGCCGCGTTGACGTCACGGACTCCACGACGATCCACGAACCCCAGCGCGGGGTTGTAGTGCTCCTGAATCTCGCGCAGATCGAAGCCGCCCTGCCATCCGGCGGGATTCGGCAGTTGCAGGCCGATACCGAAGGCGGCGGCGTCTCCGTCCACGCCTTCCGTTTCCGTATCCAGGTACCACGCATCGCCACGCAGGATATTGCCTCCGGGCAGGCGTGTATTGAGGAAGCGGAAATCCACGCCGAGAACCGAGTTGTCCCGGTTCGACCGGGGATCGCCGCTGGTGGCAATGAACCCGATCGAGGACTCAGTCAGCACGTTGGCGGCTCCCCGGGCAACGACGACGTCCGTCGCATCGATACCCTGAAACTCATCCTGGCGGATCGCCAGCGCGCCCACGTCCCAGCGCCCGATCCTGCCGCTGAGTTTCCCGCCATAGTTGAGGTCGACCGGCAAGCCCGCGGCACTCAGTCCGATCCGTCGCGAAAAGAACGGCTTTGCGCTCTCCCTCGATGCGCGCGACGCCGCGGTGAACCGGACCTCTCCAAACTGATTGCCGGTAATTCGCCCGAACTGGAATATGTCGGTGTCGCGCAGGAAGAAGTCGCGCTTTTCGGGGAAAAACAGGTTGAACCGCGTCAGGTTGACCTGCCGGTCGTCCACCTCGGTGGCGGAGAAATCCGTATTGACCGTGAGCGATGCGTTCAGCGACGGGGTGACCTTGTAGAACAGATCGATGGAGGGATCGAAATTCGACTCGGTCGCCGAAATCCGGTGCTCCTCCTGCAGATTGACGCTGGCAGAGGGCACCACATCCAGGCCCAGCCCCTGGTTGACGTCGCGGATGCCGATCAGCGATCCGGTGACGCTGGGATTCATCGCGCGGTTTCGCGCAACCCAGATCACCCGTTCTCCGCGACGCAGGATCTGGCGCTGGAAGTTGATACCCCAGGTGTCGTTCTCCGGATCGAATGACAGCGTCTTGAAGGGAATCTCGATTTCCGC
>JAAXHE010000353.1 GCA_012271065.1 Candidatus Latescibacterota bacterium
AGCGTGTCTATTATGTCCATCAGGTCAAGCACCCGACGCTCGTCCAGCTCGATGCCCGGCAGGTTGAAACGGACCTTGTGCATGTTGCCGTTGGGACCGCAGTTCACCTCGGTCACTACGCCGACCATTCGGGAAGCACGGGCGCGAACAGGAGTGAGCCGCCACGACTGGATGGGCCCCTGGCTGACGCGCTCGGCGTAAATCAACTGGCCCGCCTCGACGATGCTGTCGGCAGCCAAAAAACGGTTTTTCAGGATGGAGACTTCGCCATGGGTGATAGCGTCATCGGACGTCGCGCCGCCGAATATCGGCTGGGTGGCAATGGCCACCGGGTCACCGAGGGTTTCCGTGACCTGCTGCTGGACCCGCACGGTGCGAGTGCCGTCTTCCTGGGTGCCAATGAGAGACAGGAGAGTACCGGCATTGGCCGCGTCGTAGGTCTCGACGCGTACGGTCTGCTCATCGTCCGATTGCCCCTCAAACAGGTCGACGGATACGATCCGTCGATCAGCCCGCCGGGCCAGGTAGCCGTAGTTGATCAAGGCGTCGACGTCGCGGTCGGACAGGATACGGTGTTCGCGGCCCGACGCCGCGAAGATTTCCGCCGGGGTCGCTCCGTCGCCGTTACGGTCCCGGACAAGTTCAAGGATGTTCTTGTGGTGCCCGGTAAGAATCTGGGAGTTGGATCGGCCGAGGCGCTGATCGACCTTGATGCGGCCTACCTCCCCCAGGTCGAACCGCCGGCCGTCGTAGAAGTGGTTCAGCACGAAGGTGCACGCGGCATCCACCTGGACGGCCGGTTCTCCGGGCCGCAGCCACTTGTACAGGTTCCGCTGGGCCAGACTGATGCGATAGGCCTGCTGCCTGTCGAACTCGCGGTCGGGGTGCATCCGGTCCCACAGCGATTGGAGTTCCTCCTCGCGCGGGTTGTAATCGCGGTCTTCGGCAGGCTCGGCGCCGGCGACGAATCGGCGGCATTCGTGGTTGTCCACCGCCTCAAAGAGGGCCCGCATCTCTTCGGCGCTGACGATGCCCAGGGCATACAGGAATGTCGATACCCCCATTCGGCGGCGTCGGTCCACGCTGACCGTGATGGTTTCCGGCAGATTGCGACGACGGGCGTAATAATGCGTCCAGGTGGACAACTCGATGCGGGCGCCGCGGCTGGCCGAAATTCGTGCCTTGTAGTACCAGTTTTCCAGTTTTCCGCACTCGGGACAGGCCGGATCCTGGGAAGGCTCGCGTTCAAAGTACACACCGGGCGCGCGTTGCAACTGGCTGACGAGGACCCGTTCGGCGCCGTTGATGATGAACGTGCCGGTGTCAGTCATCATGGGCACGTCGCCGAAGAAAATTCCCTTCCCTTCTGGAATTTCATCGCCAGTGAAAGGGTCTCGGCGAGCGGTAGCTTTAACCTCTCCGGTTTCTTGGTCGAGGAGCCATGCGTCGACGTAGAGAGGCTGGGTGTACGTGATTTCGCGTTCCCTGCATTCTTGAGGGGTAAAGGGTGCGGGGTCGAAATAGTGGTCTCCGAAGTACAACTCATAGCGCTCAGCGCGACGCGCGGACTCCCCACTTGCAAACCTGCGAGTGACTCCGGCCACAATCGGCGAGCAATCCCGAAAAACTTCGGCCAGCCCCTTGTCTTTGAACCATTCAAATGATTCGATCTGGCTTCGAATGAGGTTGGGCACGTCCAGAACGTTCGCGATGCTGGAATCCGAATAGGTTTTCACATCGCGAGCGGTCAGACCGCGTTCGTTCCTGCCTGAGCGTTTGCGGGTCAAGACCATGAAACAACCCTCCTGACGGGTGCGCAGTGGGTGGTTAACGAAATTTTGCCTGCTCCTCTTAGGTTCGCGAGCAGACACG
>JAAXHE010000137.1 GCA_012271065.1 Candidatus Latescibacterota bacterium
CTGATAGGGCTCGGCTTTGGATCCTTCGCCGCCGTCGCGTTGCAGAAACGCATACGTGGCGGCGCGGGCCTGTGGATCGGTACAGGCAAGCGCAAAGGACCCGAAGTCCGGGAGGTCCTCGATCGGGGGCTGATCTCGCTCCGTTAGCTGGCTTCCGGTGAGAACGCGGCTCAGCACGCCGATACCGTTTTCCAGGCGGAAGACACGGTTTTCCAGCGGAGCGTCATTTCGATGGGCGTTGTAACGAAGCGCCGGGTTCTCGAACCATCCTTCGATCCGGCCCTCGAGACTTTCGGAGCCGGTATTGCGGATGCGATAGCGAAGCAGGACCGCTGGCCACGAGGAGTGATCGGCCTCCAGCGGAACAAAGGGCGTCATGGCCTCGAGATCGACCTGGATGCCGGCCGGGCCGGATCGGTAGCGAACATGCGCCGTGGGGGCGGTGCCGGTGAAGGCGATATCGCTGAAACCGGTATGATCCAGGGGGAATCTTGCCTCCGAACCGTTCCGGCGGATAACCAGCGCGAATCCCTGTTCAAATCGCCAGGGGCTGTCTGCCTGTGTCGGAGGTTCGAGGAAATTGGCCCCGTCTCTCTCCCTTAGCCGGCCGCCGCGCAGATTCGTATGCTTGCCCGGCTTCAGGGTGGAGGGCACCACGCCTTCATGGGCCTGGTTGAATATATCCCAGCACCATAGCTTCCCGTCGCCTCCCAGGTACACCGTGCCGGCGCCGATACCGCCGATCGGCATGCCGACGCACCGCTGTTCGTCCCAGGTCCGATAGACCCGCGCCGTTCCCCGTTCGGAAAGACGGTCAAGCCATTCCCGGCTGAGTTTCTTGTCCAGCGGCACACTTCGCAGGTCCGCGGGGAAGGGACCTGCGAGTACCGAGGCGGGCCGCGTCAGCGAAAGGGCCGGAATCGCAGCGCCGATTCCTGCCTTCAGCATGGTGCGCCGGGTAATCATGGGCAACCGCGGGTCCTCGAACCAATCAGCAAAATTGCGCTAAACTTACTTTACTCTAATAAGTTTGGAAGGCGCGGGCAAGCGCTACCGTCCGGACGCGTAATGCCAGCGCGTCTCCGGTCGAAAAATGGAAGGCGGCGGCTCTTCACGGGCATTTCTATAGAATGGCCCGCACCGGCATCGACCGGGGAACCGGGCCTGCCGTTTCTTTGCCGAGCGCCCGACGGCACCATCGCTACGCAGGATATTCCGGAGATCACTCATGTCCGCCACAAATCTTTCCTTACTGAAGCCGGATTCCGAGAGGAAGAACTGGTTCATTCATGACCGTTTCGGAATGATCATTCATTTCGGCCTCTACTCGCTTCATACGCAAGGCGCCTGGTACCGGAGCCGGCAGGAATTGCCCCACGAGCACATTCTGAAGTACTTCAATCAGTTCAATCCCGACCTCTACGATCCCGGGGACTGGGCCCGGCGCGCCAGGAACGCCGGCATGACCCACATGACACTGACCTCCAAGCACCACGATGGCTTTTGCCTCTGGCCGACCGGGGAAACCGATTTCAACGTAAGCAACACACCCTACGGCAGGGACCTCATCGGTCCATTTGTCGAAGCCTGCCGCGCAGAGGGCCTGAAGGTGGGCCTCTACTACTCCCTGATCGACTGGAGCCACAGGGATTTCGCGATCGACCCCTTTCATCCCCTGCGCAATATCGAAGACCTTGAAGGCTACAACGCGAAGTGCGACGTTGCGCGCTACCAGGCGTTCATGAAGGCCCAGGTCACGGAACTGCTGACTCAATACGGAGAAATCAGCCATTTCTTCCCGGATTTCAGCTATCCGCGGGCGACGCATCGGGGCGTGTCCGGCAAGGGGCGCGATTACTGGGACAGCGAAGGGCTGCTCGCACTCGTGCGGGAGCTGCAGCCGAACGCAATTGTGAACAACCGGCTGGATCTGCTGGATCTTGAAGCCGACTTCTACACGCCCGAGTGTTTCGTGCCTCACGAAGCGCCACTGCGAAAGGGCCGGCCGGTCGATTTCGAGTCGGCTTTCACCATGTCCGAGCGGTGGAGCTACAACCGCGACGAGGAAAGTTGGAAAAGCCCGCATCAACTGATTCGGGTTCTGGTCGACATGGTCTCCATGGGCGGCAATCTGATGATGAACGTCGGCCCGACGGGACGGGGCATCCTGGACAAACGGACCATGGCGGCGCTTGACGTTTATGCGGACTGGATGGAACTGCACGCGCGTTCCATATACGGATGCGGGCGGTCCCCGTTCCAGGCGCCGAAGGACTGCCGGCTGACGCAGAACGGCAATCGGGTTTATGTGCATCTGTTCAGTTGGCCCTACAAGCACCTATACCTGGAGGGTCTGGGGGGCAAGGTCGCCTATGCGCAACTGCTGAACGACGCCAGCGAAATAACCTGGCTGCCGCCCGGCAGGTGCGTGCTCGGAGAAGGCGAGGGGCTGCAGGGACTGGATCAGGACGACTTGCCCCACGACATTCTTGTCCTGCAGCTTCCACCCGTGAAACCGCCGGTTGAAGTGCCGGTCATCGAACTCGTTCTGAAGTAGGCGACCGAAATAAAGGACGGCCTCGCGTAGCTGCGAGGCCGTCAGCCCAAGGGGACGGGTTATGGGCTAGAAGGTCGTGCGGACACCGAAGAAGTAGCGGCGTCCGAAGTTGAAATAGTCGCGGATTCTTTCCGGTATTCCAAGGTAGCTCTGCACATCCTCCCCGGTGATGTTCTTCGCCTCGAAGGACACCTGCCAGTTTTCGAAGAGGTCGTAGGCGATACGTCCATCCAATTGTCCGTAGCCTTCGACATACCGCGGCAGCCCTCCGTTCCCGTTGGTGCGCTGCAGGAAGTCGTCGCGGTAGTTGTAGGCGAGCCGGGCGCTGATGCGATTGGCTTCGTAGAAGCCGATCAGGTTGTAGGAACTCTCGGAAATACGCTCCAGACCGACGCGATCCCCCGTGAACGAGTTGGTGTTTTCCGTGCTGTCATCGATCAGGGTAAGGTTGGCTACAACGCCGAATCCATTGTCCCAGGCCTGCTGGAAGCCCAGTTCAAGCCCCCGGAGCTCTCCGCCCGATCCGTTTATCGGCCCGACGATATCGAATTCCTCGGGAAATCCAGGCACAACGGCCTTTTCGCCTGTCAGGCCGGAACTGAAGAACGATTCGATGTCCATGTGGAACACCGTGGCGGAGACCCCACTGTTGTCGCCGAAGTAGTATTCCAGCGCCAGGTTGATATTGGTGGAGCGGAAGGGATCAAGGAACGCGTTGCCTCCTCTCACCGTAAGCTGGCTTGGATTGACCGTTCCGCGAGGCGCAAGTTCATCCGCCTCGGCGCGGAACAGGGTCTTCGACGCGCCGAATCGGACAATCAGGTCGTCCCGTACCTCCCAGCGCACGTTCAGGCTGGGCAGGACGTCGCTATAGGAATTCTCCAAGTGGATCTGGGGAAGCAGATAGCCCTGCCCGGTAAAGGCATCGCGCACCGTCGCCGCGGGATCGGGCGTCACGCCTTCCGCGTCGGCGGCTATTTCGGTCTCCACCCAGCGAACACCGACGTTGCCGGACACGGGTCCGTTGGAGAAGTTCATTTGCACATACAGTGCCGTCGTCGATTCTCCGATCAGTGCGGTGTCCGGCGCGTTGGGCAGGAAATCGTGTTGGGGCGGCAGAAACTCGCGGTTGAGAACATCCTTGTTCGGGAAAATGAAGTTGCCGACCTGCCGTCCCGGCATCTGGTCACCGTAGTCGCTGACCCCGAGGTGGGCGGCCGTCGTGTGAACCGCGCTGTTCGGATCAGTGAAATGCTGGTCCAGGGGGGTTAGCGAGAAATTAATGAAATTGCTTCGCGCCCTGGCACCGAAGACTCCGGCAAAGTACTCGGCGTCCGCGTAACGGATGCCCGCTTCCACGTCATCGATAAAGTCTTTGTCGGCGAATTCGTAGGACGCACTGAACCGGTATTGCGTGTCGTCCTGTTCGTTGGAGGTCTTGGATCGGCGCACTCGCCAGGCTTGCCAGCCATCCGTTGAAGTGGGACTGGAAACGAAATCGCCCAGCGGCATGGAAGACGGCACCCCGGAAGCCAGGTCGGTACCGATCACCAGACCGCGGTGGCGGATTCCGGTGTGGTCGAAATCGCCGCCCGATTCGGATTCGGAATACCCCAGGTCGCCTTCGAAAGTCCAGGGACCCGAGGTCCATGTGCCGTTCAGGCCCCCCAGCATCACGTGCGCGTCGGTGGTGAGGAAGAGATTGAATATGTTCGCGAAGCTTGTGCCGGGCACGATACTCGCCCCGATAATGGTGCCGCTGGAAGAGGTCTGTACGGTTGAGGCGTCCAGCGTACGGCCGCCGCCCAGGCGCGTCAGTCCGACGATGGAGACCTGGGTAGAAACTTCCTTGCGGCTGTTGTAGAGCAGGTCGCCTTTCAATTCAAAATTGTCGTTCGGCCGCCACTGAACCGCCGCGGTAGCGCCCATCCTTTCCGAGGGCACCACCCAGAGTTCGTACCGGGACGCGCGCGGGCGCCAGAATTGCTGGTCGCCGGAACAGCGTGCGTTGTAGGTGGCGTCCACGCAGTCGAACCCGTCCGTGGTGAAGCCGTCCTGGCGGTTGTCACGTTCCTCGTAGTGTGCGGTCAGCATGATGCCCATGGTTCCGTCCGCTGAGGTATTGCTGATCGATCCGGTGATCCTGGGCAGGTTCTCGTCAAGCAGATCGGCATACACGAGCTGGGCGCTTGCCGCGGCGCGAAATCCGCCGCCATTGTCAAATGGCATGGCGGTTGTCACGTCGACATGACCGCTCAGCGAGCCATCGATATCGCTGGCGGCCGAGGACTTGACGACACTCAGGGAGGAGACGAATTCGGAGGGCAGATTGCGGAAGTCCACGCCGCGCTCGCCGAAGCCGGTAGCGAGGACGGCCCGCCCGTTGACAAACGTCCGGCTGGTATCCGGTCCCAGGCCGCGGATACTGATGAAACTGCCTTCGCCGAACGCGCGGCCGCTTCGATCGATCTGCACGCCGGTCACCCGCTGCAGTGATTCGGCCACGTTCTCGTCCGGAAACTTGCCGATGTCTTCCGCGGAAATGCTGTCGATGACCTGGTCCGCGGTCCTCTTGGCCTCAAGCGACCGTTGCAGTGATCCCCGGATGCCGGTCACCACGATCTCCTCGATGGCGTCGTCGTCGGAATCGGACTGGGCGGCTGCGTTTCCCATGCCGAATGCGAGTCCGGCTGCAATGGCAATCACCCAAAAGGATTGCCATTTGTTCGCAAAAAATGGTGTGTTCATGGCTGCTTGAACTCCCTGAAAATCGCCTCGCCGGCTCGCTGTCAACCGGCCCCGAGCGGAGTCCGTGGCAGATTCATATTGATCGTCCCCGTATCCGCGATATCCTCTTATATCAGGAATCCAATCTTTTTGCAATAGTATCGATTTACTAGAATTATCACGGTCCGCGCCGAGCCGCTCTGTTCCAAGAAAGGTGTTCGATTGCAGTAGTATTCAAACACGGGCGGGATTTTCCCTTTCCCGGCGCGAAAGCGGTTCTGAAGTTTTGGGAATCTTGTCTTCAAGCGCAGGAGGCACTACCGTCTTGATGCAATCCAAATGAAAACAGCAGTTACAGGCCCGCTCGCGCCGGGGATTCCGCAGCGGTCGACCGCCGCGCTGGTCACGCTGTTTCTTTGCCCCGGCCTGCTCATCTACACCGTTTTCATGGTCTGGCCCGTGGCGCAGGCCGCGATGTTCAGTTTCTTTGACTGGAACGGATTCGGCTGGCCCGCCGATTTCACCGGATTTCGCAATTTCGTCAGCGTTCTTAACGACCCCCTGTTCTGGAAGGCCTTCGGCAACAATCTCTACCTGATTGTCTTCATGATGGCCACGGTGGTGCCCGTCGCGCTCGGGCTGTCGGTGGTGATCGCCCGCAGGATCCCGTTTGCGATCACGTTCCGGCTGATTTTCTTCCTGCCGTATGTGCTCGCCGACCTGACCGCCGGTCTGATCTGGCGCTACCTGCTCGACGGAGACTACGGAATGCTCTCCGGAGTCAGCCTATTCGGACTGGACGAAGCCTATGTGCTGGCCAATCCGCAACTGGCGCTTACGGCGGTGGCGGTGGTGATGGTGTGGAAGAGCTTCGGCTTCCACCTCATCCTGTTCGTGGCCGGACTGCAGCAGATCGACCATTCGCTCTATGAGGCCGCCGAGATCGACGGCGCGGGCCCGTTCCAGAAGCTGACGAGAATCACCATCCCGTTGCTGGCCCCCACCATCGCGCTTTCCGGGTTCTTCGTGGTGATCAGTTCCATCCAGGCCTTCGACATGATCATGGCCATGACCACAGGCGGGCCCTCCCGGTCCACCTCAACCATGGTGCACTACCTGTACGCCGACGGCATCGCGAGCATGCGGATCGGATTCGGCTCCGCCATCGGCGTGGTCATCTTCTTCATCACCCTGGCGTTCTCTGCGACCTACCGGAAGTTGAGCGGCCGATATGCCTGAAGGGAATCCGATTACCGTCCGGGATTCCGCAGCGGCAGGGCGCGCACCGGGCCGGCGCGTCGATATGGGCCGCGTGCTGGTGTATGCGGTGCTCTCCGTGTTCGCGCTGGTCGTGCTGGTGCCGCTGGTGGCGACCGTGCTCGGAGGCTTCAAGACGCTGGGGGACTTAAGGGTCAATCCGCTGGGCCTGCCCAGCACCTGGGTCTGGAGCAATTACGGAGACATCCTGCTGAGCGCGGATTACTGGGTCATGCTCAGGAATTCGCTGGT
>JAAXHE010000254.1 GCA_012271065.1 Candidatus Latescibacterota bacterium
GGCCTGGCGGGCAGGGTCCGCGGTCTGCTCAAGGCCACGCTTGCCATCTACCCCGACTTCGCCGAGGCGCATATGGCCTTCGGGGGCTGGCACGCCGACATCGCCAGTGCCGGGCGCGTTGCCCGATTCATGTACGGGGGAAACCGGAAGAACGCCGTCATCCATTACGAGCGGGCTTTGAAACTCGCACCGGACTCGAAGGTCGTGCTGCTGGAATATGCGCTCAGGCTACCTGAACTCGATCGCAAGGGCGGCCGGGAGCGGGCCAGGGAGTTGCTGTCGAAGGCGGCCGAACTACCGGCGCGGGATGCCTACGAGGCGTTCATCCAGCAGGAAGTACTGGAGGCCCTGGCGGAGCTGGAGGGCGGCGGATAGCGCCTCAAGCAAAGGCTATTTTCTAAGCAAATGCAAACCCCACCCATTATCACCGTAGAGAATGCGTGCAAGACCTTTACCGGGGACCGCGGGGAGGTCCAGGCCTTGGATGGCTTCGGTATGGCCGTGCGAGAAGGCCAGTTCGTATCCATCGTGGGGCCGAGCGGTTGCGGCAAAAGTACCCTGCTCTGGGCCATGGCCGCGCTCTGGCCGCTCACGTCGGGTAGAATTACCGTCAACGGACGGGAGGTTCTGGAACCCAGGCGGGAAATCGGCATGGTCTTCCAGACCTCCAACCTGCTGCCGTGGCGCAACCTGCTGCAGAATATCCGTTTTCCGTTCGAAATTATGCGGGAAAACCCCGAACACTACCGGCACCGTATTGACGACCTGATCGAGATCACGGACCTGAAGGGCTTTGAACATCACTATCCGCGCGAACTCTCGGGCGGCATGCAGCAGCGGGCATCCATCGTCCGGGCACTCGCGTACGACCCCGAAGTTCTGTTGATGGACGAACCCTTCGGCGCACTGGACGCCTTCACCCGGGACGAAATGAACCTGATGCTTTTAAACATCTGGGAACAGTCCCGCAAAACCATCGTCTTTGTAACTCACCAGATCCAGGAGGCCGTCTACCTCTCAGACCGTGTGTACGTGATGACACCCCGCCCGGGCAGGAACTCAAAAATCTATGACATCGATCTACCGCGCCCCCGTCCGCTATCCGTAACTGCCGAACCCCATTTTTTTGAAATCGTGGCCGAAATCAAACAGACCATCTTTCACGACGTACAGAACGATACCGCGTCAACCTGAAGATAACCGACCGAATACGTCGAATTCGCCAACGGTTCGACCCATGCCTGCTAAAAGCGAAAAACAGCCCATCAACTGGTCCGCGCTTACTTCCGTCAATTTCGCCGGCGTGCAAATCGCCGTGATCGCCGGTGTGGCGCTGGTCGTCGTGGCGGCTTCCGAACTCGTGGTCCGCGCGTGGGACATCCCGTCCTATGTCTTCCCGCTGCCGAGTGAGATCGCATCCGCGCTGTACCGATCCTTTCCGCTGATCTGGCCTCACCTGCTCGTCACGCTTCAGGAACTGGGCCTGGGATACGCCATCGGGGCTGTCGTCGGCATTCTTCTGGCCGCGCTCATCACGCAGTTTCCGTTTGTCGAAAAGATCGTTACGCCCTACATCCTCATTCTGGTCACCACGCCGATGCTGGCCCTTGTGCCGCTGCTGATCCTCAAGTTCGGGTTCGGCCAGACGCCCCGGGTCATCGCGGTCGCTCTCGCGGTCGGCCCCATGGTGATGATCAACGCCGCCACGGGCTTCCGCAGAACCGACCTGGCCAAAATCGCCCTGGCTCGCTCATACGGCGCCACGACATTCCAGATCTTTTACAAGGTCCGCTTTCCGCTCGCGCTGCCGATGATCATCGTCGGACTCATGGTGGGCGGCATCTTCGGCCTCCTGACCGCAATAGGCGCCGAGATGGTGGGGGGCGGGTCCGGCCTGGGCAATCGCCTGGTCTATTATTCGTCCCTCGCACGCATGTCCAGCTTTTTCGCGGTGATTATACTCATTGCCGCGATCGGCATCGGCCTTTACGTCGCCTTCTACCTGATCGGAAAAAAATGGGCGAATTGGGAAAGCTAACGCCTTCATCAGTCAACCAGGAGGAAGCCCGATGAAGAACAATACCCTCACCCGCCGCCAATTCCTCGGGTACTCATCCGCGATGGGCGTCCTGTTCTGTATCCCCGCGAACCTGCTCAGTGCGGCCGAAGCCGACAAAATCGTCTGGGTCTCCCCTCGTGGAAACCTGGAAGTCATGGATGACTTCAACCTGTGGGTCGCCCACGAAATGGGCTACTTCAAAGAACTGAACCTGGACGTCGTGTTACAACCCGGTCCCACCGAAGCGATGGCAGTAACCAAACTGGTGGGCCAGAAACAGGCTGACATCGGTTTTCCGTCTCCCGGCGTTCTGCTTTCCAGTATCGACGCGGGCATCCCGGTCGTCCTCGTCTGGGAGATGGTGATGAAGCAGGTCTTCGACTTCGCACTGCCCGAAGACAGTCCCATCACAAAGGTCCAGGACCTGGAAGGAAAAAAGATCGCTGTGGCTTCCGAAGGCTGGCGTGTGATCATCGATCCCATCCTGGTGGAAGCCGGGCTCGACCCCGGGTCCGTCACCTACCTGAATGGCGGCCCTCAGTGGGGACAGATGGTCGCCCTCGGGCGCGCGGACGCCGGGCTTGCCTGGCGAGGCCTGGCCGCACAGTGGAAAGCCCTGGGAATGAAGCTCAAGTTCCTTGTCGGGATGGAGTTCTCCAATCATCCATCCAACGGTTATGCCATTCACCGCGACGACCTGAAGGACAAAACCCGCGTCGACATCTGGACGCGCTTCTTCAAGGCCAATTGTCTGGCGTACGAGTTTACGCGGGCCAACCCGCGCGCGGCCGGTCAAATCACCTATGGCCGGTTTCCGGCCCTGCGCGAACAGATGGCGCCACAACTTGCACTGGATTCCATGCTCGAACTGGGCACCATCTACTTTGACGGCGACCGCATCGGCAAGGGGTACGGATACAGTGACCTGGAGTCCTGGCAGGCCTACATCGACACCGTGCACAAACTCGGGCAGGTCCAGAACCACTACAGGGCCCAGGACGTCGTCAGCAACACCTTCGTCAAGGAAGCCAACAATATCGACCGGGAACGCGCCCGCGCGGAAGGTAAAGCCTTCGAGCTCAATGACGACTTCAAGGATTTGAAAATCAACTATCCGGTCTGAGTCAAGCGGGGCGGTTCGCGAACCGCCCCTGCAAAAACCCTGTGACCACGCCGGTTTCCGATGCGATATCTTTCAAGAGGGCTTTCAGAGGAGACACTGACGATGGCGGACGAAGGCAGTGCGAAGTACCCCGGTATCAGGATCACCGCGGTGGACACCTTCCTGGTGAAAGGCAACTGCTGTTTCGTGAAGATCAGCACCAGCGAGGGGATCACGGGACTGGGCGAGGGCTCGATCAGCGACAACAAGGTGGGCACCATCGCCCAATGCATCAAAGACCTGGAGGGCCACCTCATTGGCAAGAATCCCACGGACATCGAGCATCTCTGGCAGGGGCTCTACCGCTGGAACCGCTGGCACGTGGGCGTGCTCTTCAGCACCGCCCTCAGCGCCATTGATATCGCCCTGTGGGATATCCTCGGAAAGATCGCGGGCCTGCCGATCTACAAGCTCCTCGGAGGCGCCGCGCGGGACAAGGTCCGCATCTACGCCGCCGGCGGCGGGAAAGCGGGCGTGCAGCGCGCACGGGCCATGGGATGCAATGCCGTTAAGACGGGGCCGCCGGTGACCAAAGTCGGCGACCCGCTCACCGTGCCCATGCCCTGGGACCTGAA
>JAAXHE010000095.1 GCA_012271065.1 Candidatus Latescibacterota bacterium
CAGAATAATTATCTGAAGACCTATATATGCAGAGTGTCAAGGGGAAAAGTAGGAGATTAAGTTTTTATATTAACAAGATGCAAGGAAAAACAGAACATGGTTTAAGGCGGGATTTGCAAAGGAAAATGGAAGGAAACAGCAGGAAATAAATAGTATAAAATGATAAGCGGATGTGGGGCGACGAGTAACATGGATACACAGGATAGACAGGATGAAAGGCTGCTGCACGCGAGGCTGACTCGCTCGATTATCGGGTGCGCGTTTGAGGTGGTCAATGAGCTTGGGAGCGGGTTTTTGGAATCTGTATATGAGAAGGCGATGATGGTTGCTCTATCCGATGCCGGGTTTTCACTTGAGGTCCAAAAGCCCATTGGAGTGCGTTTTCGTGGCAAGCCCGTTGGCGATTTCTACGCGGATATCCTTGTCGAGGGCAAAGTGATCGTGGAACTCAAAGCGGTCAAGGCTCTGGCGCCAGAGCATGAAGCCCAGGTTATCAACTACTTGAATGCAACCGGCGTTGAGGTTGGACTGCTGATTAACTTCGGGAATCCGAGACTGGAATTTAAACGCTTTACGCGGAGTAAGAATAAACATGGATAGACAGGATAGACAGGATGAAAACCGGAAATCCTGAAATCCTGTTCATCCTGTCCATCCATGTGAAGAAACAGCCAAAGGTGAAAAGTGAAAGTCCCTCATGGCTTTCCGGGTCTCGCAAGATGCAGGACCTATGGGATGTTGAGGGACTGGCGCACGGCGCTGTGGATGCGGTCTTCGGTGTCTGCCACGTAGGGGCCCGTGCGTTTCCAGTATTGCTGGCTGGACCAGACTTCGTAGCCGCCTTCGGGGATCTGGCGTTTGACGGGGATATAGCCGACGATGTCGTTCGTATAGGCCATAACCAGCACGTTGTCAAAGTGAGGGCCCAGTTCTCTTTTCAGGCGCAGGCCGTGTTCCACGGTCATTTCCGCGGCGAGGGTGACCAGGGCCAGGGTGTTGCCGAAACGCACGGTTTGAATTTCGAACGGGACGGTGGTGGGGACAGGGGTATTGCTTTCAACGGATTCGAGCAGGTGTTGCGCCCACGCCCGGACAAAGGCCCGGTTGTCATTCAGGCCGGTTTTTACCAGGTCCATGTCGATGGGTTCGGTTTCCAGGCCGAGGATGGTCTGGTTGACGGAGACCGGACCGGTTACCGGCCGGAGGGCGTCGGAGGCGACGGTGCGGGCCACGGATTGGCCCAGCCGGACGCCGATGTCCCGGATTTCATCGATGTCCCGGGGTACGAAAACATCCGACGCGGGGTCGACGGGTTCTGTTTTCTGGTCTCCGGCGCAGCCCTGGAGGAAAAAGGCGGTGACGCCGGGGTGGGTGGCTTCCACGTGGTCATAGGCAAAACAGACGTAGTCGCCGCCGATGAGGGTGCCGCTGCGGCTGGTGGGATGACACGCATAGCTGAAGAGGACGCTTTGAAGCCCGCCGTCGGGGGATTCGACGACGAGGACGGGCACGTCGTGGTCGTGGGGCGCTTCGACAGAAGGTTTCCACTCGACGCCGCCTTTGCCGTCGGGCTTTCGGCGGGATACGGCAATGTCGCAGGTTCCGGTCCCGAAACGGAGACGCGCGGGACGCCGGGTTTCCCAGGCCGCGCCTGCGCAACGGGTGACTTTGTCCACGAGCGCCTCGACGTAGTCCTCGTCCAGTTCGCCGTGGCGGTGGAGGTCCATGTCCCGGATGCAGGGCCCGCAGTGGGTGTGCGAGCCGCTGAGGATGATGGCGGCGGGTTCGATGCCTGTGGCGGCGGCGATGCGGGACCGCACCTGGTCCGTGTGTTCGTAGAAGCCGAGGATTTCAGCGCTGACGATGAGCAGAGGGGTTGTGCCGTCGTCTATGGCGATGGCGTTGGCTTTCAGGGGATGGTACACGGCCGTGGAGGGTTCCTGACGGGCGGCGAATCCAGCCAGATGGATGCCGACCGGCGGCGTGATGTCCGCGCCGCTGACGCCGATGCGGCAGGTGTTGTTGGACGGTGACATATCAGGTGCTCCTTGTTTCGGTTGGATTTATTCCTTTTTTTGAAATACTGTGTTCCAATCAATACGCCCGGTGAATTGCATGGCGGCGAACAGGGTGATGATGCACAACAGGGTAATGGTCAGGCCCGTGTAGCCGGAAAAGAAAAAGGTGTATGAAAACAGTACGAGGTAAACGAATTGTCCCAGGCCGATTTCCACGAACGCCAGGCGCGTGCCCAGGACCAGCCGCATATACGAGGTCACGAGAAAAATGGAGACCGCCGAGGCAAGGACAAAGGCGTAGTGAATGATCATATGGTCAACCAGATAGGCCAGCAACAGGTGGAAACTGAAAAAGGCGGCGCCGATGAAGAAATAGTGCATCGGGTGCAGATTGAGGCCGCGCACGATGGCAAAGATAGAGAGCAGAAAGAAAAAGAGAAAGAGGGAAATCGGAGCGGCGGAGACGACTTGGCCGACCCAGGGACCGGGGTTGAGACGGGCCGGCAGGACCATCCCTATGTCAGTACCGGTGAGCAGGTGGTCGTAGTGCCACGTCAGGGTCCAGGCATCGCCATTACGGGTTTTGACGGTGGGGGACATGCCGTCCTGGGGAAAGTCAATGGCGTCGAAGTCGGTGCGCATCACCAGCTCGAAGTCCGATACCTGGTTGACATGGTGCCCAAAGCTGTACCGCCACTGGTCCATGCCCTGCGAGCGATAGGACAGGGCGATGGTCTGTTCCTGCCCGGGGGACAGATGGATCGATTGGATGAGATGCCCGTCGCGAATCGGAAGGTCGGCAACGGGCTGCTCGCCAACGGTTAGCGTGAACGCATCGTACACGGCGCGGGGTGCGGGGAGTTCCAGATCGAAGTGCGTGGTCAGGCTCTGGTCGGTGGTGTTGCTCAGGGTGTACGAGGCCGCGAATTGGACCTGATAGGTTGCGTACCACAACAGGCCCTTGCGCCGGTGCTCCAGGTGCAGGTCAACTTCAATGCGACTGGCCTGCATCGTCAGAAAGCGTTTTTCTTCTACTGTGCGCGAGATGGTTTCACCCGTGGCACTGGTTTCGATATGGGTGACGCGGTCCAGCCAGTAGATTTGCGGCGCCTGCTGCGTCTGCGCCGTACCCCAGAGGTGCCCCACGGCGCTTTTGAGTTTGTTGTCCTGTTTTGTCGTGCGGAAGTGGACGGTTTCACTCAAAATAATCCAGCCGACCGTTGTGCAGAGGTAGATAAAGCCAATGGCGGCAATGCGTTGTACCATAGCAAGTTCTCCGTTTGTCAGAGCGGCATCCCTGCCGTGATCAGCTCGTCAGGTTGACCACAATCCTGCCTTTTTGTCCGCCCCGTAAGATGCGTTGTATTTCGGGTTCAAGGGTTTCCAGCGTGCGTTCCGTAACCAGGCGGTGCAGCGCGTGGATTTTCCAGGGGCCCGCGATTTTTTGCCAGAGGTGGATGCGTTCGGGCATGGGACATTCGGCGGAGTCGATGCCGTGGAGGCTGACGCCCCTCAGGATGAACGGGTAGACGGTGGTGTTGAGGTCGGCGGAAGCCACGAGGCCGCAGCAGGCGACGAGGCCGCGGCGCCGTGTGGACTTGAGGGCGGTTGCCAGGATGTTGCCCCCCGCGGTGTCTACGACGCCTGCCCAGCGTTCCTTCAGGAGCGGCCGTCCGTCGGCATCGTCGACGGTGTTTCGGTCCACGACTTCGGTCGCGCCCAAGTCGTGGAGGAACTGCGCTTCGTGGGTCTTGCCCGTGGCGGCGACAACCGTGTAACCCAGCCGGGCGAGGATGGCGACGGCGAGGCTGCCGACGCCGCCGGTGGCGCCGGTGACGAGGATTTCGCCGCGGTCGGGCGCAATGTGTTCCAGTCTGCGTACGGACATGGCGGCGGTGAATCCGGCGGTGCCGAAGGCCATGGACTCGCGCAGGGTGAGACCATCGGGCAGGGGGACGGTCCATCCGGCGGGCACGCGGATGTACTGGCCGAACCCGCCGGGCGTGTTCATGCCCAGGTCGTAGCCGGTGACGATGACCTCGTCGCCGGGTTGGAAGTTGTCGTCCGCGCTTTCTTCCACAATACCGGAGGCGTCGATGCCGGGCGTATGCGGATAGTGCCTGGTGACGCCGCGGTGGCCTGTGGCGGAGAGGGCGTCTTTGTAGTTGAGGGAGGCGTAGTGGACCCTGATCAGGACGTCGCCCGGGGGCAGGTCATCGATGGACCGGTGCTGGACGCGTCGGACATAGGCGTCGTTCTCGTGGTGTACGACCAGCGCTTTGAAGGTTTTGTGTGACACAGGCGGTTCCGTGCGTGATTTCAGGACAGGAATCGTGTGATTTGATAGGGGTCGATGTCGGTTGTGAGGTCTTTGTTGAGCATGAGGTCGGCGATGAGTTTGCCGCTGTACGGGCCCAGCTGCAGGCCGGTGGGCCCGTGCCCGGTTGCGAGGTAGACGTTCCGGGTGCTGGGGACGGGGCCGAGTACGGGCAGGAGGTCTTCCGTGCAGGGGCGCAGGCCGACGCGGATTTCACGGATTTCAGCCGCGGCCAGGCCGGGCGCCACCCGGAGCGCTTCGGAGAGGACCTCCCGGACTCCGGCGGCCGTGGTGCGGGGGGCGAAGCCGGACCCGGTTTCACGCGTGGCGCCGACGACCACCCGGTTGTCCGGCCAGGGTACCATGTAGTGGCCGCGAAGGGCGGTGATGATGCACCACGACGAGGTATCGGTGGTAGCGGGCAGGCCCAGGTGGATGATCTGACCGCGCTGGGGTTCTACGGGGATGTGAACGTTCAGCTGGCGGCCGAATGCGTGCGACCAGGCGCCGCCGGCGATCGCCACCCTGCCGGCCGGGATGGTCCGGCCGTCCGTGATAACACCGGTTACGGCGTCGTTCCGGGTGTGCAGGCGTTCAACGCCGGCGTGTTGGACGGCGAGTCCCCGGGCTTCGGCGGCACGGCGCAGGGCGGCTGTGAGGCGTCGGCCGTCAACGCGGGCGGCCTCGCGGTAGTAGATGGCGCCCTGGACGTCGGCCAGGGCGGGGAAGCGGCTGCGGGCTTCTTCGGATGAGATTTCGTAGAGGTCCGCGGCAGCGGGTTCGCCGCGGCGGGTACGGCGGTTGAAGATGCGTTGACGGGCAATGGCAAAGGGTTGGCGTTCGTCGTCCGAGACGGCGACGATCATCATGCCGCAGGTGGCAAAGCCGGTCTCGCCGTCCTGTTCGGCCCGCAGGTTCTGGATCAGTCCGGGGTAATATTTGACGGCGAGGGAGGCGAGACGCAGCCACGGGTCCGGGTCGCGGGTGTTGGTGGCGGGGGACAGAATGCCCGCGCCGGCGTCGGTGGCGCGACCCGTGTCTTTCCGGTCGATGAGCAGGGTGCTGGCGCCACCGCAGACCAGGTGGTAGGCGGTGGACATGCCAACGATGCCGCCGCCGATGACAATGGCGTCGTAGATCCTGTTCATCCTGTCCATCCATGTGAATAAAACGGAAGAGGGGCACCGGTGATGAGCGGACAGCTACTTTAAACATACGATACACTTCAGGTATTGGCAATAGAGTTGTTGGAGATTTTCAAGGGGGGGCGGGTAACGGAGGGACGATGCAGGGGCGGTTGCTGTCGAGGGCGAGACGCCCGTGCCCCCGGGTTTTGGGTCCTGGATGATAAAATTGAAAGTAGAACTTGCAATTTGCTCACTTTTCCAGTACCTTTGGCGGTACTATGATCAAACGCGAGATGACACCCCGTCTGGTCACGCTGTTTCAACAATACCCCTTTGTGACCGTGACCGGGCCACGCCAGTCGGGCAAGACCACGCTCTGCCGCGCTGCGTTTCCCCATCTCAAGTACGTCAATCTGGAAGCGCCCGACCAGCGGAAGTTTGCTGAATCGGACCCCCGGAGTTTTCTGTCGCGGCTGGACGATGGCGCCATCCTGGATGAGGTCCAGCGCGTACCGGAGCTCCTGTCCTACCTGCAGGTCCTGGCCGATGAGAAAGGCCGGAACAGCCTCTTCGTACTCACCGGTAGCGAGCAGTTCGGGCTTTCCGGTTCGATCAGCCAGTCGCTGGCAGGACGTACGGCGCTGCTCCGCCTGCTGCCATTCTCGCTGGCCGAACGGTGCCGAACGGGCGCGAGCGACCGGGTGGACGACATCCTGTACTCCGGTTTCTATCCCCGAATCCACGATCAGAAACTCGAACCGCATCAGGCGCTGGGCGATTATTTTGAGACCTACGTTGAGCGCGATGTGCGCCAGATCGGGGAGATCCGCAACCTTTCCAGCTTCCGTCGGTTCGTCCGCCTGTGCGCCGGGCGCGTGGGACAACTGGCCAATCTCTCCTCTCTGGGCGCGGACGCGGGCGTGTCTCACACCACGGCGCGACACTGGATCGCGATCCTGGAAGCGAGCTATGTGCTTTTTCAGCTTCCGCCGTTTTATGCCAATATTCGCAAGCGCCTGGTCAAATCACCCAAGCTCTACTTCTACGATGTCGGGCTGGCGAGCTATCTCATCGGTATCGAGCATGCCGGGCAGATTGCCACCCATCCCCTGCGCGGCGCGCTGTTCGAGAATGCGGTGGTGGCGGAGGCACTCAAGCACCGGTTCAATCGGGGATATCGATCCAATCTGTCTTTCTTCCGCGACGCGCGGGGTCTGGAGTGCGACCTTCTGTATGAGAACGGCAACCGCATCGGCGCCATCGAGATCAAGTCCGGTGCGACCATTGCTTCCGATTATTTCGATGCGCTCAATCGGACCGCAGAGCTGTTGCCACAAATCTCCGTCCGGGCTGTGGTGTATGGAGGCGTGGACCGGCAGTCCCGACGAGACGGCGAGGTGGTGGCGTTGGCAGGCCTGAGTGATTTGCTCGAGCGCTTCGACACGAACGGAGCCACTCCATGAGAACGGACGGTCTTGCAGGCAGCCACAGGCGGAGGACCAGACCGGGTTTTTGGCTCCCGGTTATGGTCCCGGCGATTGTTCTGATGTTGTGCCAGAGTGGGATTGGCGGTGAGACCTATGCGTTCGCCTTGATCGGCGATACACCCTATGCCAACAGCGACAGCCTGTGGTTCGAGGCGGTGATTGACCAGATTAACGCGGACCACGATGTCCGGTGGGTTATCCACGCGGGTGACATCAAAACAGGCGCACAGCCGTGCACGGACGCGTTTCTCGAAGAACGTCTGGCGAGGTTCGCCCGCTTCGAGGATGCCTTCATTCTGACGCCGGGCGACAACGAATGGACGGACTGTCACCGCAAGAGCGCCGGCAGGTTCGACCCTTTGGAACGCCTGCAGAAACTGCGGTCGCTTTTCTATCCCCGTGTGGGGATGACCCTGGGGAAGCGACCGATGGAGGTGGAATCCCAGGCAGCCTCACCCGCATACAGGGCGTTTCGGGAGAATGTCCGCTGGGAGCGCGCGGGGGTCCATTTTGCGACGGTTCACATTGTGGGTAGCAAAAACGGGCTGGCGCCCTTTCAGCAGCCCGCTTCGACCGATGTAAAGCCGGCGTCTGTGAGGACCGGGAAACATGATGCGGAGGTCGAGCGCAGGACCAGGGCGGGGATCGTCTGGCTTCGGAGGGCGTTTTCCCGGGCGGCCGGGTCGGGCAAGGGGCTGTTTCTGACGCTGCACGCGTCGATGGGATTGGAGCGGAGATGGGCCCCGGACCCGCCTCACTATATGGCCATTCTGGACGTGTTGCGGGAGGAGACCGGGCGGTTCGGACGGCCCGTGGTGCTGGCGCACGGGGACTCGCACTATTTTCGGATCGACAAGCCTCTGCGCCGCAAGGCGGATGGCAGGCGACTCTGGAATTTCACGCGTGTGGAGACCTTTGGGCAATCGGACGTGAACTGGATCAAGGTGAGGGTCGATCCACACAGCGCAAATGTTTTTTCGTTCGAACAGAAGATCGTGAAGAAGGAGTAGGGCGAGAGGAGGTAATGTTAAGGGCAGACAGGAATGTCTGCCCCACCTTCACACTCGCTTCCTCGCCGAAGGCATGGGGATGCAGGGGCGGTTCGCGAACCGCCCCTGCGGGATGGTGGATGTGGACGGGATTTGGATTGTCGTAGGGGCAACCCTCGTGGTTGCCCTTTCCCTGCTTGCTGTCGAGGGCGAGACGCCCGTGTTCCCGGGAGCATGACGGCCTTGTCCGACCATTAAGATACCTCTTGATGGACTTAAAAAAGGACTTATTGAGTGGATCGAACGTATTCTGTAGAGATTTTATTTAATAGGCTTGTATACAAGCCATTCAGATGCACCATTTCACAGAGAGGTTGGAGTACAAAATGGGGATATACCTGGGGTATTGTTTTCCCCTTTCTCATCTTTTTCTTATGGTCGGCTGCTGCGGAGGTTCTGGCAGAATATCCGTCTCTTCTTATTTATCTTACAAAAGTATCCTCAAAAGCTGCAAGTATTCTGGTGCCGATTGATCCCAACTATCTTAAACGGTTGGGGAATTATTCTCTTTTGCTGCTGTTGTATATTGCCACAATTTTAATCATTGGTCTTTTTCTGAAAAGGAAGTATAAATCTTCTTATTTTGAAATAGGATTATCGTTTTATGACTGGAGGTTATATTTAGTTACGGGAAGTATAATAGGTGCTCTGAAATCAATGCTGACAATAGTTCCTGTCATAATCTTATGGCCTGAATATGTATCCGATTACAGTTCAAGGTTGTTATCTTTCGAATTCGAAATTTGGATTCTATTCGTCACTGTTCCATTTATTGCAGGTCCAATTTTTGAAGAAATACTCTTTCGCGGTATTTTATTCTCTGCTCTTAGAAAGCGTTTCAATCTTATTGTAGCTCTGACGATTACTTCTGTCGTTTTCTCATACGTGATCGGTTTAGAGTCAAC
>JAAXHE010000010.1 GCA_012271065.1 Candidatus Latescibacterota bacterium
GCGCTGGAGAAGGGCCAGGCGTTGAAATTGAACGCGCCGGTCCGATAACCCAGGAAGATGGTGAGGGCGAAGTCGGCCGCGAGGCCCACGACCACGACCAGCGCCAGGGCGGGCACAAGCCGTCGCCGGTTCCGGCGGATGAGGTCCGCGAGTCGGACCACGTGCATGAAGGGCGACATAAAGGTCCCCTTCCCCTGGCAGACGAGGCTGTACGTGAGGCTGATGCCGGACATGCTCGAGGGCGAAAGCGCGGAGGTGCCGATCGTGTAAAGGGCGGCGTACTGTTCGGTCAACGTGGTACGCATATACGCCAGACCGGTCTCACAGACGATTCGGGCGATGGAGAGGTAGTTGACGATCAGGGCGGGCACGAGAAGCGCGACGAGTTTCCCCTGCATGCCGAGTTGGGAGAAAAAGGCGCAGACGAAGACGAGGCTGCCGATGAGTCCGAACACGGCAAACCGGTACGAGAGCAGTTCACCGGCGTCGTCGGCGTCACCTTTCCCGAATGCCCTGGCGAAGACGGCCCTGATATGGGTGCGGGCGGTCCAGAGGTTCCACAGCACCAGCACCGTCAGCGCGCCGAAGCCCTGCCAGGCCGTGACCTCGGTTTCAGCAGAGAAGTTGAGCGGCTTGCGCGGGATCACGTATCCGATGCGATTGATAATGCCGTTTTCGAACCAGAAAAACAGCACGAAGAAAACCCAGATGGAAAACAGGATATTCAGGTTGGCGAAGTACGCGAATCCAGCCGTCAGAAAGTTGATGCGGGTATTGACGCGCGGAAAGCCTTTCGCAAAGACGACCCACTTGCCCTGCAAGGGGATTTTGGGCACGACGGGCCAGAAATAGTTGAGGATATTCCAGGAAATGGCGCCGAATCCCACGCCGAAGCCGCCCCAGAAGAGGCCGCCGCGCAGGGCATCCGGAAGAAAACCGCCGCGGCTCCCGCGCGTGAGCGTAGCCCCCACGGAAGCCAGCGGAAAGACCAGGCGCTCGTTCCGCACCCACTGCTTGCGGAGGATTACCGAAATACAGAACAGGAGCGTGCATAGGGCCAGCAGAAAAAAGATCCAGCTGATCAAAGGAGCAATCCAGGCCCGGTACGGCGCTTGCTGCCCCTCGGGCAGCCCCTCGTAAAACCAGGTCATCGCATGGTTTTCGTTCGAGGGTACGGCCCATCCCGGTATATTGGGATGGAGATAGTTGGCCCACTGGTTCTCGGGCGTGGCGAAATAGTAGACCCCCGAAAGAATGCCCAAGAGAAATCCCGTGATGCCTGAGGTGGGCACCACGGCGCCCACGAACCCCATCGCCAGGATGGTGAGCAGTTCGGACGACTGCAGGGCGCTGTGCGGACGGAGACGGCGGACGAAGCCGTTGACGATGACCAGCACGAGGAAGGCGGCGAAGAGGGCAAGGGGGAAGAAGGAGAGCTGCATCCGCGAAGCGTGGATGACGTATTCGGTGGTTGAAATCCAGAAATTGACGACAAGCTCGAGCAGCAGGCCGATGCCGACGGCGCGAAGCGTCACCGCGTCGGTTTGCTGTGCGGTTTGGGGTTCGGACTCCGCGTGAGGTGCGGAACGCTGCGCCATCTTTCCCTTTCTGCTGATCCCGCCGCCAGAGGCCGGGCGCCCACAAGGGACGCNNTTATCCTGTCGATCCTGTCCATCCATATTTATTCGGGTTCCTTCAGTTTCCACCCCGGATTCGTGCCTCCCTGCATGTCCGGCGGAAGGGGTTCCGCCAGTTCGCCGTATAGGTCGGGGCGGCGCGCGCGCAGATAGCGGTACCCGGAGGAGACCGGTATCTTGTCGGGCGTGAGCAACCCCACAACGACGTCGTCCTCCAGCGCCTCCGACTCGACCAGGATTTCGCCGAACGGGTCCAGGATCATCGCATTGCCGTTCTTGACGGTATCGTGATCGACGCCAATGGGATTCGTATAAAC